>CAZWZG010000145.1:0-7913 GCA_964638245.1 uncultured Rhodobacterales bacterium
GACGCCTTTTTCAGGCGGATGAGCGGTGTGTTTCCCACGGCGGCGGGCAAATCTGCGCGAACAACCATTGCGGTCCCCTACTTTGCTTGGTCCTGCTTTAAGCCTGTCGGCGCTGAACCTCAATGGAGTGCAGGCGGTCGCGATGGAGCGCGGTCCATGTCAGCATCAAGGCCAGCGGGACAACCGCCGCCTCGCCGGTTTCAAGAAGCCCCAACGCCTCATCAAGGGGAAGCACATGGCTCAAGATATCTTCGCCTTCCGAAGCCAGACCGGCGGCGCGGGGTTCGTAAGCCTCAAGATCAGCAAGTCCGACGAACATGTGAAAGAATTCGGCGGTCGCGCCGGGCGACGGATACCCTCCCGGCATCGCGACAAGCTTGCCCAAGGTGATTCCCGCTTCTTCCTCAGCCTCGCGAAAAGCCGTCGTCGCCGCCGTTTCGCCCGGGTCAATCAAGCCAGCGATTGGCTCCAGCATCCAAGGCTGCCTGTCACCCCGCCGGTACGGTCCGACGCGAAACTGTTCGATCAACACGACCCGGTCGGCAATCGGATCGTAGGGCAGCACGAGCGTTGCATCGCAGCCCACGAAGGTTTCCCGTCGCACGGTTGCAGATCCACCGTCAAAGCGAGGATGCGTGAGTGTCACGTCGTCCAGGTGGAAAAAGCCACGGTGCGGTTGCTCCAACGCGCCTTCCCGCACCTTTTCGCGTCCGGGCCCTTGGCGGATCCCGCTCACCGAAGGTTGCGAAAGCGCGCGCATGCGCGTCTGGGTTCGCGCAAGCACGATCTTCGCCAATGCCCGCATACGGGCGCCATGCACGTCGGGATAATACGCCAGAAGCTCAGGCAGCGCCCGTTCCCCCAAGTCCGCCCAGTCCTTATCCTCGCCCGCTTGCGCACCCCATCCGAAAATCACGGCTGTTTTTCCAGCTGCCTCGATCTCCCATTGGGCATGACCAAGGACATTTGCGAACCATTGCATCTTGGCGAAGGTACGAGCGTCTACAGTGACAAGGAGGCCGTCCAAGTCTTCGTCACTTGGTCCAATACCCTCATAGGGTGTTCCCCATCCGGGCACGACGCCGATCTTTTCGGCCCGTGCCGGCACGCCTTTTGCCAATCCAAACGCATCCATGGCGCCGTCTGTTGCCAGAGTGCCAAAGAGAAACACCGATGTCCCGGCGGTCATGGCCAGCGCTGTGCGAAGAAATCCGTGATCCAGGCAGCGACGAGCGATCCAACAAACATAACGAGGATATTCATGGGCGTGGCGGCGAGTGCTCCGTATTCGAGCATCAGGTTCGCCATGTCCTGCAGCGCTTCGAACGGACCGTCATAGAGAAGGCGGATGGAGCGTTGGTACATCTCATACCCGCCCCATGTGAGCAGGCACCAGAAAATGATCGCGATGCCGGTTGTGATTCCGATACCCGTCGCGGAGACGAACCCATCGCCTGCCCGCGGGCCCATCAGGCGCCAGCCCATGATCAGACCAAAGAATGCGTTCACGGGAGCGAGCATGCCCGTAGGCGTGCCTTCAGGCAGCAAGGGGACAATCAGTCCCGAAACATACCATGCCAGCGCTGCAAAAAGCGCGGCTCCAATCAGTTTTCCGGCCGTAGGCATCAGGCGGGTTTCGCTACCGTAATCTGTGTCACATCACAATTTCCGCTCATAAAGCCTGCAGCGCAAGACGTCAGGTAGAAATTCCACATGCGCCGGAAACGATCGTCGAAACCAAGGGCCTGAATGTCGTCCCAGCGGGCATTGAACGTCTCGTGCCAGCGGCGCAGCGTCTGGCTATAGCATTGCCCGAACTCGATTGATTTTGCGACGTTCAGACCTGCTTTTTCAACCTCGGCTCGAAGCACTTTGGGGGATGGGAGCATCCCGCCTGGAAAGATGTATTTCTGAATGAAATCAACACCTTTTCGATAGGCCTCAAAGCGGCTATCTTCCACCGTGATGATCTGAAGCGTAGCCGACTTTCCGGGTTTCAGGCGGTCACGTACGGCGTCAAAATATGTGGGCCAATACTTTTCTCCGACGGCCTCGAACATCTCGATACTGGCGATGCCGTCATATGTGCCCTTCTCGTCACGGTAGTCGCACAGCTTGATCTCGACCTGATCGCTCAGACCCGCCTTGGCGATGCGCTCTTGCGCATAATCGAACTGTTCCTGGCTGATGGTAAGCCCTGTCACTTTCAAACCGTGGGCAGTGGCCGCACGCTCTGCAAAGCCACCCCAACCACACCCGATTTCAAGGATGTGATCGCCGGGCTTTGCGCCCATTTCGGCAACCATGCTATCGTATTTCGCGTTCTGCGCCTTTTCGAGGCTTTCCTGGCCGGTTTCAAACCGAGCCGACGAATATGTCATCGTGTCATCCAGCCAAAGGCCATAGAACGTGTTCCCCAAATCGTAGTGATACGAGATGTTCTTCTTGGCTTGCGAGCGGGTATTGGAGTTCAGCCAGTGGCGGAACTTTTCGTAAAGGCGGACGAAGGCCGACCCGCTCAGGCTGGTGTCATAGACGTCCATCTCGATATCATACGCGTGGTCCAGAAAGCCCTGCAGGTCATCGGTCGACCACCAGCCCGACATGTAGGTCTCGCCAAAGGACACCCACCCGTCACGCATCAGGACGCGGAACATATCAGGGTTGTGGATCACCATGTGGCTGACCCGTCCGGGCGTGCCGTTTGACAGGCAAACGGTCTCTCCCGACGGAAGCGTGATGTACATTTTGCCCCTGATGCCGGGCTGCGCGCTTTTGGCGGCGGCTTTGAAGTAGGCGGGCGCCTCGCCGACCGCGTCCAGCTCTATCGCATCAAGCATTGTCTTTCCCCCTTGGCCCCACGCCGCTTCGTCCCGTCCCAAGAGCGGCGACGCGTGTTAAGATGATGAAACTAAACGAAACAGGGGCCCGCAACAGAAAACTGCTCAAAACGAGCGTGCTTCATAGGCCGCAAGTGCGATTTTTCGCCCTTCCGCTGCGGAAACTACAGGTTCCGGGTAGGCATCGTCGGGCGAAAGACCCCAGGATCTCGGGATTGCGTCGTAAAACGACAGGGCCGTCGCGGAGGGCTTTCCTTGAGTTTGGGCGATCCATTGCTTCTGGTAGGTTCCATCGCCGTCAAACTTGTCGATCTGCGTTTCTGGGTTGAAAACCCTGAAATACGGCGCTGCGTCCGGTCCGGATCCCGCCGCCCACTGCCATCCCATCGCGTTCGAGGCTGGGTCCCAGTCAATCAGGCAATCCGCAAACCAGTCGAGGCCGACTTTCCAATGGGTCATCAGGTGTTTGCAAAGGTAGGATGCCACATTCATGCGTGCGCGGTTGTGCATGGTTCCGGTCACGTACAACTCTCGCATGGCCGCATCCACAAAGCGGATCCCGGTCTGACCTTGCTTCCAACGGCGCACTTCGGCGCGCCGCTCGTCATCGTTCCAAGGGAACGCATCCCATTCTTCGCGCCAATTGCCCGAGACGATGCGCGGTGTATGCCAGACCAGATGATAGGCAAACTCGCGCCACGCCAGTTCCTTCATGAAATGGTATGCACCCGACGCGCCGTCCTCGTGCGCCCGCGCCCCAGCCAGAAACGCCGTTCGCGCCGAGATTTCGCCCCAAGCGAGGTTCTCGGAAAGGGCGGAGGTTGCCGCTTCACCCGGATAGTCGCGCCGGTCCTTGTAGCGCCCCACCCGCTCATCAATAAAGCGCTCCAGACGATCCAACGCTGCGTCTTCGCCGATTGCCAGATAGGGACGCACGATGTCAGCCCCCCGATTCATCGCTTTGCCAAGGGCCCAGTCGGAGGGATCCTCACTCTCAGGCCATGTCTCGGGAGCGCTCAATTTGCCAACGCGCGGCGCGGGATCACCAATGTCGCGCCCTTCCACGGCGCGCCAGAACGGCGAATACACCTTGTAAAACGCGCCCTGCTTGGTCTCGACCGACCACGGTTCGTACATCAGATGACCGGCCACGGACGCCGCATCGATCCCATCATCGCTCAACGCCACTTTCACGGCCTTGTCGCGCGCCACCTGATCGGGGTCATAGGCGCGCCCCCAGCGCACACAATCAGCACCGGTTTCTGAAATAAGCGCGCGGAGCACGTCAAGCGCTGCACCTCGGCGAAAGATCAGCCGTGACCCAATGGATTGAAGCGTTTGCGCAAATCGCTCTGCGCCGAGGCCGAACCGCCACAGAGGCGCGGCCCCGTAGCCCTCAAAGACCTCATCTAGGATGAACACCGGGATCACCGGCCGCTCCATCGCCGCCACCTCCGCCAAAAGCGGATTGTCTCCAAGGCGCAATTCGCGCCGGATCACGACGATGACAGGCTTCATGGTGGCAGGCTCCCTCTCCAGTCCAGCGAGCTAGACTAGAGACCGGGGCGATCAAGCCCGCCCCCTTATTCTTGTTGGAAATACTCGTGGGGGTCCGGGGGCCAAGCCGCCGGCGACATCACGTGGTCACGTCGACAACCACACGCCCCTTGACCTGCCCTTTCAGGATCGCAGCCCCAAGGTCTGGAAGGTCGCCCAGTCCCGCTGGCTGAACCATGGCTTCAAGCACATCCATCGGCAGGTCGCTCGCGATCCTTTCCCAAGCAGTCACACGCGCCGCGTATGGCTTCATGACGCTGTCGATGCCAAGAAGGTTCACGCCGCGCAAAAGGAATGGGATGACCGTCGCAGGAAGCCCTGCTCCACCGGCCAGCCCGACGGCCGCAACCGATGCCCCGTATTGCATCTGGCCCAGCACCCGCGCCAGCATTTCGCCGCCAACGGCATCAACGCACCCGGCCCAAGTTTCCTTTTCCAGTGGACGCTTGGTCGTTTCGTTCAACTCTTCCCGTGCAACGATCCGTTTGGCCCCGAGTCCGGTCAAGTAGTCCGCCGTCTCTGGTCGACCTGTCACCGCGGCCACATCATAGCCAAGATTTGCAAGGATTGCCGTTGCAACCGACCCGACACCACCCGCGGCGCCAGTCACCAGAACCTCGCCCTGTCCGGGCTTCATCCCATGTTCTTCAAGCGCGATCACGGCAAGCATTGCCGTAAAGCCCGCGGTGCCAACAGCCATGGCCTGCTCAGCGGACAACCCCTTTGGCATCGGGACAAGCCAGTCTGCATTAACCCGCGCCTTTTCGGAATACCCGCCCCAATGGGCTTCTCCAACGCGCCAGCCGGTCAGAACGACGGCGTCGCCGGGCGCATAGCGATCATCATCCGAGGCCTCGACGACGCCTGCAAAATCAATTCCGGGCACATGCGGATAATTGCGCACCAAACCGCCACCCGGTCCAATGCACAGCCCGTCCTTGTAGTTAACCGTGGAATGACTGACCGAAACCGTGACGTTGCCCTCGGGCAGATCATCGATCTCCAGCGTTTCTACCGCCGCGCTTGTCTTGCCTTCATCGTCCTTTCGAACGACCAATCCCCGAAAGCCCATGTCATTCTCCCTTTTTGACACGATCCGTGTAATTTGCCGGCATCACGAACAGGTCGGTGGGCCCCGGCTTGGCCCCCGCTGCCGTCAAAAGCCCATGGGCCTGCCCGCGGTGATGCGTTTGATGGTTGAAGAAATGCGCAACACACGTCGTCATCGGAGACGTCACGTCACGCCCAAGCGAGCCCGAGTAGAAGCTCAAATCCTGCCCAAGATCCTGCTCAGAAACACTCGACGCCCAAAGATCAATCGCGGCATCAAGCGCTGCGCGTTGCTCAGCCAAATCATTCCACTCGGCAATCCAATCCGGGCTTTCATCAATGCCAACCTCGGGCGGAGCACCGACCCCAAAACGGCTCAGCCAGATCGTGTCGCCCCAAGCAAGGTGGCTGAGCGTGCGCTGGATCGATCCGAAAAACGCCCCGCGATCGCGTTTGCGCTCTTCATCCGACAGGCCATTTCCCGCGCCGAATAGCGACACATTTTGCCAGCGGTTATAGGCCGCCATCGTTGCCACATAGTCGGGTGTGATCATCGCAAACCTCCGCATTTGCCTTCGGCGCATTAGCTCGAAAGGGTCTCGGGGCGTCAAGCACAGCTTTTTGTCTTGAGCGGCGGGCCTTGCCGCTCTAGATGCAGGCCGAATGATGTCGGGTTTAGTTCAGGGGATGCCGCCATGATCCGTGTTTCACTTTTGTCATCTGTCGCGCTCATTGCGACGACAGCCATCGCTCAGGACGCCGATCCTGAACTGACCGTATTCACCTGGTCGGGCTTTGAAGAAGACGCCTATTGGGCCAAATACGCGGAGGCCCATGACGGCCTGTCCCCGACGTACACATTCTTTGGAGAAGAAGAAGAAGCGTTTCAGAAACTGCGCTCAGGCTTTCGCGCCGATATCGCGCACCCCTGCCCCCAATCGGTGGACAAATGGCGTCAGGCTGGCCTGATCGAGCCTTGGGACATCTCGAAAATCCCGAACTATGCCAAAATCGCGGACGTCTACAAAAACGCACCCGTTCTGACCGATGGCGACGACGTCTACTTCATTCCTGCCGACAGCGGCGCGACGGCCATCGCTTATAACACCGAAGAAGTCAGCGCCGACGCCGTGCAGACCCTTCAGGTCTTCAAGGACCCAGCATTTGCGGGCCGCATTTCCCTGCCTGACAACACTGACGACATTTTCTCGCTCGCCTATCTTGCCACTGGCACAACCGACTGGACCGAGGCCACTGTCGAAGACTTCGAACGCGCCGCCGCCTGGCTTCGCGAAGTGCACCCCAACGTACGCGCCTATTGGACGGATGGTGCCGAACTGGGGCAACTCATGGGAACGGGTGAAGTCCTGATTTCGTGGGCGTGGAACGAAACCCCTGTCCTTCTAGCAGACGAAGGCTTCCCCATCGCCTATGAACGGGCGCCGGTCGAAGGGTCTGCAATCTGGACCTGCGGCCACGTGAACCTCGTCGACGGTCCCGGCTCCGAAGATAAGGCGCACGCGTTCATCAACAGCTGGCTCGATGCCTCGGTCACCGACTACATCGTCAACGAATGGGGCTATGGCCACGCCAACGTCGAAGCCATGTCCGCCATCGATGCCGAAACGCTGGACAGCGTCGGCCTTGGCGAGGTGGACGTGCCGCTTCTGGCCCAGTTGCCAATGAATATCGAGATCCGTGAGCGCATGATCCGGGAATTTGAACGGATCAAGGCCGGCTTCTGAGCTAACCCGCAATCGACTGAAGACGGCGCCGCGCGGCGCCGTTATTCTTTGCGAGGGTGATCCAATCCGCCGAATGGGCCGTAACAGTAAATAGACAGCCAGATGTAATGCAGGTCAGACATGGACATTCTCAACCCGATCCTCGCGCTTCTTGCCATCGGCATGGGTGCCTTCGGCTTTCTTGCCCCGCGTTACACTGCTCAAGCGCTTGACCTAACCCCGGGCGACACGACCATGGGTCTTTCCGAAATGCGCGCCAGCGTCGGTGGACTTTTTGTGCTTCTTGGCCTTGGCTGCCTGATCATTGGCCAGCCGATGGCTTACGCGATGCTCGGGATAGCGTTTGCAGGAGCAGCAACAGGTCGCCTCGTCTCCTGCCTCGTGGATCGCCCGACGGTCTCGCGTGCTTGGATTTTCTTTGCAATTGAATTTGCCATGGCACTTGCACTGCTGCCCGCAAACCTCTGATCTCCAAAGGTCCACAAATATCCCGGAGGGGCAAGGGAGGCAGCGCCTCCCAACCGCGCCCAGAGGGCGCGCCCCCTTCAAATTCCGCGACTCCCTTGCTATATACCGAGTGTTCTTCGGAACTATGGCAATAAACGCGCTCGTAATAAGCGGATCGGACCCGGGGGCGGTACCCGGCGGCTCCACCAAAATCCTTCATTTGGGGATCATGGGGCCGAAATAGGATCGACGGACGTCTAAAGGGGTTTGCTTT
>CAZWZG010000146.1:0-7904 GCA_964638245.1 uncultured Rhodobacterales bacterium
CGAAGAGGTCGAAGAGATCGTCCGCCACCTGAAATCATTCGGAGCGCCCGAATACATCTCGGGTGTGGTTGAAGGCCCCGCAGATGAGCAGGAAAGTGCGATTGACGCGGTTCTTGGCCTTGGCGGAAATACCGGCGGCGAGGATGCGCTGTATGATCAGGCTGTGGCGATCGTGATCAATGACCGTAAGTGTTCGACGTCTTACATCCAGCGCAAACTGGCGATCGGCTACAACAAGGCCGCACGCCTTGTGGAGCAAATGGAAGAAAGCGGACTTGTCACCGCAGCGAACCACGTTGGAAAACGCGAAATCCTTGTTCCCGAACCCCAGTAAAAAAAAGGCGCGCCTCCGTTGGCGCGCCGGAAACCCACGCAATGCGCGTGTTTATGGGGTCAGCGGGAAATCGCGCGATCCAAACGCAGATGTGATGCATATTCCGGTCAGAGCGCCTATCTTAGGATTATGAAACGTCGTGTGTTCCTTGGCGCTGCAGGCGCCACTCTTGTCTCAGGTCCGGCTCTGGCCCAGCGTATCCCGCTGGACCGGATTTCGGAGTATCTCAACACGCTTACGATCGCGGAGTCGCCCTTCACGCAGGTTGGCGACGACGGATCGATACTGACAGGGCGCATCATTATCCGTCGCCCCGGTCGTTTACGCTTCGAGTATGACCCGCCAAACGAAACGCTGGTCATCGCAAGCGCCGGTACTATCGGCATTTTCGATCCGAACTCGAACGTGCGCAACGCGGAGCGCTACCCATTGCGCCGAACACCGCTCAAGCTGATCCTCGAAAAAGATGTCGATCTTGCGCGGCGCTCGATGGTTGTGGGCCATGACTTTGATGGCACTGCAACGACTGTCATGGCTCAGGATCCGGAGGCTCCGGAACTTGGCCGCCTTGAAATGAAGTTTACCGACAATCCGGTCGAATTGCGCCAATGGGTCGTGATTGATGGCGCTGGGTCGACCACAACCGTCATTCTCTCGGGTCTCACCCCGCGCGACAGCGTGCCGTTCGGAATTTTTGACATCGACGCCGAAGAAGAGCGGCGCGCCCGATAAGCTTAGGCCTTACCGCAGAGCTCCAGCTGGACCTGATACATCGAGGCCCGGGTCGCGACGTTCTGGGAGACCGACATCAGCCAGCCCTTGCGCTTGTAGCTGCCCCGGGCATAGCCCGTGCGACCCTCATGATAGGCAAGATACTGGCGGCGCGCATCATTGAGCGGAATGCCAAGTTTCTCTTTGGTTTCATACATGTACCAACCCATAAAGTCGCTGGCGTCCGCAAAGCGATCACGGCGTGCACCGCGCCCGCCTTCGTCGCGTTGGTATTCTTCCCAAGTGCCATCCAGCGCTTGGGAGTATCCAAAGGCCGAGCTTTGCCGCCCCATCGGGATCACGCCAACGGCAAAACGCAGCGGCGTTCGCGCGTCACCATCGAACTTTGATTCCTGATAGATCGTCGCCATCTGAACGGCTACGGGAACACCCCATTTCCGCTCGGTCCGTTCCATTGCCTTGAGGTAGCTTGGTCGCTGGTCAACGATTGAACACGCGTTGTCCAAATTCTTTGGCGGCGACCCGGGGCCACCCCCGCACGCTGCCAGAAACACCAATAGCCCAAGAGCCACGCAAAGCCTGCCCGTCATGATACGCTCTTATTTTTCTGCTCGTTTTCGGTAGTCTAGCGCAAAACAGCTTCTGCGAAAATCCTCAAAATTAGCGAGGATTGATCACTTTTTGCGAACCGGACTGTAAGGCCCTGCTTCACAGACTGTTTCCCGGTTTTTCAGGCCCTTGGCGTGGACTCGTGCCGCAGCGCGGCTTAGGAAGAAGAACGCAGGGGGTACTGTGATGTTAAAGACACGTGCGAAGTATGCACTCGGGCAGATTGTACGCCACCGGAAACATCCGTTTCGCGGTGTCGTTTTTGATGTAGACCCGACATTTTCAAATTCCGACGAATGGTATGACGCGATCCCAGAAGAGTCGCGTCCCAAAAAGGATCAGCCTTTTTACCATCTGCTCGCCGAAAACGATCAGAGCTACTACGTGGCCTATGTTTCCGAGCAAAATCTGATCGCGGATTATTCAGGCAAGCCGGTGGACCACCCGGACCTTCCTGATCTGTTTGGCGACTACAACGTCACCGATGGGCATTACCCGCTTTCGGTTCAGTTGAACTGACCTCTGCCTCTTGGCGCATCGTGAAACTCAGGCGGTTCGTATCAAACGACCGCTCGTAGTCGACGGTTTCCGTTAAGCTAAGCAGGATATGCCACCCGAACCCGCCTTCGGGCAAATCATCAAGCGCAACATCCGTATCGGGTTGTGAGTCAGACGGAATTTCTCCGCCGGGCAACCCCTGACCTTCGTCAATCAACGTGCATTTCACGCCGTCTGGTAGCCCCTCGAGCAATAGCTCGATCACACCAATCACGTCTTCGTTGTAGGCATGTTCAACGATGTTGTTCAAAGCCTCGGCAAGCGCCAATTCTGTCATGGCGCAAAGATCTGCAGAATATGCATTGTCCTGCATCCAGGCCACGGCGTGCCGCAAACCGTGTCGCACCATCTCTTGTCTATTGAAAAGTATGATCCGCAGTGGCGCTGCGCCGGGGGTCAACATCCCTAACCCAGCCCTAGCCCGCCTTTGCGATGGCGAGCGCGTCCTCAACGGTGGCGTGGATCGTGAAAACGCTGTCCATGCGGGTCAGCCGAAAAACCTTTTCCACAGTCGACGTCAGCCCGGCAAGCTCCAGCGTCTGGCTTGCGCCGATCTGCTTCATGGCACCGACCACAGCCCCAAGCCCGCTTGAATCCAGGAATTGAACTTCGGACATGTCCAGCAAGATCATTCCGGACCATTCGTCCGATTGAGCCCGCATGGCATCCTTGAACTGGACGGCAATCGCCGCGTCGATACGTGGTTCGGTGACGCGTACCACCAAAACATCCGCCTCGTGCCTTGTATCCAGGATCATTACAAACTCCGCACAGTCGATTCTTCTGGTCCGATGTCTACGCAGAAGCTGTTACCAAAGCGGAAAGATAAGCAGGCAATATTGACGTGAATACACCCTACAGTCCTCCCACCGGCCCTCTGGATGTCCTCCACGAGGATCGCGAACTTTTGGTTCTGAACAAACCGGCCGGCCTTTTGTCTGTCCCAGGTAAAGGCGAACATCTTGCCGATTGCCTATTGTCCCGAGCGCAACGGGCGTTCCCGGACGCCCTGCTGGTGCATCGACTTGACCGGGACACATCGGGCGTCATGGTCTTCGCTTTGACGCCCCATGCCCAGCGCCACCTCGGCCTTCAATTCGAGAAACGACAGATGAAAAAGACCTATGTCGCACGGGTTTGGGGTCGTCTGGCCGAAGCAAAGGGCACAATCGACATGCCGATCATGGTCGACTGGCCCAATCGCCCGCTGCAGAAAATCGATCCCGAAGGTCGCCAAGCCATCACCGATTGGCGAAGGCTCAAGGCAAGTGACAGCGAAAGCCGGGTCCGGCTTCATCCCAAAACCGGGCGCTCGCACCAACTTCGCATCCACATGCGTGAGATTGGCCATCCCATTCTGGGTGATCCGCTCTATGCACATGAAAAGGCGCGAGATCACCCGCGCCTTATGCTTCATGCCGAAAGCTTGCGTTTGCGCCATCCTGATGGTGGCATCGGTATGACGTTTACGTCCAAGGCCCCGTTCTAGACGGTCTCGGCTTCAAGGAACATCGCGATCGCCTCGATCTCGGACGGCACGATTTCGTGGCCGCCCGGATGCCAGTGCACTGTCACCTCAGCGCCCTGCGCCTTGAGATAGTCGACAAGCCGTTCCGTCTCGGGCTTGGGACAGATCGGGTCGCGTTCCCCTGCCGTCACCAGAATGCGGCGCCCCTTGAGTCCCGGTTGCGCAGCGGGTTGCCAAGGGATCAACGGATGCATCAAGACCAAACTGTCAACGATCTCCGGCTGTTCGAGCGCGACGGCAGCCAAGATATTGGCACCATTAGAGTATCCTAGGCCGATCGCCTCGGCACGCTCGCCTTTCTCAGCGCTAAGGAAATCCGCCATGGCAGCCTGACGCTGGGCCAGATCTTCCATGTCGTACTTGCCTTCGCCCCGCCGCTTGAAAAACCGCAATGCGCCAAACTCGGACACATCACCGCGCGGCGAAACTACAGTCGCATCCGGGCGCAGCTCTGAAGCGAGGCGGTGAAACTGATGTTCATTCCCGCCGGTGCCATGGAAGGTGAAGAAAACGGGGCCGTCACCGGCCCCCTCCTTTCTTTCTGCATGGTACGACATCTCAGGCCTCCAGCGGTTCAAGCGACCGCTCAAGCGTGTCACGCAGATACGCGTGCTGCGACGGCAGCTTCAGCGCCTCGCCCAGATGCGCGGTATCTTCGTCCACATCAAAGCCAGGCTCGTTGGTGGCAACCTCGAACAGAACCCCACCGGGCGTGCGGAAATAGATCGCCCAAAAGTAGTCGCGATCAATAACCGGCGTCACGTGATAGCCTGTGTCGAGCAGCGCTTCACGCACCTCCAACTGGCGCGCCCGGTTTTCAACCGCAAATGCGATATGGTGCACTGATCCCGCGCCCTGCCCCGCGTAGTCTACTTCCGGCAACGTCTCGATATCGATGACGTTGGCCTCATTGCCACCGGGCACGGCAAACCGCGTCACGGTCCCGGACGTATCGACTTGTCTATACCCCATGAACTGCAAGAGCTCCGACGACGCCCCGCCGTCGCGCAGGCGCATCGATGCCGAGTGAAAGCCGCGGATCGCAACCTCCTCGCCCACGCCATTACCCGTCCAAGGCGCGCGTTCATCGCCGTCCACTTCGACAAGCGCAAAGCTATCGCCATCCGGTCCATCAAAAAGCAGGCGGTCCTCGCCAAACGTTTCTTCGCGGGAAAGGCCTTCCACGCCGAGGTTTCCCAGCCGGTCGCCCCACGCCGTCAAGCTGCCCTTGGGCACCGAAAACGCCGTCACCCCAACTTCGCCGGTCCCTTTCCGGCCACGCGCCGCATGGGGGAAGGGGAAATAGGTCATGACAGTTCCAGCCGAGCCGGTTTCGTCGCCATAGTAAAGATGGTAGACGTCGGGCGCGTCAAAGTTGACGGTCTTCTTCACCCGGCGTAGGCCGAGCGTATTAGTGAAGAACTCATTGTTGGCCTTCGCGCCACTGGCCAGCGACGTCACATGGTGCAGACCTTTGATCTGATCGAGCATCTGGATGCCTCCTCGAATTTACTGTTGACGCGGATATAGCTCTGTGCGGAGTTTGCGAAAATGCACGACCGCGCACCTATTCTGCGCAATTCTGCACTTGAGGGGCACCAGCAATTTCGTTGCAATTCTGTCCGACTGTCTGCTTTGCACGCATCGCAGACACTAGAAGGCAAAGACAACCGAATGAGCTATTGTGTTGAGGAGCAAGTTGAAGCGGTGAAGAGCGCCTATGGGTCATAATCGTAAGCTACTACTAAGCGGCGCTGCGTTTACTCCAGCGCGACCGAACAGGTATTCAATTACTGTAGGTGGAGAGGTCCGGGACGAGCTTGAAGCAATCCTGGAGGGATCTGGCTTCTTTGCCCATGCCAGCTTCAAAACAATCGCAGTCTCACTGCGCTATGGCAGCACGTTTGCCAAGGAACCAAAGTTTTTTCCGGGCGGCCCTCAAGGCGAAAACCTTGAGTTGTCGATCGAAATGGATGCGGAAACCTTAAAGGATGCTAGTCGCGACGAGCTCAAAAGACTGTTAACCTTGGGTACGTTGGTAACGCTCATATTTGTCGGAAAGAAGTTTAGGCTTCCAATAGAGGAACTAGAGGCACGGCAACAATCGCTGCGTGTGTAGTCGCAGACTTATTGATCGAACTGCCGCGCTAGACGGTAGAGTTTCAGTTAGTCAACACCGCGGACACTTGGTAGCTCACAAGCTCGCATCGCCTCAAGGATGCAACTCCTCCGCCAGACGATCAAACACCAGCCGCACCCTACGGCTGGTCATTAAATCGCGATGTGCCACCAGCCAGACGGGGTACTCAATCGGCGCCATCTCCGGCAGGACCGGCTCGACAAGCGGCTCGTCCTCTCCCACGCGTTCGGTCATCAAACCCGCGCCCATTCCCGCTTTGACCATTTGCCATTGCACCAACTGGTTTTCCGAGGTCAGCACGAAGTTTTCCGGGCGTAGGGCAATGTCGCGGCCCGCGAGAAAGGTGATCATTTGTTCGGTCGCCTCCCATCCGATAAATTCCAGATGGCTGAGGTCCTCAAGCGTCTTCGGCCGCCCCACCCGATCCAGATATCGCGTCGCCGCGAAAAGCGTGCCGGTGTCATCATAAAGCTTCTTCGCAATTAGCTCTGGATCCTGCGGCCGCGTGTTCCGGATCGCGATATCCGCCTCCCGGCGGCGCAGGTCGCTGACCCGGTCCGAGGCGACGATGGAAATCTGCAACCCCGGATAGCTCGCCCGAAGCCCCGCCATGATCGGCGGCAAAAGAAAGCTTGAAAACACATCTGACGCCGAAATCGCAATCCGTCCCTCAATCGCCTGGCTCTGCCCCGTTGCCACCAACGACATCCGGCTCGCCGCTGTCCCCATGGCGCGCGCATGCGCCAAGAGCTCGCGTCCTCCCGGCGTCAGGGTCAAACGGTTGCCCACCCGCTCAAACAAGGCGAGCCCCAACTCCTCTTCGAGCGCGGTCACTTGCCGCCCCAAGGTCGGCTGCGCCATCTTCAACGCCCGCGCTGCACCCGACAGCGAACCTTCCTCTGCGGTGACCAGAAAGGCGCGCGCGCGGTTCCAGTCGAACTGTACGGAATTCCACTCCATGCAATTATGCATAATTAAATATCACATTCTGTCAATTCGCATGGATGGCTTAATGGCGTATCGATCTCTCCGAGAAGGAGACAAGATATGAAAGCCCTGACGTACACCCAATATGGCGGCCCAGACGTTGTTCGCATCACCGACGTCACTATGCCCGAACCGCAGGACGGCGAAGTCCTGATCCGCGTCCACGCAAGCGCCGTTACCACGGGCGACTGGCGCCTGCGCGCCGCTGCCTTCCCGGGAGCCCTCGCTATCCCAGGCCGCCTGATGTTCGGCCTCCGCCGCCCCAAGAAGTCGCAACTTGGCACTGTCTTCGCCGGAACCGTCGAGGCGATCGGCGTAAATACGACCCGCTTCTACGTCGGCGATCGCGTCTACGGAATGTCCTTGGACGGGGGCGCCTCCGCCGAATACCTCGCGTTCGACGAAGCCGGTGCTATCGCGAAAATGCCCGAAACCCTCGACTTCGCCGAAGCCGCTGCACTGCCCTTCGGCGCCGTCTGCGCTCTCGTCTTTCTTACGGATTTTTCAAGCCTACATGCTGGACAACGCGTCCTCGTCGTCGGCGCATCCGGAGGGGTCGGCACCTACGGCGTGCAGATCGCCAAGGCGATCGGCGCCCACGTGACCGGCGTGGCCAGCGGGTCGAACGCGGCCTTTGTGCGGTCCTTGGGCGCAGACGCATTCGTCGACTACCGTGTGACCGATATCGCAAAGCTGACGGACCGCTTCGACATCATCTTCGACACGGTGGGCGCTCTCTCGACTCGGGCGGCACGCGGACTTCTCGAGAAAAACGGGCAGTTCCTACCACTGAACTTCGGCCTGCGAGAACTAGGCGCGGCGTTGCTAAACCCGCTCCGCTTAAAGAAAATCCGGATTGCCGTGAACGGCGACAAAGCCGAAGACCTTGAGCGTGTGAACACGATGATCAAAGCCGGCACGCTTCGTCCCGTCATCGACACGATCTATCCGCTGTCAGAGGCCCGCGCCGCTCACGCGCAGGTCGAAAGCCGGCACGCACGGGGCACGGTCGTCCT
>CAZWZG010000147.1:0-3773 GCA_964638245.1 uncultured Rhodobacterales bacterium
GTACCCGCGGCCGGACTCGAACCGGCACGGCTTTTCAGCCTGAGGATTTTAAGTCATCCAACGTGCGTTTTATAGAGTCCTACCGGGCCTTATCAGGGTTCGCAATCCCATGAAAACGCGACACTATCCTCCCACAGCGACCTAACACATAGTGTTTCAACCCGGGCCTGAGACATGGCCCCAGGAGGATCAGGCCATGGCTACAAGGCTCACCCAGGCATCAGTCAACCGGGCGATGGAGGAACACCAACCCGGCGTCCAGCTCTACGACTCCGAGGTGTCCGGCCTCAGGGTCGTGGTCGGCAAACGCGGCTGCTCGTACAAGTTCGTCGGCCGCATCAACGACGGAACAGACCGATACATCTCAGTGGTCCTCGGCAGGACGGGCGACGTAGCTCTTAAGTCGGCCAGGGACCGTTCGACGGAGCTCAAGCTGGCACTTAGGCGCGGCGAGGACCCGAGGACGCCGAAGGCCACGGTTCCGAGGCTGACGGAAGCATTCGACCGCTACCTCGAGAGCCGACCGGACCTGAGCCCAAGGACGGTAACTTGGTATCGCCAGAAGATCGAAGGGCCACTGCGCCCGCTCGCGAAGCTGCCCGTAGACAAGGTGGATAGAGAAACCGTGCGGGCCCTTCACGAGAAGATCACTAGGAAGTCCGGCCCCTACGGCGCGAACGGCTCGATGCGTGTCCTCAAGCTGGTCCTGAACGACGCCGCGCGAACCCACGACCTGCCGCCAAACCCGGTCAGCCGCGCAGTCAAGATGAACAAGGAGACCGCTAGGGACTGGGCGGTCCCGCCCTCGGACATGCCTGAACTTTGGCGGAGCCTGGATGCGATGGAAGACCCCGTGCGACGCGCCTGCTGGATGGTGATGCTGCTGACGGGCCTGCGCTCGAACGACGCCAGGTCGATGCGTTGGGAGCATCTCGACGCTGATGGCGTGCTGACCGTTCCTTCACCAAAGGGCGGTGAGGCAAAGGCGTTCAAGCTCCCGCTGCCTCGGTTCCTGTTGCAGGAACTGGAGGCGGTCCGGCAGTACACACGACCATTGGAAAGCCTGTTCATCTTCCCCTCGGCGACCTCCAAGTCCGGCCACGTCGAACAGATGTGCAGGATCAAATCGTTTCCCTACGCCCCGCACCAGTTGAGGCACACGTTCCGCACGCTCTGCCTGGAGGCGGGAGTGGACATGCAGATGGCCATGATACTGCTGAACCACCGGCCGGCGGGCGTGACCTGGAACTACGTGACCAGGGCGAACCTGCTCGGTCCGATGCGCGATGCCACCGAGACCGTCGCCTCCAAGATCGTCTCTTTCAGGGGGCGTGTCGGCTGACGCGCAACCCACAGCCGAAACACCGTCCAGTGGGATCGTATAGAAAGTGATGGGTTACTGTGGCGCGCCGAACGTCCATCCTGATCGTGAACATACTGCAATCAGGAGCAATCGAATGGACCAGATCGTGGAACGGCTCGACCGCATAGAGGCGCGGCTCGCATCGCCCCCAAGGGCCTACCTACCCGTGGCCGAGGCCGCTGAGTACCTCGGCCTTAGCAAGCAACAGATGAATCTTTGGCGGATGAGGGGCGCAGGGCCAGCCTTCCACAGGGTCGGGCGCAGGTGCCTCTACGCCGTCGACGATCTGAGGGCCTTCATGGACGAGCTACGCCAGGAGCCACTGACATGACGCGCTGGTCTCCCAGCCTGCCCATTAGCGACTGGCGCGACGAGGACCGTCGACAGGTCATTGCACTAATGCGGACCACCTATCTGGAGTTCTGTCGTGGCGCCCTGCACCCCGAGCTAGACGGGGACGATGCAGCCACCTCCGCGCTCAGACGCGCCTGCCGCGAGATGGGTACACCGTGGATATCCTGGCAGGCCGACAGGGCCATGGCCGGTCTGTTCAACCTCTTCTACCTCCACTCGGCGGGCAGGCGCGTATCGGCCGTCCGCTTCGTGGAGCTCGCGCGCGAATCGGACCGCGCCTACGCGGGCGAAGACATCTGTCGCCTTGCGCGATTCCGCGCTTCGCAGGGCTGGACGCCGATTGTCGGAGACCACGTAAGCTTCCGATTCCACTGACTTTTGCCCGTCCTGACGAGCTCGGCGCTGAGTCCTGAATGTTTATATACAGGTCGCGGAGTGTTGGCGTATTGATTCGTTCATACGACGTAACGTGCGTAGCGACAGTGAAATTCGGCCCGCCGTGAATTGCGATCACGACGGGCCATCAGAAGCGAGAAAACAACACAACCGAGCCCCGGAGGCACAGCCATGCCTGATAAACACAATGCCGGGCGGCTGCCCGAGAGCGAGCCCCCGTTTGATGAACTGTTGACCACGGCGGACGTGGCCCGTCTGACCGGCCTGAGCGAACGGACCGTCGGTGAATACAGGACAGCGCGCAACAGGCGCTACGGCCCACCCTTCGTCAAGTACGGCAATGCCCCACTATACCGGCTTTCCGAGGTCCTAGACTGGATGGACGGTCGCGCAGGCTTAAAGCCTGGCCGGAGGCAGTCCCGATGACGGAGCACGCAACCGAACCGCGTCAGGCCGAGCCCCTGCAAGAGCTCGGGAAACGACCCTTGCACAAGGGCTGGATCAAGCGACCACACGCAAAGGAAGAGGCCCTAGCACGCATGGCACGCGTCGCCCAACACGGGGGTTGCTTCAATGGCTGACCAGACCCCTCTTGCCCGGTTCGTCGAAGCCGCTGAACAAAACGGCTATGAGCCCATGTTGGTACTCCTAAGGGACAAGAAGCCCTGCGAAAAAGGCTGGCCCGACCGAAATCCGACAGTTGCGCAGGCCCTCTCTCACATCAAAAAGAACCCGACCCGCAATGCCGTGGGCTTGCAACCTGCATCCGTTGGGCATGTCGTGCTCGACTGCGATGAAGGTGACGGCCCCGATGTCGCCGCAGATATCATAAAGGAGAACTTCGGCGACGTTGTTACTGCAGTGACGCAATCTACAAGCGGTCGCGAAGACCGTGGCCACGTTTGGGTCCGCTGCGACAGGCCCAGTTCCATTGGCAACTGGAAGTTCAAGCTCGAGGAAGGCATTGAAGAAGTTGAGGGCGACATGCGTTCAAAGGGCGGACAGGTTCGCCTGAACGAGTCGGCTCTTTCTCTGCTGGCCGAAATGTTCGAGAACGCTGATGGCCTCGAGGATCAAGCCCCAAGCAGCGCCTTTCGAGAGCTGCGTAGGTCGACAACAGTGGAGATCGACACGAACTTCGACCGCACCGCAGGCGACGACGTCACCGATGAGCTCGTTGCTCTTCTCGCGGACAGGCTGGATGGACCAGAAGCGGGGCCAAGGCACGAGCACTTCTTCGCACTGGCGGCCGATCTAAAACAGGCTGGCGTCTCCTTCGACGCCGCGTCCGAATTGCTGTCCGAACACGCGCCACTATGGCTCGATGAAACCGGCAGCGATGACGGAAAGTACGCGGGCGAAGAGGTCGAGCGACACCTGGCGATGGCCTGGACCAAACTGCCCCCATTCGTCGATGCTGCGGACGACTTCGAAGATATCGAAGAGCAAGGCACCGTGACCGCGCGTTCGGCCAAGCGCTCCAATAAGACAGGCAAGAAGGCCTCTGGCAATCCGCTCGACCTGATCGTCCAGGAGATGAACGAGACCTACTGTGCGGTGCTCGACGGCGGGCAGTTCCAGGTCTTCATGGAGGACTTCGACGACGCGTTCGGCCGCAAGGTCTGGACCCGCATGAGCCGCGAGGCTTTCCGCAACTACC
>CAZWZG010000147.1:3800-7891 GCA_964638245.1 uncultured Rhodobacterales bacterium
GGACACGCCAACACACCGCTACCCATCGAGGGCTGACCACTGGCTCGACCACAAGAAGCGCCGGAAGTACCGGGGCATCGTCATGGACCCCCGTGGTTTGGATCACAATGCGGGCAAGCTGAACCTCTGGCGCGGCTGGGCCGTCGATCCAAAGCCAGGCGACTGGTCATTGATGGAAGAGCTGATCGGCGACGTACTCTGCGACGGCGACGCGGCAAGCGAGGCCTACGTGCGCCGCTGGATCGCATACATGCTACAAAAACCGTGGGAGACGCCCGAGGCGGCAATTGCCTTCCGCGGCACAGAGGGAACTGGCAAGGGTACTCTTGGGCGCGCGCTCATGCAGATCGCCGGGCCTCACGGCCTGACAGTCTCAAGTCGGGCGCAGTTCGCGGGCCGGTTCAACTCGCACCTCCGCAACTGCGTGTTCCTGTTCGCCGACGAGGCGGTTTGGCCGGGCGACAAGGACGGCGAGGGCATAATAAAGCAGCTCGTCACCGAACCCGTGATTTCTTACGAGGCAAAGGGCAAGGACATCACGCAAGGGCGGAACATGGTGCACATGATGCTCGCCTCCAACGAGGACTGGATCGTGCCCGCAGGCAAGGACGCCCGACGCTTCTTCGTGGCCGACGTCTCCGACCGCCGCCGCAACGACCAGGCTTTCTTCGGCAGGCTCAACCGTCAGATGGCGCATGGGGGCCTCTCCGCAATGATGCACGACCTGATCGGGATGGAACTCGGGGACTGGCGCCCCGCCGTAAACATCCCGCAGACCAAGGCGCTCGGCGACCAGAAGGTACAGAGCCTCGATCCCGCATTGAAGTTCTGGCTCTCGGTGCTGTCTGAGGGCACCCTCGCCGACATCATCTTCACCGATGGTGACATTGAAGACTGGAATACGTCCCCCCTAGAATTGAGCCCCGAGGACAAGAACCAACTCGTCGCCGCCTACGACAACTACCTCAAGCGCAACCGCATCCTGAGCGTGAGGCCCACGGCCAAAGCGCTCGTCAACGCCGCCAGACCACTCGGCCTGGAGACGACCCGCTCGAGCGGCGGCGGAAAGCGCATGTGGGCCGTCCCGTCCCTGCCCGAAATGCGCTCAAGGTTCGAACGCACGATTGGCGCTGAGGGCATTTTTGATGACGCGTGACGCTTGCGACGCTTGCCGTGACACTTGCAGACTTCATAAGCGTTTGTTTTCGTTTCATAATGACACTTATGACGCGTGACGCTTAGTTTTGCGTTCCGTCAGGTTTCTGAGCTCTGCGCGCGTAGGGGGTGTTGATGGTGCCGACTTTCGCCAGGCATCGCTGCTATATGCTTACCATAGTCTCAGAGCTCAAAAATAAGTGTCACAAGTGTCATAAGCGTCATTTAGGCATACAGAACAAGGCCTTGGAGCCGTGACACTTGTAGGATCATCTAGGACTGCAAGCGTCGACGCGTCACAAGCAGTCTCGCTCACGTAACAAGTGGAGCCTCACATCCCACGAGCAACGCTGGTGTGCCGGGGCGGTTTGACGCGCAATATGTCTTCAAGGCGGACGCGAGGGCACCCCGGTTTTTCCGGCGCGACAGAGCCGGATCGAACAGGGGATCGTCGGTCACTCGTCCCGCCGAGGGGTCCGAAAAGCCCATCCGTATCAACACCCTATGAGGGAGCAAAGACCGGGCCCCACGTCAGGCCCGATGGAGTTGGAAGATGAGCAACCCAGCGATGCAGATCAGGCCGCCCGCGAGGGCCGACGCGCCAAGCCGCTACCACACGCGCGCAGCGATACCCGCCGACGTGGAAGAGCGCTTCCTCGGCGCCCTGGCCGAGTTCGGCCAGGTGACCTACGCCGCGAACGTGTCGGGCATGGCCAGGCGCTCGCTCTACGAGCGGAGGCGGCGGGACGAGGGCTTCGCCGCCGCGTGGGACGACGCGGTCGAGGCCTTCGAGGAGACGCTGACGCAGCGCGTCATCGCGACCGCCCTGCACATGGGCACTGGCCGGTGGGTGGCTGCGACCGACCCGGTGACCGGCGAGCCAGAGCTCGACGATGACTTCGAGCCGCTCATGCGGTTCGACTGCTCCAACGTGGACCCGCGGATCGCCGTGAAGCTCATGTCCCTGCGCATGCGCGACCTGAACGCCAGGACGACGCCCCTGGTCGCCTTTCAGAACAACAACTACGCCGCGCCCGCCGAGGTCCGGCGGGGCGAGCCACTGGACCTGGACGCGCTCAAAGCAGAGATGGACCTTGGCGGCGTCGAGGACGCCGAGGTGCTGGAGGACGAGGACGGGCATGATGACTAGGACGGTGTTGCTGTTCGAGGACGGGACCGCCCTGGTGGACGGCATCGAGGCGGACGCGCTCGGCGACGCCGGAGGATTGCCCTTCCTGTCGGAGCGGGCGAGGCTCTCCGCCGCAAGGGCGGCGCTCGCGGACGACGACCGGGAGGCCGCCGAGGCCGTGTCGGCGCGGGGCGTGGTATCGCCCTCGGACGAGGACGCCGTGACCGTGACCTTCGTCGCGCCCCCGGACTGGGACGGCCTCGGGGACGCGCTCTGGGACCCCGTATCGGGCGCCGCCCACGCCGTGTTCCACGAGGCCACGATGCTGGTGGACGGCGCGGCAGTCAGGGGGTGCGTCGGCCTGCCCTTCCAGGACGCAGCCGCGCGCCGCGAGTGTGCGGCCTGGTGCCTCCGCAACGGGCTAGAGCACGTCGCCCTGCGCGTCAGCAGGACGCCGGTCGGGGGTGAGGCCCCGCACTGCACCTGGCCGGACCTGGACCTGGACACCGCCGATCGGTTCGACCGCCCCCCGCCCGAATGCGACGACATCGGGGAGCCCGCGCTTGGCGAAACGTCCGACGTGGCTGCCGAGGGGAACGTACAGGGCGCCGGAGTGCCTGAACGTGCGGGCTGCCCCGAACTCTACGGAGAGGTTCTCCACGTGCCAGGTAAGTGACGGCGAGTCACCCGTCCCGCTGCGGTTCCTTAAACCCCTTTGGTTCCAGTCGCTTGCAGGGTGGTCGAGGCACGGCCCGGCGGCGGGCCCGAAACGACGGCGTACACGCTGGCATCGCGGCCGTGCGAATACGCGGCATCCTCCGCCGCATGACCCATACCCGTCATCCACCCGACCGCGAGCTGGCCTTCCGCAAGTGGCTCTCAATGACCGAGGCCAGACACGGGCCACTGGACCTAACCCCCCTCGATACAGTCAGGGCGGTCCGATCGCGCCTCTACCCGAACGAGACCCGGAGGGAGCTGATTGCTCTCCTCAGGCTTGCGGCCGGCCTGAGCGTCATCGACTTCAGAGGTGAGGCGACCGTGGTGTCACGGGCAACTTGGGCAAGGCTTTCCTCGGCCGGGCGAAGTGAATGACCTCAATACGTGAGGCCCTGCTCGGGAGCCGGACCAAGCGCCAGGCCGCAGAGCGACTGGGTAAGCACGCATCCTGCATCAACTGTTCCGTCCGAGAGGACCCGGAGCTGGTCTCCCTTTGGCGGGCACTCCCCGCCGACGGCGCGTACTCCGGGCGCTCGGCCGGTCTGCCGAGGAGCGTGCCCAACCAGGCGGAGTGCGACGCGCTCCTGGCAGAGGCGGCTGACGACCTCACCCGCGCCGGGCACCCCGTCGACCCCGCAAACCCCCAGCGCCACGACGCCGTCCGGCTCCTGCTGGCGGTCTATGCGATCACCGGCACGCTTAGCCTACAGCGCGGCTGGGTGCGATCGCTGATGACAACGCTCACGGCCGCCGGGCACGGCCGGCCCTCCTCGAAGGGCGTCAGGTGGTACCGCTACACGCTGGCCAATGACCCGTGGCTGTTCGCGGAGGTGCCGGGGGTGGATCGCGAGCTGCTGGCGGACCTCGCCGGCCGCGGCTGAAATCCCGGCCGACGCGCCACCGTTTCCCGGGAGGGCTGAAACGCTGGTCTACGAAGCCGTGTTGAGCCTCGCACGATGCGCGAGAACCGGGGACGGAGCTTAGGAGACCTACACATGTTCGAGAGAGCCAGGGAGCTGGTGCTGGCCGACAGGGCCAAGGCGCGGAAGGCGCTGACCGACGAGATCAGGCGGGCCGAGCGCGACGA
>CAZWZG010000148.1:0-7828 GCA_964638245.1 uncultured Rhodobacterales bacterium
ATCGGCGAAATCGGCGGCAGCGCAGAAGAAGAAGCCGCGCAGTTCCTGGCCGACGAGAAAAAGAAGGGCCGATGGAAGCCGACCGCAGGCTTCATTGCGGGCCGCACGGCGCCTCCGGGCCGACGCATGGGCCATGCTGGCGCTATCGTCGCCGGTGGCAAAGGTGGCGCCGAGGACAAGATCGAAGCCATGAAAGCGGCTGGCATCGTCGTGGCCGAAAGCCCCGCCGGGCTGGGTGAGGCGGTTGTTGAGGCGATTGGCTGACGGCCAGGGGCCACGCAAGAAGCTGACGCACGGGATAGAAGAAGTGCAATGAGTTTCACAGACGCAGTACAGACTGGCTTTCGGAAATACGTCGTATTTTCCGGCAAAGCTTCGCGTTCGGAATATTGGTGGTTTTTTGTCTTCCTGCTTCTAGCCAATACTGCCTGTGGTGCGATCGACAGCGTGATCTTCGGCAACGATTTGATCGAGGAACACGTCATTGACGCCCAGACCTATGCGACCATTAAAACCACCGGTCCGGTCCAGTCGACCTTTTGGCTGCTGACCGTTCTGCCCTTTCTTGCGGCAAGCTGGCGGCGGATGCATGACGCTGGACGCTCAGGTCTGTTCCTGTTCCTGCCAGTCATCATCGTGCTGGCGTTTGGTTTCGGCGCGGCCTCCTTTGGCGTTATGCCTGACGACGTCGGCTGGACAGGTCATGTCGGCGTTGCCGCCCTTATTGTGACCGCAGGACTTCTCTCACTGTTGATTTCCGTCATCTTGTTGCTTTGGTGGCTTACGCGGCCCAGCCAATGCACAACCAACGATTACGGCCCGGACCCGAATGAGGTAACGCCATGACCGAACAATCCCCCAACGACATCTTCCACGCCTCATCCTTCTTGCAAGGCCACAACGCCGAGTATGTCGAACAGCTTCAGGCGCGATATGCACAGGATCCGGCATCGGTCGACGAAGCCTGGGCCGCCTTTTTCAAGGGGCTTGGTGACAGCAGCGCGGACGCCACGGCCGAAGCTGCCGGACCGTCCTGGGCGCGCGCCGATTGGCCGCCCCAGCCCAATGACGAACTGACCGCCGCGCTTGATGGTCAATGGGCCGAACCCGAAAAGCAGGTTGAAAAGATCAAAGCCAAGGCCGCTGAAAAGGGTGCCGAGGTTTCCGAGGACGCCATCAAGCAGGCCGTGCTCGACAGTATCCGCGCGCTGATGATCATCCGCGCCTACAGGATCCGGGGACACCTTGTGGCCGACCTTGACCCGCTTGGGATGCGTGATCAGACGCCCCACCCCGAGCTTGATCCCAAATCCTATGGTTTCACCGAAGCCGACATGGATGGCCCGATCTTCATCGACAATGTGCTGGGTCTTGAAATCGCGACCATGCGCAAGATCATCGAGATCGTGAAGCGCACCTATTGCGGCACCTTTGCCCTGCAGTACATGCATATCTCGAACCCCGAAGAAGCCGGTTGGCTGAAGGAGCGTATCGAGGGCTTTGGCAAGGAAATCCAGTTCACCCAGAACGGGCGGAAAGCGATCCTGAACAAGCTGGTCGAGGCTGAGGGCTTCGAAAAATACCTCCATGTCAAATACATGGGCACCAAGCGTTTTGGTCTGGATGGCGGCGAAAGCCTGATCCCGGCGATGGAGCAGATCATCAAGCGCGGTGGCGCGCTTGGGGTCAAAGAGATCATCGTGGGCATGCCGCACCGGGGCCGGTTGAGCGTGCTCGCCAACGTAATGGCCAAGCCTTACAAGGCGATTTTCAACGAATTTCAGGGCGGCAGTTTCAAGCCAGAAGACGTCGATGGCTCGGGCGATGTGAAATACCACCTTGGTGCGTCTTCGGACCGCGAATTCGACGGAAACACCGTGCACCTCAGCCTGACCGCGAACCCCAGCCACCTCGAAGCTGTGAACCCGGTCGTTCTGGGCAAGACACGCGCCAAGCAGGACCAGAAATACGACGACGAGCGCACAAGCTGCATGTCCATCCTGCTCCATGGCGATGCAGCCTTTGCGGGTCAGGGCGTTGTGGCCGAGTGTTTCGGCCTGTCCGGGCTAAAGGGTCACAAGACTGGCGGCACGATCCATATCGTGGTCAACAACCAGATCGGCTTCACGACGGCACCCCACTTCTCGCGTTCGTCACCCTATCCCACGGACATCGCCTTGATGGTCGAAGCGCCGATTTTCCACGTAAACGGCGATGACCCCGAGGCAGTGGTGCATGCTGCCAAGGTTGCCACCGAATTCCGCCAGAAATTCCACAAGGACGTCGTCATCGACATCTTCTGTTATCGCCGCTTCGGCCATAACGAGGGTGACGAACCGATGTTCACCAACCCGGAAATGTACAAGAAAATCAAAGGCCACAAGACGACCCTGTCGATCTACACCGAACGTCTTGTACGCGATGGGTTGATCCCCGAAGGCGAGATCGAGGACATGAAGGCCGCCTTTCAGGCCCAGATGGCCGACGCCTTCGAGGCGGGCAAGGACTACAAGCCCAACAAGGCGGACTGGCTGGATGGCCGCTGGTCGCATCTGGACCGCGAAGGCAAGGAATACGAACGCGGCAAGACCGCGATTCCTGAAGAAACCTTCAAGGAGGTCGGCAAGGCGCTGACCCACGTTCCTGATGGCGTCAAGCTGCACAAAACCGTCGGACGCCTTCTGGACGCAAAGAAGAAGATGTTCGAGACCGGCGAAGGGTTCGACTGGGCCACTGCCGAAGCGCTCGCCTTTGGCTCACTTCTCACCGAAGGCTATCCCGTGCGACTTTCGGGACAGGATTCGACCCGCGGCACCTTCTCGCAACGCCATTCGGCCTTCATCGATCAGGACACCGAAGAACGCTACTACCCGCTGAACAACATCCGCGAAGGCCAGTCGCAGTACGAGGTCATCGACTCGATGCTGTCGGAATATGCCGTGCTCGGGTTCGAATATGGCTACTCGCTGGCCGAACCCAACGCGCTGGTCCTTTGGGAGGCGCAGTTCGGCGACTTTGCCAACGGCGCCCAGATCATGTTCGACCAGTTCATCTCATCGGGTGAACGCAAATGGCTGCGCATGTCGGGCCTCGTGATGCTCCTGCCCCACGGGTTCGAAGGCCAGGGGCCCGAGCACTCATCCGCACGTCTTGAGCGGTTCCTGCAAATGTGCGCCGAGGACAACTGGATCGTCGCCAACTGCACGACACCTGCGAACTATTTCCACATCCTGCGTCGCCAGATCCACCGTGATTACCGCAAGCCGCTGGTGCTGATGACGCCGAAATCGCTTCTGCGCCACAAAATGGCGGTGTCCAAAGCCGAAGAGTTCACCAATGGCTCCAGCTTCCACCGCGTCCTTTGGGACGACGCGCAGCTGGGCAATTCGGACACCAAGCTGAAAGAAGATGCCAAGATCAAGCGCGTCGTCATGTGCTCGGGCAAGGTCTACTTCGACTTGCTCGAAGAACGCGACGCCCGTGGCATCGACGACATCTACCTGATGCGGATCGAGCAATTCTATCCTTTCCCGGCCCTCTCAATGGTCAAGGAACTGGAACGCTTTACCGGGGCCGATTTCGTCTGGTGTCAGGAAGAACCCAAAAACCAGGGCGGCTGGACCTTCATGGAACCCAATATCGAATGGGTTCTGACGCGCATCGGAGCCAAGAACAGCCGTCCGCTGTATGCGGGTCGCGCCGCCGCGGCCTCACCCGCGACCGGCCTCGCCTCCGCCCACAAAGCCCAACAAGCAGCACTCGTCGACGACGCGCTGACGATCAAAGGATAAGACAATGAGCACCGAAGTCCGCGTACCCACCCTTGGCGAAAGCGTCACCGAAGCCACCGTGGCCACCTGGTTCAAGAAGCCCGGCGATGCCGTGGCGGCTGATGAAATGCTTTGCGAGCTGGAGACCGACAAGGTCACCGTCGAAGTGCCAGCCCCCGCCGCCGGCACGTTGGGTGAGATCGTCGCCGAAGAAGGCGCGACCGTTGGCGTCGACGCCCTGCTGGCCACCATTTCCGAAGGCGCCGCAGCACCGGCTGAGGACAAACCCGCCGCAAAGGACACCACCGCAGAACACCACGAAGAACAGGCCGCCGAGGCAAAGCCCGCCTCCACCGGCGACAAGATCGACGTCATGGTGCCTTCGCTGGGTGAAAGCGTGACCGAGGCCACCGTATCGACCTGGTTCAAGGCGGTCGGCGACAGCGTTGCGGCCGATGAAATGCTCTGCGAGTTGGAAACCGACAAGGTGTCGGTCGAAGTTCCCGCACCCGTCGCGGGCACGCTGGTCGAAATCGTCGCGGGTGAAGGGACGACCGTGGACGCATCCGCCAAACTCGCCGTGATTGAAGGCGGCGAAGGTGCGGCTGCCTCGGCCCCGGCCGCCGAAGCCGCCCCTGCCCCCGCGGCCGCCCCATCCTCGGGCAAGGACATCGAAAACGCACCGTCCGCCAACAAGATGATGGCAGAAAAGGGCCTCGACCCGTCTCAGGTATCGGGCACCGGCAAAGATGGCCGCATCATGAAGGAAGACGTACAAAAAGCGCTCGCCGCGGCTCCTGCACCGACCGCCTCTGCCCCTGCCCCACGCGCGCCTGTGGCCGCCCAGGATGCAGGCCGCGAAGAACGCGTGAAAATGCCCCGCGTGCGCCAGACCATCGCGCGCCGCCTCAAGGACGCACAAAACACCGCCGCGATGCTGACGACCTACAACGAGGTCGACATGGGCGCGGTCATGGATTTGCGCAAGGAATACAAGGATCTGTTCGAGAAGAAGCACGGCGTCAAACTGGGCTTCATGTCGTTTTTCACCAAGGCCTGCTGCCACGCGCTGCAAGAGGTGCCAGAGGTCAACGCCGAGATTGACGGCACCGACATCGTCAAGAACTTCGTCCACATGGGCGTCGCCGTGGGCACGCCCACGGGTCTTGTCGTGCCCGTCATCCGTGACGCCGATCAGATGAGCTTTGCCACGATCGAGAAATCGATTGCCGAAATGGGCGTCAAAGCGCGCGACGGCAAATTGTCGATGGCCGACATGCAGGGCGGGACGTTCACGTTGTCCAACGGCGGCGTCTACGGCTCGCTCATGTCCTCCCCCATCCTCAACCCGCCGCAATCGGGCATCCTCGGCATGCACAAGATCCAACAGCGCCCCATGGTCGTGAACGGCGACATCGTCGCCCGCCCGATGATGTACCTCGCGCTCAGCTACGACCACCGGATCGTCGACGGCAAAGGTGCAGTGACGTTCCTTGTGCGCGTGAAAGAGGCTCTGGAGGATCCACGGCGATTGTTGATGGATTTGTGAATCTGATTGGCCTTGCGGATGAGCATATCTAAGAGGATCTTCTTATGCTTGGTCGCACCGCTTTTCTTAATCGGATGTCGCGAAAACAAAGAAGAGCGTTTCGAAGCTGGCCGCAATGATGGCAATGCGGCCGGTTACAATTGGACGTGCGGAGGGATTGGAACCCCAATAGAAGGCGCATGGCGAAATGACGCGTATGCTCGCGGTTACGCTATTGGCTACTCGGAAGGCAGCGCTGATTGTCTAAAAGAGCGCCTCGCAGAATGAGACCGAACAAACAGCCAAGTTGCGTTACCTTCATCTGGCCAAAAATATCCCGGGGGGCTGCGCAGCAGCGGGGGCAGAGCCCCCTCTCCGCCCAAACGATAGGACAACCCTATGACCCCAGAACTTACCTATCTCCTCTACGCAGTCATCCTCCTGATCGCCCATATCTTCGTCCAGGCCACCCTCTCGGACCTTTCCAAAGGCATCGGCTGGGCACTCGGGCCCCAGGATGAACCGCGCGAACAAAATGTCCTTGCGAGCCGCATCCAGCGCGCCTTGCGCAACTACCTCGAAAATTTCCCCGCCTTCGCCGCCCTCGCCCTGATCATCGCGGTCACGGAGGCGAGCACCGAACTGACCGTCCTCGGCGCCACCATCTGGTTCTGGGCCCGCGTCGCCTACGTCCCCGCCTTTGCCTCTGGCATCCCTCTCGTACGCTCCATCGCATGGTTCGCCTCCATCGGCGGACTGGTCTGCATGATCCTTCCTCTCCTCGACGCCGCATGACCCCCGAACTCACAGCCCTGGCAACCCTCGTGGCGTTGCAAATCGTCTTCGGACTATCTGTCACCGGGCTGATCAGCCTGCGCACCGGGGCTGGCTACATCCTTTCCTCGAGAGAACAGGAGGTCGATCTGACCACGGGATTTATTGGGCGGATGCACAGAGCGCGGATCAACAATTTCGAAGCTTTGGCCTATTTCACCCCCGCCGTGGCCATCGTAACGCTGTCCAATACCGCAAATGAAACGACCGCCATCGCGGCATGGGTGTTCATCGCCAGCCGCCTTGCCTTCATCGCGGCCTATGCGCTCGATCTTGCGCCGTGGCGCAGCATCGTCTGGCTGATCGGCATTGGCGCGGTCGCCACCATGGTCGGGATCTCGCTGCTATGACCGCCGAACTCACCGTCCTCGCCCTCGCCGCCCTCCTTCAGGTCTTCCAATACGTCCTGATGTCAGTGCCCGCGAACCTTGAACTTGGCCCCGGCAAAACCGCCAGCGCGCGCGATCGCGACCGCCTCGGCGGCTCCCTCGAAGACCAGCTGTCCACCAAAACCGCCCGCCTCTACCGCGCGCTGAACAACCATTTCGAAGGTCTGATCCTGTTCACCATCGCGGTCGTCGTTGTCACCTTGGGCGAGGCCTCAACCCACTTCACCGCCGTTTGCGCCTGGACCTATCTGGCCGCCCGCATCGCCTATGTCCCTGCCTACTGGCTGGGCCTACGCCCCTGGCGTTCCCTCATCTGGCTCCTCGGGTTTCTCGCCACCATAGCCATGATCATTGCGAGCCTCTTTTGAGCGAGACACTGCGATATCGTGTCGGCGCTGCGGTGGCCCTATCTTTGATGGTCTATGCCACGGTATTTGCCCGACAGACCCATAACGTCGTCGATTTGCCGACTTGGATTGACGTGACCGAATGGCCCGTCACGCTCCTTTACGCAGCTGCATCAGGCCTTGCGATAGTTGAAATGGCGCGAGCCTCAGCCTTTGCGATGGTGGCGGGCACCGTTGCCTTTTTCGCCGCGCAAAGTGACCACTTCTTCACAGTTCCACTGGCCTTCATGCTTGTGACGCTGGTCACGCTGGCGTTCATCTTTATCCTGCCTTCCCGCTGGGACAGCGACGCGTGACACAGACGCAATACCCAACTATTACCGACACCAAACCGATACGAAAAAAGACAAGGGAACGAACCAATGGCAGCCTATGATGTGATCGTGATCGGCTCCGGCCCCGGCGGCTATGTCTGCGCCATCCGCTGCGCGCAATTGGGCCTGAAGACCGCCTGCGTCGAAGGGCGCGATACGCTGGGCGGCACCTGCCTCAACGTGGGCTGCATCCCGTCCAAGGCCCTTCTCCACGCTAGCCACCAACTGCATGAGAGCCACGAAAACTTCGCCAAGATGGGCCTCATCGGCGACGCACCCAAGGTCGATTGGTCCAAGATGCTCGACTACAAAAACGACGTTATCGGCCAGAACACCAAAGGCGTCGAATTTCTCTTCAAGAAGAACAAGATCGACTGGCTCAAGGGCTGGGGCTCGATCCCCGAAGCTGGCAAGGTCAAGGTCGGCGACGAAGTACACGAGGCCAAGAACATCGTGATCGCAACGGGATCTGAGGCCTCCTCGCTCCCGGGCATCGAGATCGACGAGAAAACCGTCGTCACCTCCACCGGGGCACTCGAGCTCGACAAGATCCCCGGCAACGAAAAGCTCAAGGCCGTGCTGTGCA
>CAZWZG010000149.1:0-7637 GCA_964638245.1 uncultured Rhodobacterales bacterium
GTCAAAGAACTTCTGGTGATCAGCCAGGACACCTCGGCCTATGGGACGGATTGGCGCGAGCGCGAGGACAAGACGCCGATCACTTCACTTGCGCGTGACTTGGGGAGCCTCGGCGCGTGGGTGCGGCTGCATTACGTCTACCCCTACCCCCATGTGCGCGATCTGGTGCCGTTGATGGCCGACGGGTTGGTGCTGCCCTACCTCGACGTGCCGTTCCAGCATGCGCACCCCGAAACGCTGCGGCGCATGGCGCGGCCTGCGGCGGCGGCGAAAACACTCGATGAGATCGCAGCGTGGCGGGAGGTCTGCCCCGAGATCGCGATCCGTTCGACGTTTATCGTGGGCTATCCGGGCGAGACGGAGGAGGAATTCCAGACGCTGCTCGATTGGCTCGACGAAGCCCAGCTCGACCGCGTGGGCTGCTTTCAATACGAGAACGTCGAGGGCGCACGCGCCAATGCCCTGCCCGACCATGTCGCGGCGGAGGTCAAGCAGGAGCGTTGGGAGCGGTTCATGGAAAAGGCGCAAGCGATTTCCGAGGCCAAGCTCGCCGCCAAAGTTGGTCAGATCATGGAAGTCGTCGTCGACGAGGTCGACGCTGATGCCGCCACCTGCCGCACCAAGGCGGATGCGCCCGAGATCGACGGCAACCTCTTCATCGACGAGAACCACGAAGACCTCCAACCGGGCGATCTTGTCCGCGTTCGCGTGGATGAGGCTGGCGAGTACGACCTTTGGGGCGCCCGCCTCTGAGGCGGCACGCAAGCAGTCCGCTTACCGTTTCTCAGCAAAATCAAAGGGCACGGACCAGGCCCGCAACGTGACCCCACCAGCCAGATTCAGCGCCGGAGGCGCGGCCTTTGAAAGGTGACTGCGCCCACGCTCACGTCCAGCGACCTTTAGCTTCCTGCCCGCGCTCCGCTCAGACCACTGCACCAAGCCGTCTGGCCGCCAGCCAACTGAGCCCGGCCATAAGGGCCGCTGTCGCGAGACACAGCCATAGACCGCCCAACTGGTAGCTTAGCCCCGACAAAAGCGTTCCCAAAAGACGCCCAGCCGCGTTGGACATGTAGTAAAACCCCACGTCCATCGTCACACGCTCTGCCTTGGTGAAGGCCAGGATCAGATAGGAATGAACCGCCGAATTGAACGCAAAGACCACGCCGAAGGCCAAAAGCCCGACCACCGTCACCGGCAAAAGCCAAGGTGCGCTTCCGCCCCCTGCAAACGCAGCAACGGCAAGCGCGGTCGGGATCAGCGTGAGGATGCCAACCCAGCGGATCGCCAACCCGGTGATGTCCTTCGCCTCCTTGGTGGCGGCGCGCAAAAGCTTTGGGGCGGCGGCCTGCACCACGCCATAAAAGATCACCCAAGCTGCCATGAACGTTCCGATCAGGAAAAACGCGGCGCGGTTCCCTTCAGGGGTTCCGTCGGAAAGGACCGAGTAAAAAAAGATCGGGATGCCCACGACAAACCAGACGTCGCGCGCGCCAAAAAGAAAAACACGGGCGGCTGAAAGCCGGTTCACGCGGGGGTCCTTGGAAAAGACCTCGGAAAACTTTGCGCCTTTGTTTCCACCCGGCAATCCCCCGGGCATGAAAAGCATCACGGCCACGAGGATACCGGCCAATGCCCCCGCCATGGCGAGAACCGCGACGTTGAAGCCGAATAAGGCGAGGAACGCGGCCCCAAGAAGGAAACCACAGCCCTTAACGGCGTTCTTCGACCCGGTGAGAAGAGCCACCCAACGGAACAGCCCCCCGCCCTCTTCCGGGGCAAGGAGCTTGACGGCGGACTTGGAGCTCATCTTCGCGAGGTCCTTGGCCACGCCGGAGAGGCCCTGTACCGCCATTACAAAGACCACCGAAGCCGGGATGGACCAGGTCGCATCAAGGAACGTCAACGCGAGAAGCGCGGCGATCTGGATGCCTAGACCGGCGTAAAGCGTGAACAAGAGTCCGAACCGCGCGGCGATCCAACCTGCGGACAGGTTCGTGACCATGCCCATGAATTCATAAAGCAGGAAAAGGTAGGCCAGCTGGACCGGGGAAAAGCCGAGCGTGTTGAAGTGTAACAGGACCAACATGCGGAGCGCGCCGTCGGTGAGCATGAACGCCCAGTAAGCCGCAGTGACGGCGATATAGGCGGCAAGGCCTTCGGGGCGGTGATTTGCGCTGTCGGTCATCATCCTCTCCCGCCCGGGCGTTGCCCGGGTCGCGCCGCGCGACCCTCGATAGGTCGCGCGGCGCGTGCTCTGTCACAAACTTTCCGCCACCATTAGCGCCACATCCGCCAAGCGACAGGAATAGCCCCATTCATTGTCATACCAGGCATAGACCTTCACTTGGGTCCCGTTGATCACCATCGTCGAAAGCGCATCGACGATCGAGCTGCGCGGATCGTTCGTGTAATCCGCCGAGACCAGCGGGCGCTCTTCATAGCCGAGGATGTCCTTGAGGGGGCCGTCCGCCCATTTCTTGAAAAGCGCGTTGACCTCTTGGGCCGTCGTCTCGCGCTCGACCTCGAACACGCAATCAGTCAGCGATGCATTCAGAAGCGGGACACGCACGGCATGGCCGTTCAAGCGACCCTTAAGCTCAGGATAGATCAGCGTGATCGCGGTCGCCGAGCCTGTGGATGTCGGGATCAGCGAATTGAGTGCCGAGCGCGCGCGGCGCGGATCCTTTGCGGGACGGTCGACGATGGTTTGCGTGTTGGTCACGTCATGGATCGTCGTGATGGAACCGTGTTTGATGCCCAGTTCCTCATGGATGACTTTGACCACGGGCGCGAGGCAGTTGGTGGTGCAGCTGGCCGCAGTGATGATGTCGTGGGTCGCTGGATCGTAAAGATCGTGGTTCACTCCGTACACGACGTTCAATGCGCCACCATCCTTGACCGGGGCTGAAACGACGACCTTTTTGACCCCTGCAGCAAAATAGGGGGCAATCTTGGCCTCTGTTTTGAAGATGCCTGTGCAGTCGATGACAAGATCGACGCCCGCGAGATTCAGGTCTTCGATTTTGGGCGTTCGGCTCATGGCCATGGTGTGCCCGTTGATCGACACGCTGGCGACGTCATGGGCAAACTCTGCGGCCCAGCGCCCGTGGACCGTGTCGAATTCCAAAAGCATCGCGTGCTGGTCCGGCGTCCCGGACAGATCATTCAGAAGAACGATGTCGCCACCATGCCCGGCCTCGAACAGCGCCTTGATGACCAGCTTCCCGATCCGGCCAATGCCATTGATTGCAATCTTCGCCATGTGCCCCGCTCCGTTGCAGTCCTTGGCGTCTATTGCAGCGACCAAGGCGCTCTGGCGAGCGAAAACCGAAGCCCGTTACAAAATCTTCACATGGGACGCGACAGGTCCGCAAGGATCGGGCAGTCGGGACGATTGTCACCCGCACAGGACGTCACAAGCTCTGACAACGTGTCGCGCAGGGAATTCAGCGCCTCGATCTTGGCGGTGATCGCATCAAGATGGGTTTCGGCGATGGCCTTCACTTCGGCGCTCGCTCGGCCCTGATCGGCATAAAGCGCCAATAGATCCCGGCAATCCGCCACCGAAAAGCCAAGCGCGCGGGCGAGTTCCAGAAACGTAAAGCGGTGAATATCCTGATCCGAGTAATCGCGATACCCGTTGGATGCCCGCGCCGGAGTCACCAGCGCGATCTCTTCATAGTACCGGATGGTTTTGGCGGGCAGACCCGTTTGAGCCGAAGCGTCTTTGATGTTCATGTCCGCTCTCCTAGAGGGATCGTGCGCAGGCGGAGCGCGTTCAGGACGACGCAGACAGACGAGGCCGCCATTGCGGCCCCCGCGAGCATCGGCGAAAGCGTGAATCCAAGGGGCACAAACACGCCAGCGGCGACAGGGATCAAGGCGACTTGTAAGCAAAGGTCCAACCAAGGTTCTGGCGGATGTTGGACAGCATCGCTCGGCTCAGGATCGTCGCCTGACCAAGCGCTTCAAGGTGACCCGTTTGCAGTACGATATCGGCCGTCTCGATCGCGACATCCGTGCCTTGGCCTATGGCGACCCCAATGTCGGCAGCCGCGAGCGCGGGTGCATCGTTGATCCCGTCACCCACGAAAACCGTTCCCTTGCCCATGGCGCGAATGCGCTCTGCCTTGTCAGCAGGCGATAGACCGCCTTCCGCGGCGTCGATCCCAAGATCATGGGCGAGGCTTTGGGCCGCAGGTGCGGCGTCGCCTGAAAGCAGCGCAAGATCAAAACCGAGCGCCTTCAATCCGTCCAGAGCCGGTTTCGCGGAAGGCTTGACCGGATCGGCCAGTACGAAATGCGCCGCGATGGTCCCATCCTCGGCCATCCAGACATGGGTCGCGGTGGACGGGTCGTCGTCGAGGACGGGCAAGTCGCTGCGATCAATTCCGAGATCGTCCATCCAAGCGCCGCTGCCAATCTGAATGAACCTATCCTCAACGAACCCCGAAAACCCGTGCCCCGTCTCGGCCTTCGGGTCACTGCTCGCAAGCAGGGGGCCCTCGGCGAGCGCAACGATGGCCCGGGCAACGGGATGTTCCGACGCCGCTTCAAGCGCGGCAGCGCGCCTGATCAGGTCAGGTTCGGATGCCCCCTGCACCGCGGCCAGTCGGACCACACGTGGCTGGCCTTGGGTCAGGGTGCCGGTTTTGTCGAAGGCGATGCGATTGGCCTGCCCCAGATGCTGAAACGCATCCCCTCGACGGAACAGGATACCGAGCCGCGCAGCGCGCCCGGTGGCAACCATGATCGATACCGGCGTCGCAAGCCCAAGGGCGCACGGGCACGCGACGATCAACACCGACACCGCCGACAAAAGCGCCCTCTCCGGTCCACCAGAGGGCAACACCAACCAGACCAAGGCCGTCAGCGCGGCGATGGCCAGCACGATGGGAACAAAGACCTGCGCCACCTGATCAACGAGACGAGCCAGAGGCATCTTGTCGGACTGCGCTGCCGCGACGAGCGCTTGGATCTGACCCAGTGTCGTGTCGTCCCCAATCCGCGTCATACGCATCTGAAGTGCGCCCGACCCATTGACGGTACCACCTGTCACGATGTCACCGGGCCCGCGCCGCACTGGCGTCGCCTCCCCCGTCAACATCGCCTCTTCGATCCAGCTTTCACCGGCCTCAAGCGTTCCGTCGGTCGGGATCCGCTCCCCCGGGCGCACAAGCAGGAGGTCGCCAGGACGAATATCTCTGGTCGCGATGGTTTCCTGACCATTTTCCGTCAACCGCTCTGCGGTCTTGGGCCGCAAGCCAGCCAGGGCGCGGATATCGGAAGCGGCGCGACCACGGGCTTCGGCTTCAAGCGTCCGCCCCAAAAGGATAAATGCTGAGACAGCTGCAGCCGCCTCAAAATACAATGCATGGGGATGGCCCAGCGCCAAGGCGCCCAGTGAATAACTCCATGCCGCAAGGATGCCGATGGCAACCAGCGCGTTCATCTCCGGCGCGCCGCGCAGAAGCGCCGCAACCCCTTTGGTATAAAAATGGCGCGCCGGTCCTGCCATGATCACTGTCGTCAGGACCAATTGGATAATGCCCGAGCCGGTGGCACCGATACTTTGGTCAACGGCGGCGGCGAAGCCCGGGAACAGATGAGCGCCCATTGCCAAAACGATGACAGGGACTGCGAGAACCAACGCCAAGATCGTCGCGGGCCATGCAATTGGATCGTCGTCCGCGTTCTCGGCGAGCACAGGATATCCCGCCTTTCGTGCTGCTGATTCCAGCGCACGGCGCGCGGGGCGGCCTTCGACATGGGCCAATCCGGAGGCCAGGTTGACGTTGACCGTTTCCACGCCCGGAACGGCAGCCAAAGCCGTTTCGGCGCGTTTGACGCAAGAGGCGCAGCTGAGCCCGGAAAGTGGCAAGGTGATTGGGTCGTGCTTTGACATGTGCCTCAGATAAGGGTTCCAGTAACTGGAAGGTCAGGCGCTCAACTAAAGATTGCCGCGTAAATCAGTCGAACCGCCAGCACCGCCAAAAGGATCAGGATCACGCGGTCAAAGGCCTCGGGCGACAGACGTTTGGCAAGGTTTTGGCCCACCGCCATGAAGATTGTCATCGGAACGATCCCAAGAAGCGCCACGAGCAGGCTTTCCCATGTCAGGATCCCGAACGCCCAAAGCATGGGAACCTGAACCACCGCCATTCCCGCAAAGAACGCCGACACGGTGAAGACGAACGCGGGCCGGGCAAGGCGCATCGCATTCAGAAAGCTGACCGTGATCGGGGCGGAGATCCCGGTCGCGCCTTGCATGACGCCCCCCACCAGCGACACCGGCCAGGCGATACTGAAAGCCCGTTCTTTTTCTAGCTTAAAAGACGGCGATAATAGTCTGAGAGAGATATAAAAAATGACGGCTGCCGCGATCAAAAGCGACAATGCACGTTCCGGCAACCACGCCAACAGAAACGTGCCCACGATCGTCCCGGCGGCAGCCCCAATGACCAGTGTCCAGGTGAACTTGCGATCAATCATCTCTGCCCGGAACTGCCAGACCTGCGCGAGATTACTCAGCACGTTCAGCACGGCCATGATCGCCACGCCGAGGCGCACGTCATACAACGCGGCCACGACAGGCACGACGACAACCGGGGACCCGGCTCCGGTCGCTCCCTTGACCGTAAACCCGAGTGCAAGCGCGCCAAAAATGACAGCTAAAGCAAGGGGATCCTGGAAGATCGTCATGTAGGTGCTTTCAAGAGCCGGTGTGCGTCAGCGGCGGTGAGCGGCGCAGGTCGTGGAGGGGCCGATGCGATATCAATGAAGTTGGCATTTTCGGCCGATCCAAGGACGGCGTTCATCACCTCGACCACATGCAAAGCAAGGTCGAGGTTGCAGCGATGGGGTTGGTTCGCTTGGATGGCTGCCACCATGTCTGCCAAGCCGATACCCCGGTAGTTGGCCGTCGGTTCTCCCAACGCCGTGGTGGTGTTGGGCCGCGCCACCGGGTGCCCGAGGGCGTCGACCGAACGTTCTTTCCCTTCGGCGTCGACCGCCCGAAGATCGCCCCCGAAATGATTGGGATCAGGAACAAAAAGAGTGCCGCCATTCCCGTAGAGTTCCATCGGCGCATGTCCGTGTTTGACCACGTCCCAGCTGGCGCTAAGCGTCACTGAAGCGCCGGCGCGGAATGACAGCAATGCGTGCAGCGTGGTTGGCGTTGCGACCGGCACGGTTTGCCCGGCCAACGGACCACCTCCAATGGTGCGCTCTGCGCGCGCTGTCGAACTGATCGCCCCGACCCGTTCAATCGGCCCCAGCAGTTGAACCAGATTGGTCAGATAGTAGACCCCCATATCAAAGATCGGCCCTGCACCGGGCTGAAAGAAGAACCCTGGGTTGGGATGCCAGCTTTCCATGCCGGGACCCATGATATGGGCCGTGCCTGACGACACCTTGCCGATCTGTCCCTCGTCGATGAGGGACCGCGCAGTCTGGTGCGCGCCCCCAAGGAACGTATCGGGAGCCGACCCCACCCGCAGCCCGCGTGCCTCAGACAGAGTGCGCAACTCGTGCCCCTTGTCCATGGTCAGAACAACTGGTTTTTCGGAATAGACGTGTTTGCCCTGCTCCAACGCTTTGGCCGAAACCTCGAAATGCGCGGCGGGGATCGTCAGATT
>CAZWZG010000150.1:0-7586 GCA_964638245.1 uncultured Rhodobacterales bacterium
CCTGAATGCGGACTGTGTCGCCGATCTTGAATTGGGTCTGCTCGTCATGAGCACGGTATTTCTTCGACTTCCGGATCGTCTTTTTCAGAACCGGATGCGTGAAGCGACGCTCGACAGATACGGTGATCGTCTGGTCATTCTTGTCGGAGGTGACGGTGCCTTGCAGGATTCTCTTTGGCATCTTTTAGCCCTCCTGAGCCGCTGCTGCGGCCTTCTCGTTCAAAATCGTCTTCACGCGCGCTGCATCCCGGCGAACCGAGCGCATGCGAGCGGTGCTTTCCAGAGCGCCAGTGGCTTGCTGGAAGCGCAGGTTGAAAGCTTCTTTCTTGAAGCCTGCAAGGAGATCCCGAAGCTCGTCGGGCGTCTTCTCACGAAGTTCTTGGGCGTTCATGCGCCTTTTCCTTTTCTCAACATCACCGGCGGGCCCCGATAGGTCACCCTGATTCCGGTGGAGTTCGTGGTGAAGTGGGCCGTATAGGGGTGTGCAGTGGGTCTGGCAACCCCTTTTTTCAGTGATCTGGCGACCCAATTCTTGCGCCGCGCTGACCTGACCGATTTAAGGGGATACGGTCGTTCGAAGGGGTGCCAACCAGTCTATCTCGGCGATTCGTTGCCCAAAGTGCGCTGCCCCGGCCAGAGAATAGTGAGCAGAATCGAAGAGCGCTTTCTTTCCATCTGGTGTGAGAGCTGTACATTCTCTCTTTTTTTCGTCGCAGATGAAATCAGACTTCCGCAAGAACGGCACATTCAGGTCGGCCGCCAGAGCCTCTAGCCGCTCGTTTCGTTCGTCTGATCCGGAGGACCGCATTTCCCATGCAAGCCGGTTTAAGGCCTCCTGCGATCGAGGTGCATGTGTGCGAACTTGTTGGTCAACTAGTGTGAAAGTCCGATTTCCGGCAAATGACGGGGATTGTGACATGATCGCAGGTGTTTTACCCGCTGCGCGCACGATGTGAACAAACGATGGCAGAACATCTAAGTCCCTCCAGCGATAGCTGGTGGCCACGGCAATGACGTCCGCAGCCGCAAAGTTCTGAGACGCAACCAGGCTCGAAAAATCCGGCGCCGCTTGATGAAGTTGCATCCCGAAACGAGCAACCTGAAAATCGGGCTGGTACTCGGTGAACGCAGTTAGTGCGTTGTACATGTCCTTGCTATGGGAATTACCCACAAGAACAATTTTGACACTCGGTCGATCCAATTTGAACCAAAGTTCATTAATTTCGGCCTCCGACGCAGTCGCTGCTCCGCTCACAGTGGGAGCTCCGAGGGGTTCGAATTTGCGCACTGGGCCCCAGGAGGCAAGCTGCAACTGCTCGTTGTCAGGCTCAATTCCGTCATAGAGCGCATAGAGACCATTCTGGCCCGGCATCACCGATGGACGCACGATTTGCAGGATAGAAACCATGGACACCGCCAAAGCCAGGCCGCCCAGGCTAACAATCAGTACTCTGGTCGTGACAGCAACCTTTCCGCGGAATGGTCGCTCGATTAGAAAATAGCTTGCAGTCGCCGCTGCAAAACTCGATACGAGCCAAAGGGCGTAATCTGCATATCCCGGATCCAGCAAGGCAAGTCGACGACCAAAGGCGTAGATTGGATAGTGCCAAAGGTAGAGCGAATAGCTAATAAGACCGACGGCGATAAAGGGGCGCGAGGACAAAAGGCGCGTCACGGCGTCTTTGGGGTCAGCAAAGCAAATAATGAGTAAGGCTCCACAAACCGCGCCCAGTGTCCCAAGCCCCGGATGGTTCCAATCCAACTTGACAAAAACAAGGCTAGCAAGGATCAGGCCTAGCCCTAGGATCGGCATGACGCGACGCAATGCGAAAGATGAACCAAACGTCGGGTCACGCAGCAATATGTGTCCCAGAATGCCGCCCGCAAGGAGTTCCCATACTCGACTTGCAATCATGTAGAATGAAAATGACGGTGACGTATGGGTTAGATACGCCGCTCCGAGAAATCCAAAAAGGATCACCGCAAGCCCAATTACCAGGGTGACCACGGAATTCCAACGGAGCAAGGCGACGTAGATGAGCGGGAAAACCAGATAGAACTGTTCCTCGACTGCCAAGGACCATGTGTGCAGAAGTGGTTTAATCAAGCCGGAAGCAACGCCGTATTCCTGGCTATCAAAGTACCAGAATGCATTTGACACAAAACCAATTGACGCCAAAGCAGACCAACCAAGTTCGTTCAATTCGCTGGGAACCAAGATGTAGCCCGCCGCGGCAAGCGTTGCCACAAGAACAACTAGTAGAGCCGGCAGCAGACGGCGCGCTCTTCGCTCGTAGAATTGCAGCAAAGAGAACTGCCCGGTCTGATCAAGCTCGTGGCGGACCAAACTAAAAATCAGAAACCCGGATATAACAAAAAAAACGTCTACGCCCAGGAAACCGCCTCGCAAAAGCTTGGATCCGGCTACAGTCAGATCAAGATGATAGATGAGGACTGATAGCACGGCGATCGCGCGCAAGCCGTCGATCTCAGGGCGGTAAACGACTTTAGCCACACCAGCGTCCCTTCTGCCATCGTCGCAGGACATCGGTGAAAAACACGAAGATCCCTACCGCTCAGTGAAATTCATTGCGTTAGAAGTCAACCGTTTTGCCGCACTAGGAAGGCCATAGTGTACTGACACCGTCAGCCACCCCAAGCGTAATTGAAACTCACACTAATCCGATCATCTTCCGCTATGTTCATCGGGACCTCATGGCGCAGCCACGACTCCCAAAGCAACACATCCCCCACCTTCGGCGCGACGTAAACAAACTGGCGCAAATCCTCGGGTGCGTCCTTGGCGCGCGGCGGGCTGGCCATCATCATCGCCAGCCGCGGATCCTCGAACTTGATCGCCGCGCTGCCTTCGGGAAGGGACACATACGTCGTCCCCGAAATCACCGAATGCGGGTGAATATGGCCGGTGTGGATGCCACCTTCGGGCAAGATGTTGATCCAGATATCCTCAAGCTTGAGGTCCTTTTCCCCGAGATCAAACGCGCAGTCCTTGGCAAAAGCGGCCACATGGGCATCCAGCGCCTTCACCACATCCGCAAAAATCGGAAACCGCCACGGCAGATCGGTCAGCGAGGCATAGCTGGTGTACCCCGGAAACCCTTCCGTTTCGCACCACGCCTGCCCTGCCTCATCATCCTGGGCAATCGAATAGCACGACGCTTGAAGCTCGTTCATGTCGATGCCGTCGAGGCTGGAGTGATACAGGCGGGTCGCAAAAAGGGATCGCAGCATCAGACCGTACTCCTTCGCCCGACAATGACCTTGGTGACCAGAACAAGCCCCCCGCCAAGAACGCAAAACCCGACGGCAAGACCGATGATGTTAACGGCCAGCGCGCTAAGGCCCAACTCGGGCAGGTTCAAGAACGGATAGGGGTAAAAGCCCGACCCCGACGCGCGCACAAGGGCCAAGACGCAATACACAAGGGGCCAGACCATCGCCACCGGCGCCATCCACCAGCGCACATTCGCACGGTCGGCAAAGGCCAGGAAATGGAACAGCGTAATCGCGGGAACAATCGTGTGCACCAGATGATCCGCCACGAACAGCAGGCCTTCGGGATCCCACAGCTGCGCCAACACAGCGTGGTACACCAACCCGACCCCGACAATCGCCGCGGTCAACGCCACGTGAAGCGCAGCGGGTGGCGTCCGGTCCGACGCTGCCAACCACAACATGAAAGCGGCCACGAAGGTGTTCGTCAGAATGGTGAAGAACTGGGACAGATAGGCGAGCGCGCCGAAAACGGACCCCTCAACCTCAGTCGACAGGATGACACGCAACACAAGACCCGCCAGGGCAATAAGGCCAAAGAGAAGTGCGGCGATGCGAGCCATGGGCGATCCCGGTTGCGATCCGATGCGTGACGCTTCTTACGGAGCGGGCGCATCGGACGCAACTCGGGCCACGGATCAGAACTTGCCGTTCTCATGCGCCATCTCAGCCGGGATCGGCGAGACGACATCCCAGTGCTCGACAATCAACCCGTCTTCGACCCGCCAAAGGTCAAAGAACGCCCAAGGCGCGCCGCCCATCACCGCATCGCTAGCCACGAAGACAAAGTTGCCCTCGGCCACCACGATCTGCGGCTCGAACTTGGTGATCGTGATCCCTTGCGCCGCCAAGGCTTCAATCGCTGCGAACAGACCCGCCGCCCCGTCCGCAATCGTCGGGTTATGCTGCATGTAAACGGCGGGGTTCATGTAATCAGTCAGCCGCTCGGGCGCGGCCCCGCCAAGGACGTCCCGCACGAACCCAAGGACCAGCGCCTTGTTCTCTTCGGTCTTGTCCAGATCTGTGATCTCGACCGCCCCATCGGTCATGGTCCGCCCGGATACCGTCGTCTCCGGCTCGGGCTGCAGGTTGTCCCAATGCTCGACAATCACACCATCCTCCACGCGGAAAACATCGAAGGCGACCATCGTTTCGGCGCCAAGAAGCTGCGCGCTGGAATAGGTCGTGTGCAGGACGACAAGGTCATCCTCGGCGATGACGCGGTGCACCTCCGCCGTCAAACCGCTCTCTTTCAACGCCGGCAGGATCTCAAGGATCGCCGCCCGGCCCGTCGGGATCGCGGGGTTATGCTGGATATAGTCTTCGGCCAAAAGCGGTTTGGCCGCCTCTGGGTCGAACTGCACGAAAAGCGCGGTGAGCGCCTGAAGGACGAGGTCTTTTGCGGACATTGTAGTGTCTCCGAATCAAGTTGAATTCCATATCCGCACTTGGTATCAAATACGCACCACGTATCAATTACGCACTTTAAAGGACCCTGGTATGCTTCCCGTAACCATCACCAGTAAAGAGCATGGCGAGGCCTGCCCGATCCGTCAGGTCCTGTCCAAGGTCACCGGCAAATGGACGATCCTGATCGTGCTCTGCCTCGAAGACGGCCCGCTCCGCTTTGGCGAACTCAAACGCACCGTCGGCGACATCACCCAGCGGGTGCTGACCGAAAACCTGCGCACACTGGAACGCGACGGCTACCTGACCCGCACCGTCGACCCCGGCCCGCCAGTGGCGGTCAGCTATGAACTGACGCCGCAGGGGGAGGCATGGCTGAAGCACTTAAGAGACATCGTGATCTTTTCCGCCAAGACGTTTGAGGACGTGAAGGCTGCGCGAGAGGCATATGACGCGCGCGCCTGACCCTCAGGCCGCGCTCAAAAACCCGGCCATCAACGAGATGAACGCGCCGACATGGACGATCATGATCGCCCGATCCTTCCACATCACGCCAACGGCGAACCAAAGGATGATGCCAACGATGAAGGCATAGACGTTCCACGGCGTCATATTCATACCCGTCAGACCATAGCCCACCAGTTGCACAGCCGTCGCGATCCACTTGACGATATCGACGGGTTTCATGGTTTCCATTGGAGGCTCCGATCCAAAGCGCGTTAGATCGGGCTCGTCGCATTGGCAACGCAGAGACACAAGATCGGAAAAGCACGGAGGGCAGCGCCCGAGCCTGGGAGGGCGCGTTCACCTCGGTTGATCAGCTTGATTTATGGTGCAATCCACATCTTCCACCGACGCTTCTTGAAACGTCGCAAAGGCGCCCTCCCGTGGGGAAGGGTGAAAGGCGGTTCGGCCAACGGCCGATGAAAGGTCCGGTGGACCTTTCAGGCCTCGAACGCGCGGAACACGCCGGACGGGCGCGCGTCTGAGCGCGGAGGGCAGCGCCCGACCCTGGGTGAGCGCATGCCCCACGATTGGGCGACGTGATTGATGGTTCAAAACAGTTGCTCGTGTTCCGCGGATTGTAACGTCGCAAAAGCGCCCTCCCGGGGGGAGGGTCGGGCGCTGCCCGGGCTAGTCGCCCGTGCGGGACTAAATGCTCATCGCATCGCGATAGTGCGACAGCTGTGAAATAAACTGATCGATATTCTCTTCGATCCGACCTTTCTGGAGATACAAATTCCCGAATGCGTCGTTGGGCATATGAGAAGCCGGATAGTCCGGTGTCGCAACGACTTCCCACACCTCTTCACGGGTCCTGCGATCCGGGAGCAGCGGATCAATCATTAGAGAAAGTGTGCACCTCAATCCTTGTGGTGTTCGTTGGGAAGACAAAAGCCAGTGCTCTGCCGCCCACCAGTCCGAGCCATCCACGATCTCGTCGACACTCCAACCCGCAGCATCAAGCTTTGACACCAATTGTTCCCAAGTGCCTTTGGCCATTGAACCAATCCGAACAAAAAAGGCGGAGCAACCGCCCCGCCCTTCTTTATCTCAGTCTCCCACCCGGATCAGCACCGGGTGAACCGGTTTACCAGTCCTCGCGAACCACCGTCCGGGTTTTGACCGGCAGCTTCATCGCCGCCAGACGCAGGGCTTCGCGGGCGACGTCGTCGTTCACGCCGTCGATCTCGAACATGATCCGGCCCGGCTTGACCTTGCAGGCCCAGCGGTCGACCGAACCCTTACCTTTACCCATCCGGACCTCGATCGGCTTGGCCGTGATCGGGGTGTCGGGAAAGATGCGGATCCAGACGCGGCCCTGACGCTTCATGTGACGCGTCATGGCCCGACGGGCGGCTTCGATCTGGCGGGCGGTGATACGCTCGGGCTCGACCGCTTTCAGACCATAAGAGCCGAAGTTCAGATCCGAACCCCCCTTGGCCTCGCCGCGAATACGGCCTTTGTGCATCTTGCGGAATTTTGTGCGCTTTGGTTGCAGCATCTCTAAATCTCCTTACCGACGGCCGCCGGCGCCACGGGGCGCAGGACCATCCTGGAGCTCTTGCTGACGACGATCACGAGCCGACGGATCGTGCTCCATGATTTCGCCTTTGAAGATCCAGGTCTTGATGCCGATGATGCCGTAAGGCGTCATTGCTTCAGCGGTGGCATAGTCGATATCCGCGCGCAATGTGTGCAGCGGAACGCGGCCCTCACGGTACCACTCTGTCCGCGCGATTTCCGCGCCGCCCAAACGACCGGCCAGGTTCACACGGATGCCAAGGGCGCCCATGCGCATTGCGTTCTGCACACCGCGCTTCATCGCACGCCGAAAGCTGACACGACGCTCAAGCTGCTGGGCGATATTCTCGGCCACCAGTTGCGCGTCCAGCTCGGGCTTGCGAACCTCAACAATATTGAGGTGCAGCTCGGCCTTGGTCATCGATGCAAGCTTTTTGCGGAGCGTTTCGATGTCCGCGCCTTTCTTGCCGATGATCACGCCGGGACGTGCGGTGTGAACGGTCACGCGGCATTTGCCGTGCGGACGCTCGATGATCACCTTGGACACACCGGCCTGCTTGGCCTCTTCCTTGATGAACTCGCGGATTTTCAGGTCTTCCAGAAGAAGATCACCGTAGTCCTTGGTGTTGGCGTACCAACGGCTGTCCCAGGTCCGGTTGACCTGAAGCCGCATGCCAATCGGGTTTACTTTCTGACCCATTACGCCTGCTCCTCGATCTGGCGGACCTTGATGGTGAGTTCCGAAAACGGCTTGATGATGCGACCGAACCGGCCACGCGCACGCGGGCGACCGCGCTTGAGTGTCAGGTTCTTGCCGACATAGGCCTCGGTCACGATCAGCTCGTCCACGTCAAGGTTAT
>CAZWZG010000151.1:0-7553 GCA_964638245.1 uncultured Rhodobacterales bacterium
GACAGCTTCTAGAACAACTGCGTCAAGAACGGCATCCTGCCGATCGTGCTGCCCCAGGAAGACGTCGACAAGCTGATGGATGACGCCCAGCGCGGCTCGAACGCGGTGCTGACAGTGAACCTGGAAGACCAGAAAATCACCGGCCCGGATGGCGGCGAAATCAGCTTCGAAGTCGATGGCTTCCGCAAGCATTGCCTGCTGAACGGTCTCGATGACATCGGTCTGACGATGGAGAAAGTTTCGTCTATCGACACGTTCGAAGCCAAGGCAGGCGCCGCGCGTCCTTGGCTCTAAGCACCTAGCCCATCGCCGCAGGGTGATCTGGACCCCAGATCGCCCGCGCGTCCTTGGCCACATTACTTCGCTCGATGCGGCTCAGCTCTTCTAGCGCTGAAAACCGGTCCGTGCGACCGCGCGCTCATAGGCGCGCTGCACAGATCGCGGCCGCCACGGCAAAGCTGCGGACGCCAGCCATGCCCGCAACTCGGGCGGCAACCTGTCATACTCGCGCATCGGATCACGCGCGCGCTGACGACACTTCAGACTTGTCCGACCCCGGTTGCCTGCCATGGCACATCAATTCCCTGCTCTGCTCGAGCAGTTTTGATATGATATAACATTACACCCGGCAACTGCGATCTACGCGGCATTCAAAGCAAACGCTTAAGCGTCCCGGAAATGATCCTCGGCCTCGGACACATCGATGCCCAACGCCTCTAGCCCGGCTTCCAGATGGTCCGAAAGTTCGGGAATACCCGAGAGGTAGTCTTCCGTCGGTGCGGTGGCTTCGGCCCGGGCCGTGGCCAGCGCCTCGTCCCAATCGTCGGCGTCAAAACTGTCCCGACCAATCCACATGATCGCGACAAGACTGGCCGCCTCATCCTCGTTCAGGCCGGAGATATAGTCATGCAAATGCACGCTGTCGGGGCCGTATTCCCGCGCCAGAAAGACCACGCGAACGACCTTGTCAGTGCTGATATCAGGCATTGTATGCGCCTCCCTTCAGCCCCTTGTCGCCCTTCCGGGTGCAGCGAGTCTCTGAGCCAGATCAAGTCCCGACCTTCCACACTGCCAAAAGAATTCGACGAAACGCCTCCATCCCCACACCCCGACAGCCGCCGGTGTTAGCCCATTTCGGACACACCGCCCAACGCTTCGTGCCACCCACGGCCCGCGCGTTCATTGATCCAGCCAAAGAGATGGAGCGCTAACCGATCAGCGCCCGGCGGTCACCGACTGCCACAGCGCCAGCGCATCTGGATCGCCCAACGCCTCGATCCGGGCATCAAGGCGTGCGGCAAACCTGCCACCCTGGCTCGCGTTGCGCCGCGCCAAGGCAAATGCGTCTTTCGCCTCGTCCAAGCGCCCGAGATCAAAAAGAGCGATACCGCGTTCAAGGTCCACAATCGCCCCCTTGGCCCGCTCGGTCTTAGAGATATGCGTCCAAGCACCAACCGTCATCGAGATCGAGCAATTGCGCAGCCGCTTCTCGGCCGGTTCATCGCCGTCCCGGCAAGCCCGCGCCGTGAGGCCAGCCGTATTCCAGACACACAAAAGAGCATTAAAAATGACAAATAGCGCGGTGATCGCCCACCATTTCAAGCGCTCCTCAAGGACGTCCTGATCCATGGGAAACCCCTCCAACCAAGCCCGAAGATCACTGCCCTAGCAGGGCATATTCGGAAACGTCCCGAACCGGGTCATCGGATCGCCATTGCGCCGCTTGAGGTCGAACATATAAGCCGGATCGTTTTCCTGAAACGCCAGCAGGGCGGCCCGTTCAGTCGACCCGCACACGACTGGACCAAGATGCTGGAACAAGGCCCGCTCGGTCCCGAACGGCTTTTCGCGGCGACGCGTCATCTCGGCATCGCTTCTCGCGCTGAAGGTGAAATAGATCACATCCTGACGCATCTCGACGCCGTCCAGCTGCGAGATGCGCTGCGGCGTGGCTTGGTCCAAATTGTCCTGCACGTGGGCAAAGGCACGCTCGACAGCGGCATCATGGGCCGCAGGATCCGCCAGCCAGGACTGGATCAACCGATACTGCGCCAGACGCGGCGCATCCCGGGCCTCCACCGGCGCGCGCGACCAGCTTTGGCCCTCGCCACCCACTTCGATGATCCGCTCGGGCGTCAGTTCGAACGCGAATGTCTCGACCTGTGCGGGGTCCTCATCGACGACGAAGACGCAAGCCATGAACCGGTCGCCAGGCTTGGCTACCTCACTCGACCAGATCCGCGCTTCGGCGACACAGCGCTCGCGCGCGATATCGATGGGTTGATGGTTGCGATTGGCCCAGATCAGGCCGATCACCGCCGGCTTGGCCTTTGATATGTCATACGCGCGCGGCGCATCCGGTCCTTCTTCGTCCAGCACCCGGCAGACGATGTATTCCTTGTACCCCGTCCGATACCGCACATTGTCCGCCAACGCCTCGCCCCGGATCGGCTGCAGGCAGGAATTTCCCAGAACCGGCGTCACCTGCGGGTTGTTCGCAATATCGGGCCGCATGTTGGCCAGCCAAAGCGGGCCAAACCCGTCGTGGAAGAAATTGTAGTCCTCAGGATAGTGCAGATCGAAAACCGTTTCGCCGCCCTCTGCGTCCGTGAAGGTCAGGCGCGCATCGAGGCGGCCCGCGTAGGTATAGCCATCGATCGGTGCAATCTCGGCGCTGGCGCTCAGGCTGTGTTCGGATTGTGCAGGACGGCCCGTCACGCCCGCGGACGACCTTTGAAAGGCATCAAACAGCGCGGTCGTCGACGTCGTTCCCGTCATCAGGGAAATGGCAAAACCCATCAGGACGAGCGAAAACAGGATCTGGAAAACGAGAGAAAGGCGCATGGTTGGCGGTCCGTCAAAATGGCTTTCCGATAAAGAGACATGCAAAATGGTCAGAAGTTTGTCGGTGACAAAAAACCAAAAAAAGGTGCACCGAGTGCACCGTTAACGCCTTCGCGGCCCCAAACGTCCACTGACATCCGCACCGACCAAATACCGATGCGATACCGACGTAATACCGACGTTCCGTTCGCCGCCCCATCAGCGCGCGCAACATGCCCCAACATCTTGTGCGTTTCTGCACGAGATGCCCAAGACTGCCCCGTTTCGACCGCAAATTGATGCATTGTCGCACCAGTTTGGTCACGAAAAGGCCCGATGATTTCATCAAGGTTAACAAGACGTTGCTGGGCTTTGCGAAAGAAGGCAAAAATTGGGCAAGAATGAGGCAGACCGCCACAATTGGCGAAAAAGAACCGGATCACGGGGAAGGCAAAGTACCTTTTCTGACCGGAACGAGGGGCACGAGCAGTGATTTCCCGCCTGACAGGAGCGCTTTTGCGCGCGTTGATCGTGGTGTTGATGATTTCAACGCCCTCTCTTCTGTTGGGCGATACAAGCATCGATGGCGCGCAGATCATTATCCTCGTGGCGATCTTCGCGGCGATGCTGACGATCTTCGAATATGCCTCGACCTACCCCGGCCTTGTTGAATTCCGCGATGCGCCGCCGTTTAACCGCGTGCGGTTTTTCTCTTTGTTTATAACGGTTTTCCTTCTGTCGATCATCTGCAAAGGCGAAACCGCGCCATCGGCGGCAACCGAGCTGGTACGCGCAATCGGGGCGCTTGTGGGTCATGCCATCGACTTCCCTTACAGCCCGGTGCGCCTAGTCGTGCTGATGCTGCCCGAGGACGCAACCGTCGATCAGATCAACCTGCTGCGTGCCACGGCGGGCCTAAGCTACCTGATCTCGCTCGTTACGCTTGCGACGTTCATAATCATTCTTCGCGTGCGCGGCTGGCCGCTGCGCTCGGGCGCGTTCAACGTCTGGGTGAACCTTCCGACCTTCGATCCAACGGCGGGCGGAGACGTGGTCACCCGCCTCGAACGCGACGCGCGCGTTAACATTGCGTTAGGGTTTTTGCTGCCATTCGTGGTTCCAGCCATCATTGATGCGGCCGGCACGTTAACGTCATCTGTATCTCTTGATAATTATCATACGCTGATCTGGACCGTCGCCGCATGGGCCTTTCTTCCTGCTTCCCTGTTCTTGCGCGGGATCGCGATGGGCCGGATTGCGAAGATGATCACGGCCAAGCGCCGCGAATCCAGCGCCGCCGAACAGGGCGACTTGCTGCCAGCCTGATCCTGGCCGCCGCGCCCGCGTTTTCTGAGACTGAATTCAGGGTCGCCTTCTGGAATACCGAGATGCAGCGCGACGGCCCCGGCCTGTTGCTGCGCGATATCAGAAGCGGAACAGATGAACAGATCGAGGCTGTGGCGGGCGTTATCGCCGCCACGGCTCCGGACGTTCTGGTGCTGTCAGGGTTCGACTTCGACCACGATCAATTGGCGCTTCAGGCGTTCGCAGAGCTTCTTTCCGCGCGTGGAACCGCTTACCCTTTCCTGTTCTCCAGCCGTCCCAACACGGGGCGCCCTACGGGCGTCGACATAGACGGCGACGGCCTATTGGGCGGCCCGCGCGATGCACATGGATATGGAGAATTCGGTGGTCAGGGCGGCATGGTAATCCTGTCGCGCTTCGCCATCGAAAAAGGGGAAGTCGTCGACCACTCTGATCTTATCTGGAGCGATCTCGACCTTCCCTATGGCCCACCGGAGGGACCCGCAAAAACCCTTCGTCTGTCGACCACTGCCCATTGGGAAGTGCCCCTGACGCTCCCGACGGGCGAGGTTGTCACGCTCTTTACATGGCACGCCACACCGCCCGTTTTCGACGGCCCCGAGGACCGAAACGGGCGACGCAACCATGATGAGACGTACTTCTGGCTGGAGAAGGTGACGGCCCATACGGGGCCGCTCATCGTCATTGGCGATGCCAACGCGGACGCCATGGATGGGGACGGGAGGCCCGACGCGATCCGACGATTGCTGTCGCACCCCAGGCTTCAGGACCCTGCCCCGAAAAGCGATGGAGCCCGCCTGGATGCGCTTGCCGACGGGGGCGCAAACGCGACCCACAACGGTGATCCCCGCCTTGATACAGTGGATTGGTCAGACGATCCCGGCGGGCCCGGAAACTTGCGCGTCAGCTATGCCTTGCCCTCAAAAGATTTCCGGATCATCGACAGCGGCGTCTTCTGGCCCGGCCCCGATGACCCGGAGCGGTCGCTGATCGGCGAGGATGGCAACCTTGCCTCACGCCACCGCCTTCTTTGGGTGGATCTGGTGCTCGACCGCGCGCCCTAGCGCCGTCAGCATCGGTGTCGGCTCAAACCCCGGCACCAAAGCATTGAATCGGTCATTGTCCATCATGTGCGACTGATCCCAGAGGTATCGCATCTCCACAAGGTGACGCCCCAACTTCCAGACCGGCGACATCGCCCGAACGGGCAGCCAGTTGAAACTGCTGATCTTAAGCGGCTGTGGCGCGAGAGCGGCCAAAGCGTCGCCCAATTCCTGACCCGTCAACGCGTAACCAGAAAATGCGATGTCTTCGAAAGCGCTGAGTGCGGCACGCCCTTCGACCACGCGTACGGTCGCCTCGGCCAAGTCCGGCAGATAGGCAAAGGCATGGGTCACATCGCGACGCCCAGGGTACACGAAACGCCCTTTGGCAAAGTCCTTGACCATCACCGTGTCGAACCAGTTCCCAGACGGCTCGGTTTCGATGTAATCACCTGCGCGCATCACAATCGTCTGCACGCCTGACGCCCGATAAGCGCCTTCAAGATCGCGCCGGATCCGACCAAGAGGATTTGTCGCGCGATGCGGTGTGTCGGGGCCCAGCACATTGGGGAGCGGGTCGCCGTAGACATATACATTGCCTGGCAACACGACCGTCGCGCCCGCGGACTTGGCGGCGTTTATGACCTGACGCGTCAGGTCCGGCACCAGCTTGGCCCATTGGTCGTATGGCGGGTTCCAGCCATTGACGATCACGTCGGCACCGCGCGCCGCCTGCATCAGATCGCCCGTTTTGCGATCAAAGCGGCTCACGTCCCAACCGTGGCGTTCAAAGGCTTCGGCGGCGTTTCGACCGAACCGACCCGTCGCGCCCAGAATTAATACCGTTCCCGTCATGTCTTGCTCTCCAAAATAGCGTGTCAGGAACCAGATCGCATATTCATTATCGCATGCAAATTGACGAAATGTGATTGTATGATATGCAATTTCTTATGGATTGGACTCTTGCTCGAACGTTCCTTGCCGTCGCCGACCACGGGTCGCACTCGGCGGCCGCACGCGAACTGGGGCTGACGCAACCCACCGTTGGGCGACACATACGGGCCCTTGAAGAGACGCTCGATGTCACGCTTTTCCGTCGGGAAGCCAAAGGTATGATTTTGAGCGATGCAGGTGCGGCATTGGTCGCACCGGCTCGCGCGATGGCACAGGCCGCTGCAGAGATGAGCATCGCTGCGGCGGGCAAAAACGAGGCGCTCGCCGGGACGGTCCGGCTGACGGCCAGCATCTTCATGTCGCACCACGTTCTGCCCGAGATAATGGCCAAGGCACGCGCCACATACCCCGACATCGCGATAGATCTGGTGGCGACCGACACAGCCGAAAACCTTCTGTTTCGCGAAGCCGACATTGCGATACGAATGTTCAAACCAACCCAGCTTGATGTGGTCACGCGCCATATCGGGGACATCCCGTTGGGGCTTTATGGCGCGAAAACCTATCTCGACAGGGTCGGTCGCGACCGGGACATCATGGAGATGGACCTTGTCGGTTATGACCGGAACGAGGACCTGATCCGCGGCTTTCGCGCGGCGGGTGTTGATGCCTCTCGCGATGACTTCATGACGCGTACAGATCACCAGACCGCCTTTTGGGAGCTTGTGCGGGCCGGGTGCGGGTTGGGGTTCGCCCAACGCCGCACAGCGATGAAAGACCCAAACGTCGAAGAGATCGCGATCGACTTGCCCCTCCCCCATCTAGAAGTCTGGCTGACGGCAAACGAGGCGATGCGCTCCAGCCCGCGCATTCGCCGCATCTGGGACCTTCTGGCGCAAAGCCTGTCGGACTATTGCGGCGACCCCGGGTCTGCTTGACGCCCCTGCGCCAAGCCGCTACGCCGCGCCCGACAAACAAGGAGACGTCCCGATGAGCCATTCGCTTTTGATCCTGCCCGGAGACGGTATCGGCCCCGAGGTGATGGCCGAAGTGCGCAAGGTGATCGGATGGTTCGGCGACAAGCGTGGCCTTTCGTTCGATATCTCCGAAGACCTCGTCGGTGGCGCGGCCTATGACGCCCACGGCACACCGCTCCACGACGACACCATGGCACGCGCTCAGGAAGCTGACGCGGTTCTTCTCGGCGCTGTCGGCGGTCCGCAGTACGACGATCTGGACTTCTCGGTGAAGCCTGAACGCGGCCTTTTGCGCCTGCGCAAGGAAATGGACCTTTTTGCCAACCTGCGCCCGGCGCAGTGCTTTGACGCGCTGGCTGACTTCTCGTCACTCAAGAAGGACGTGGTCGCCGGGCTCGACATCATGATCGTGCGCGAACTGACCTCAGGCATTTATTTCGGCGAGCCGCGCGGCATCTTCGAAGAAGGTAACGAGCGGGTCGGCATCAAC
>CAZWZG010000152.1:0-6040 GCA_964638245.1 uncultured Rhodobacterales bacterium
ATGGCGGAACAGCAGCTCATGCCGGGCCCCTACAGCTCATTACCCGTGTTGGAACCTGCCCGCACGAACAGCCTGCTGTCGCGGCGATAGGCCAAGTTTCCGTTTGCGCCAACCACCTTCAGCGCCCACGTCCCCGCAGCCAAAGCATGCTCGGCGCGGTAACGTCCGCCGCCGACGTGTCGCAATTTGACCGATCCGTCAGACTGCTCGAATGCCGGCCGGCCAAAATACAGTGTGAGATCATCGTAGATGATCGGTTGCCGATCGCGGTCTTCCAGCTTGAACGATATGACACCGTCGCGATAGGTCAGCGTCGACTGCCGCCCCCGCGCCTTTGGCGCCCCCCGGGATATTTTGGTCCAGATGAAGGGAGCCCGCGTCATGAGGCGGGCTCGAGAAGGAGCTGGCTGAGGATCGGGCGCACCTGGGCCGCGGTCATGCCGGGGGACAGCGCGGGATTGTAGAGGAGCGAAAGCAGCTCTGCATCGTGGTCCGTCAGAAACGCGAATTCTTCGTCATCGTTGAAGATCGAGGGGCGCGCATCAGGGCTGTCGTTGGGCAGCCCCAAACCTTGGGCGATTTCCTCGTGCAGGCAGGACTGGCGCGAAAGGGCCGGGTGCTCGGCACGGATGATGGCGATGGCGTTGACGAATTGGCCAGTGCGTTGATCGATGTTGGAGAGTGCCAGGCAGAGGTCGGACAGGGGCATGTTTTCGACGCGGTCGATGGTGGCGCGGGTGATGTCGGGATAAACCTCGGCCAGCGCCTCACCGATGACCATGCGTTCGTCTTCGTTCACGATGAAGACGTGAAAATTGCCTCCCGAATTGGCCAGCACGATCGGGTGCGCCGTGGCGCCACGTAGGCGTCGTGTATAAGCCTCGACCGCCAGACGGTCGGTTTCGCGGATCGCCGGAGAAACGCTGTCGCCGAAATGGAGTTGCAGACGCACGGGCTTCGTCCAGCGGCGCAAGGAACTGGCCGAGCGGCGGTCGACGAGGCGCCCGGCTTCGGTCGTGTATTCATCAAACAGCGCAATGGCGACGAAATTGCGCGCCAGATCCTCGTTGGAATAGGGCGCGTCCGCAGGCGCGGTTTCGGTGCGCAGTTTGCCTTGCGCCAGAAGGCTTTGCTGCACGGAGGCGTAGTGGCGTGTCGCCACGCGGCTGGCCTCCGAGACGGCGGGCGTCTCAACAGCAGGGGGCTGGGGCGGCGGCTCGGGCAGGGTGCGGAAATCCGTACACCCCGCCAGTGCCAACGCCCCGGCCAGATATGGCGCAAGTCTCAGCATCAGACGTCTGGAACGGCGTCTCCGGTCGTGGCGCCCACCTTGTCGCCGCGCGCCTTGGCCGAGGCCAGCGTTTCCTTCAGCTCTTGTTCCATCTTCTGGAGATCGGCTTCGGCGGCTGCGCGCTTGGCTTTGCCTTCGTCCGCGATCTGCAGGCTTTCCTCGATCGTCGCGATCAGGTCGGCATTGGCTGTTTTGACGGCCTCGATGTCAAAGACGCCGCGCTCCATTTCCTCGCGGATGGTCTTGTTGGCCGACCGCAGGTTCTTGGCGTTCGCGGTCAGCAACTCGTTGGTCAGGTCATTGGCATCGCGCACGGCTTCGGCGGCTTCTGCCGAGCGCTGGATGGTTACGGCCTGGGCCAGCTGGGTCTCCCAAAGCGGCACGGTGTTGACCAGGGTGGAGTTGATCTTGGTGACCAGCGACTTGTCGTTTTCCTGAACCAGACGGATCGAGGGCAGCGACTGCATCGTGACCTGGCGCGTCAGTTTGAGGTCATGGACCCGGCGTTCGAGGTCATCGCGCGCGGCGCGCAGATCGCGGAGTTCTTGCGCGGCCATCACCGCCTGTTCCTCGGGTGCCGCATCGACGGCAGCGGCTTTGGCAGGGATTTCGGTTTCATCGAGCACGCGAAGTTTTTCTTCACCCGCCGCGATGTAAAGCGCCAGTTCGTCGTAGAAATTCAGCGTCTTCTCATAAAGGACATCGAGCGACTTTATGTCTTTCAAAAGCGTATGCTCGTGCGCCAACAGGTTGTCGGTGATCTTGTCGATCTGACCTTGGACGTTTTCGAACTTGGCCACGAATTGGGCCATTGGTGTCGCGCGGCCCAGAAGACGATCCCACCAGCTTTGCTTACGGTTGGGGTCCAACTCGCTGACGGAAAACCCGCGGATCGTCGAGACGATTTCGCGCAAGGAATTGCCAGCAGGGCCGACGTCCTTGTTCTTGACGCCTTGCAACATGGACTGCGAAATTTCCTGCAGCTCAGCCTGCGCGGCAGAGCCAAACGACACGATCGAATTCGTATCGGTCATGTCCAACTCGCCCATGCGCTTGTCGATTTCCGCCGTCTCGGCAGCATCGGCCGCGGAATACACCACAAGCTCGTTCTTTGGCTCGGGAAGCACGATTTCGCTGACTTCCTTGACGATGGCGGTGGCCTCTTCGGCCTTTTTGCGCACTGTCTCTGACATCGGGGACTGTCCTCTCTGAAATGTCTTTCGTTATTCGGGTTTGATGCCCTCACGGGCAAGTCGGTCCCGGAGCACATCAATCTCGATATCGAGATCGGTCCGACTGTCGGTGAGCATTTTCTGTGTGCGGGCCTCGAACGATGTTTGCAGATCGTCGAGAAGCGCTTCGTAATCCGACCGCGCGCCTGCGTCGCCATTGCGGGCGTAAAGGTCGGCGAATTTGGCCGTCGCATCGGTCGCGCCCAGCAAGTAGACGCCAAGATACTTGCGCGCGCCCGTCAGGTCGCGCGGATCGTCTTCAATGGTGCGGAACATGGTGCGCACAGAACCCTGGAAATCGGCCACACGGCGTTCGAGCGCGGGCACACCGGCGCGTTTGATCGCATCGGTCATGTTGCCCAGATGCTTTTCGGCCTCGTCCACGGCGCGGGCGACACGCTCGGTCTGAAAGGCGTTGTCGCCCTCCATGCCCTTGTTGTCCAACGGGTCCACCCCGAAAGCGAGGATCGTCATGACAAGGCCGAGCGCGCCAAAGATGATGGCATCAAACACCCCATGCCCGGCAAGGCCCGCAACCCCAAGTCCTGCGCCCATTGCGACAGCGGACATGATCTTGCGCGGGGCAGGGCGGCGCGCGATGGCGCGTGATTCATAAGCGTCCTGCGCTTTTAGCCCTTCGCGCATCAGGAACGCGGACAACAGCACAAGGCCGAACGCCGCCAGCCACTGCGCCATGACCACCGGTTCTGACGTGAACGCGCGCCACAGCATGAAAACGGGCGCAATGAACATGAAGTTCACGCGGGCACCTGCCCGCGAGCGCCGTGCCGCCGGGGCCTTGATACCGCCGGGTGTCGGTTTGGCCCCAGGGGAATGCTTTCCGCCGAACCGTTCGGCCATCAGGCGCCTCCGGTCACTGATACATAAACGATCAGGGCCAGAAGCAGGCCATACGCCAATTTGTCCATCGCAAAGCTCTTTTCCGTCCTGTCCGCAGGGTTGGCTGGAGCAAGGGTTCGCAGCGCCAGCGCCGCGACGGCCAGAATGACCAGACCCAATAACACGGCAAGTACCAGCCGCTGCATACCCAACCCTCACGGTTCCCTTGGCCCATAGATAGGCGATGATCCGCTGTTTCGCTAGCGCTCATGCCGCAACGTGCTGCAATCGGCGGAGATTTGTCTGGATTTTGGGCCAAGCGGGGGGCGGTCGCGGATTGTCCGCAATGGCGCAACGAAGCGCTCGAATCACACCGGATTGTTCTCGACCGCGCCGCCCCCGGAAGGCTCGCCCAGCATTCGCACTTCCCGCTGGGGGAAGGGGATCGAAATGCCGTGCTCCTGAAACGCATCCCAAAGCGCCAGATAAACGTTGCCGCGGATATTGGTCAGCCCGCCCGTGGGGTCCATGATCCAGAAGCGTAGGATGTAATCGACCGAGCTATCGCCAAAACCGACGATGTGACAGACCGGTCTGCGATCCTTTAGAACCCGCTCGACACCCAGCGCCGCCTCAATCGCAATCGCGCGCACCTTGTGGGGGTCATCATCGTACGCCGTGCCAAAAAAGATATCGAGGCGCACGAATTCGTTGGAATGGGACCAGTTGACGACCTGTCCGGTGATCAGGTCTTCGTTGGGGATCAGGTATTCCTTGCCGTCGCGCGTGACGACGGAGGCATAGCGCGCGCCCAGTGTCTGGATCCACCCGAACGTATCGCCAAGAGAGATCACATCTCCCGGCTTGATCGACTTGTCCAAAAGGATGATGACGCCCGAGACAAGGTTCGACACCACCTTTTGCAGGCCAAAGCCAAGCCCGACACCAATCGCGCCCGACAGAACCGCCAACCCGGTAAGGTCGAAGCCCACCGCGTTCAGCCCGATAAAGAAGGCCGCACCGTATAGGAGAACTTGCAGGAACTTGATCGCCAGCACCTGCATCGAGGGCGACATCTCGGTATTGGACTCGATCCGCCGCGCCGTTCCGGTTGTCACGGCCCGCGCCAGAACGAACAGAATGCCGGTGATGACGACGGCCTTCAGGAGGCCCAGAAGCGACAGGCGGAACTCTCCGATCTCGAACGCAACTGTATCGAGAAACGCACTGAAATCTTCTGCGATCCCAAGGAAATAGAGTGTGACGTAGATCCACAAGCCCCACGACACCAAGCGACGCAGCGCACGGTTCTGGATAAGCCGGGTTGCAAAACTGATCATCAGCCAGGCGGTGGCGACACTGGCCACCAAGGTCAGGATGTAGCGGCGCGAGACGAAATTCGTCGTCTCGGCCATGATCCCGACCGAGATCCAGGCAAACAGGACAAAGAACATCAGCCAGAGCCGGTCCTTGATCAGGATCCCAAGACGCAGCCGCCATTTTGGCCAGCCTTCCCGCGTTCTCAGCCATGCCTCAAGCCGCGACCCGGCCCATCCACGCGCCACAACGGCAAGAACGCCGCACAGCACCAGAATGCCGTATTGCCAAAGCCGCCCAGGCAAAAACAGGTTCCAGAACCATTGCTGGACATCAATCCAAAGCTCTGGCGCGTTCCCGATCAGCTCAGCAATGCCGGTTTCCATGAGGCTCCCCTTTGCCTCGATGATGCGGCGGCAAAAGTCTGGTCACAAGCCGGTTTTATGTCGCTTCAGAACCCCCGCACGTTCTTGGCGCTTTGCATCGCTTTGCGCTCGGCATTGAGCTTGCGCGAATAGCCCGATTGCAGGATTTCCACGGCAAACAGCACCACGACCGCAAAGTAGAAGGTCGTCTTGGACATCGGCAAAAGCGGAAAGCCAAAGATCATCAGCGCGTCCGCGTCGTTGTGGGTCGCATGCGACGCCGCCACGCCCGCCTCGCCGATCAGGACCACCCCGACGATCAGCAGAATGAACAGACCCAGCACCTCGTACATCCGGTTCTTTTGCAGAAACGCGGTGACGCTGTCGGCCAGAAACAGCATCGCCGCCCCCGACAACAGGATCGCCGTGGCAAGGATCGGGAAGACGTCCGTGATGGCGAGCGCTGAAAGCACCGAGTCAAACGAAAAGATCAGGTTCATCAACACGATAAGCATCACGACCTGTGCGGCGGATTTGCCGGATTTATGGTCCATATCCGTGTCCAGATGCTCGATCGACAGCATGTGACCGATCTCTTTCACGGCCGTGTACATGATGAACACGCCCCCAAAGAGGAAGACGATGGTCGCAAAATTGACCGCTCCGGTCAGGACCCCTTCCCAGGCGAAGGTGTAAAACGGCTCGCTCAATCGGTCGATCAGCGTGATCATTGTGAACAACAGGATGACCCGCAGGATCACAGCGATGATGATGCCCCAGTAGCGCACCGCACGCTGCTGAGCGACGGGAGCACGCTGGCTTTCGATTGAAATATACAGAAGGTTGTCGAACCCCAGCACCGCTTGCAGAAAGCAGAGCATCAATAGGTTCCCGAGGTTTTCAATCGTCAAAAGGTCTGCCATGGCACCTGTCCCTGTTGTTTGGGGTATTGGTGGACAATGCCCGGCCCGGAATCAAGGCCGTAGGCCGCCGGG
>CAZWZG010000152.1:6140-7515 GCA_964638245.1 uncultured Rhodobacterales bacterium
CGCCTGCCCCTTCCCGGGGGCTGGCGCTGCTTCACCATCAGCGCGAGGTCCGAGCCTTTGAAGACTTCATCACCATAAAGCGCCAAGCTTTTGAGCCTGCGAGCGCCACCCCAGGGGCAGGCGCTGACCCGGCTCACGCCTTCTTCAGCCCCAACTGATCACGCATCACCTTGCCTTTGACCTCTTCCACCGCGCCCGGCTTCAGCGTGCCAAGGCGGAACGGGCCATAGCTGATGCGCAGCAGGCGGTTCACCGGGAACCCGACGCTTTCCATCGCGCGGCGGATCTCGCGGTTCTTGCCTTCGCGAATGCCGATGGTCAGCCAGGCGTTGGTGCCTTGCTGGCGGTCGAATTTCACATCCATCGGCTGAAAGCGCTCGCCGTCCAGCGTGATGCCCTTGGTCAGCGGTTCCAGCGCGGCGTCACTCGGCTTGCCGTTCACGCGCACCCGGTATTTGCGCAGCCATCCTGTCGAAGGCAGCTCCAGCTTGCGCTTGATCCCACCGTCATTGGTCAAAAGGAGCAGGCCCTCAGAGTTGATGTCGAGGCGTCCAACGGAAACGACTCGCGGCATGTCTTCGGGCAACGACGCAAAGACGGTCGGGCGTCCTTTCTCGTCCTTGGCCGTCGTCACCAACCCCTTGGGCTTGTGATAGAGCCACAGGCGCGGCCCCTCGGCCTCGGCAATTTCCTTGCCATCGACGGTGATCGTGTCGGCTGGCGTCACGTTCAAGGCGGGCGAGGTGATCTTGGCCCCGTTCACGCCCACACGACCGGCTTCGATCATGCGTTCGGCCTCACGCCGCGAGGCAACCCCGGCGCGCGCCAACACCTTGGCGATCCGGTCGCCTTCGCGGGGTTTCTCGCGCGCGGGTTTTGCAGCCTTTTTGTTCATGGCCCGCCCTTACGCGGTTTCGCGCGACGCGAAAAGTCCCTTGCCCGTGCAAGTCAGACGCGGCAAGCCCGTGGATATGGAGTTCGCGTCACACATGACCATCGCGCTGGAAGAAGCCCGCGCCGCCGCCGCGCGTGGCGAAGTGCCCGTGGGCGCTGTCGTTGTGGCCGCGGACGGAACCGTTCTGGCCCGGGCAGGCAATCGAACACGCGAGGACCACGATCCAACCGCCCACGCCGAAATCCTCGCCCTGCGTGAAGCGGCCGCAAAAACCGGATCCGAACGCCTTGACGGCGCGTCGCTCTACGTCACGCTCGAACCCTGCCCGATGTGCGCGGGCGCCATCTCACACGCCCGCATCGCGCGCCTCTACTACGGCGCATCGGACCCCAAATCCGGCGGCGTCGCCCACGGCCCGCGCGTCTTCAGCCACCCCCAGGCACACCATGCGCCCGAAGTTTATGACGGAATTGCCGAGGC
>CAZWZG010000153.1:0-7420 GCA_964638245.1 uncultured Rhodobacterales bacterium
AACTCGAACCCCGATCCCAACGAGACTGAGCCGCCGCTCATGCGCAAGGTGATCGAGATGGTGCAAGGGTTGGTGGATATTCCCTTGTGCATCGACAGCTCGGTTCCCGGCGCGCTGGAAGCTGGGCTAGAGGTCGCTGAAGGGCGCCCGCTTTTGAACTCGGTCACGGGTGAGGAAGAACGGCTGGAAGCGATCCTGCCGCTGGTGAAGAAATACGACGTGCCCGTCGTGGCGATTTCGAACGATGATACGGGGATTTCCGAGGATCCTGAGGTTCGCTTTGCTGTGGCCAAGAAGATCGTCGAGCGGGCCGCCGATTTCGGCATCCCAGCCCATGACATCGTGGTCGATCCGCTGGTGATGCCGGTGGGCGCGATGGCGTCGGCGGGGCAGCAGGTGTTCGCGCTGGTGCGCAAGTTGCGCGAGGAATTGGGTGTGAACACGACCTGTGGGGCGTCCAATATCTCGTTCGGTCTGCCCCATCGCCACGGGATCAACGCGGCCTTCCTGCCCATGGCGATTGGTGCGGGCATGACGAGCGCGATCATGAACCCGGTGCGCCCTGTCGAAATGGAAGCGATCCGCGCCGCGAATTTCCTGATGAACCACGACCCCAATGGCGGCGAATGGATCAAGTTCAGCCGTGTGCTGGATCAGGTGAACGAAGGCGTGGCGTTTCCCGAAGCCTCCTCCGCGGCCGCCGCAGCAGGCGGTGGTCGGGGCGGACGCCGGCGTCGGCGCGGATAACTGAAACGCACCTGTTACGATTGAGACGCGAATAGCCCTTTGATCACGCCGCCCGGCGTGGTCATTTGGGGTCCATGGAAGATGTGCCCGCAAAACACGAGGCGTCCGACGACGCCATGCCGAGCTTTCGGCAGGCGTTGCCGCGCATTCTGTTGCGCGTTGGCGTTGTCATCGCATTTGCGGTTGGAAGCCTGATGGCCATGGACTGGCTTCAGGCGCAGGCCGACATGATGGAGCCTGGCGAGGGCGAGGCGTTCATGGTTGGCGTCTATCTGACGATGCTGTTGGTCTATGCGCTATTGATTTCGATCCCCTTCGTGCCGGGGGTTGAGATCGGCTTGACCTTGTTGGTCCTGCGTGGCGCGGTGATTGCGCCTTATGTCTGGGTCGCGACGGTCGCGGGCCTGACGATTTCCTATCTTGTGGGGCGGTTCCTGCCCTATGACTGGCTACACAAGATGCTGGCTGATCTGAGGATGCGACGGGTGTGCGACCTTCTGGAGCGCACCAAGCCCTTGTCCCGTGAAGAACGCCTTGCGCGGTTGGAAGACACCCTGCCCGGCTGGTTGCGCCCGGTTCTTGCGGGACGCGGACGTTATCTTTTACTGGCGGTTCTGATCGCCCTGCCCGGCAACGGCCTGATCGGCGGCGGCGGGGGGATCAGCTTTGTCGCGGGGCTTTCGCGTTTGTTTGCAACGCCTTGGGCCCTGGTGACCTTGGCGGTAGCGGTCCTGCCGCTCCCGCTGATTGTTTGGCTTTACGGGCGCGCGGCCCTGACGGGTCTTTAGACCGCGACCATCATGGCGCGGTTGCGCTGCATCATGATCATCGGGAACAGCACGGCGAGGTAGGCCGTCGCCACCGGAAGTCCGATCACGAAGTACGTTTGCGCGGCTGCGCTATCAACTGCGATCCCGTAAATCAGCATGGCCATTGCGCCAAGCATGGAGAACGCCGGAATTGCCGCGGCGGTATGCCAACCTTCCGGCGCCAACCAAATCGACAAGCACTGGAGAACTACAAAAACAAGCGGCAACACGATACTAAACTGGTCAAATGTCATCTTTACACCTACTCAACTCTGGACATCTTCAAGATCACGGCGGAATGAGGCAAAACCCTGCCGGGGCAATGACGCAGACGGGATGATTTCGCGTTAAAAAGCGCAGGTCGTTTCCGCAGATGGCTCTAATTTGAGTGAAAATGAGAAACCGTTGAGCAAATCTGATGAGTGACGACGCACTGGTGATTTTCACGCCGTCCGGCAAACGGGGGCGAGTCGCGATTGGCACGCCCGTTTTGACGGCAGCGCGGCAGATGGGCGTCGATCTGGATAGCGTGTGCGGTGGGCGGGGCATTTGTTCCAAGTGCCAGGTGGCACCGGGATCGGGCGAATTTCCGAAATTCGGGGTGACTGTGGCCGAAGGTGCTTTGTCGGCATTTAACGCCGTTGAGGCGCGCTATGACGAAAAGCGCGGGCTGAAACCGGGGCGTCGGTTGGGGTGTCAGGCCACGATCCAAGGCGACATCGTGATTGATGTTCCCGCAGAGAGCCAGGTGCACAAGCAAGTGATCCGCAAGGCCGCCGACACGCGGCCCATCACGATGAACCCGGCCACCCGGCTCTACTATGTCGAGGTTGAAGAACCCGACATGCACGCCCCTACCGGCGATCTAGAGCGGCTGGAAGCTGCTTTGAAGGCCGAATGGGGGATTGAGGCGCTCGAGGCGCCGACAGCGCTTTTGATGCGCCTTCAGCCGGTTCTGCGCAAAGGCGGGTTCGCGGTCACCGTGGCCGTCCACAAGGATCATACCAGCGACACGCATCGCCTGATTGATATCTGGCCGGGGTTCTTTGAAGGGCCGCTGTATGGGCTGGCGATTGACATTGGCTCGACCACCATTGCGGCGCATCTGACGGATTTGTCGACGGGTGTGGTTGCGGCCTCTGCGGGTCGGATGAACCCGCAGATCCGGTTCGGCGAGGACCTGATGAGCCGGGTGTCCTACGCAATGATGAACCCCGGTGGGGACAAGGAAATGACCGCCGCGGTGCGCGAGGCGATTGCGGAACTGGCCGGAGAGTTGGCCAAGGACGGCGACGTGGATGTTTCGTCCATCGTCGAGGCGACGGCGGTGTGCAACCCGGTGATGCATCACCTGCTCCTCGGGATTGATCCGGTGGAGCTTGGGCAGGCGCCCTTTGCGCTGGCCACGTCCGATGCAATCTCGGCCCCAGCGGCAGAGATCGGGATCACGGGGATCAACGCGCAGGCGATGGGGTATCTGTTGCCATGTATCGCGGGGCATGTCGGGGCCGATGCGGCGGCTGTGGCGCTGTCTGAGCGGCCTTTTGAGTCCGAAGAGCTGGTGCTGATCGTGGATGTTGGCACGAATGCCGAGATCCTCTTGGGCAATACCGAACGCGTGCTGGCGTGTTCGTCGCCAACCGGTCCCGCGTTCGAAGGGGCGCAGATCGCGTCGGGTCAGCGCGCGGCGCCGGGGGCGATTGAGCGGGTCGAGATTGATCCGATGACGAAAGAGCCACGCTTCCGCGTGATCGGGTCGGATTTGTGGTCCGATGAGGACGGGTTTGATGCCGCGATTGCGACGACCGGGGTCACGGGCATCTGTGGCTCGGGCATTATCGAGGCGCTGGCCGAAATGCGGATGGCGGGCATCCTTGATCCAGGTGGGCTGATCGGGTCGGCTGAACAAATCGGCAGCGCGCGCTCGATCCCCGAGGGGCGCACCCATGCGTACCTTCTTTATGACGGCAGCGCCGATGGCGGTCCGGTGATCACGGTAACCCAAGGCGATGTGCGCGCGATCCAGTTGGCGAAGTCAGCGCTGTACGCGGGCGCGCGCCTGCTGCTGGATGAGATTGGAACGGATACCGTGGACAAGGTCGTGTTGGCCGGCGCGTTCGGGGCGCATATCTCGCCCAAGCACGCGATGGTGTTGGGTATGATCCCGGATTGTCCGCTGGACGCGGTCGTGGGCGCGGGCAATGCCGCCGGTACAGGCGCGCGGATTGCGCTCTGCGATATCGATGCGCGCGCGCGGATCGAGGGCGAGGTGCGCAAGATCACCAAGGTTGAGACGGCCGTCGAGCCGCGCTTTCAGGAGCATTTCGTGGCCGCCAACGCCATCCCCCATGCCACCGCCCCCTTCCCCGAATTGAAGAAGGTCGCGACGCTGCCGGACGTGTCTTTCAACGCCGGTGGGAGGCCTGAAGGCGGGCGGAGACGGCGGCGCGGTTAGGTTGCGAGGATTTCGCTGGCGAGACCGCGTAAATCGCCGAAATAGCCGCGCGAGCGTGCAGGACGTGTTGGATCCGATGTGATCGCGATGACGGTCGCCCGCTCGGGCGCGACCATGAGCATTTGACCACCATAGCCCCGGCCATAGGCGACCGGCGTGCCCGAAAGGCGCGTCAGGAACCAGCCGAAGCCGTATTGATCGCCCGACCAGGGCGAACGTCCGCGCGGTTGCCAGCTTTGCGCGATCCAATCCGCCGGGACGACCTGTGTGTCCTCCCAAACGCCGCCGTCCAGCACCATCTGGCCGATGCGGGACAGATCGCGGGGGCTGAGCGCCATGTCGTTGCCGCCAAGGTATCGCCCCTGAGGGTCACGCACCCAAGGTGCGAAATCGACACCCATTGGACGCCCGATCCAGGCGCGGGCAAGGCTGAGGAGGCTGTCGCCGGTTTCGCGGGCAAGGGCGGCCCCAAGCAGGTGCCAGCCGCCCGTGGAATAGATGAAGCGCCCGCCGGGGTCTGCGACCACCTCGCGCTCGAGTGCAGACGCAACCCAATCCCGGCTCGACACCCATGGCCCGTAGTTCGGGCCAGACACGCTTTCAAGGCCTGCACGCATCGAAAGGAGATGGTCGACGGTTATCGCGTCACGCGCATCGCCAGCCGGGGACCTTCCCAGAAGCGGCAAAACCGGCGCGTCGGCGTTTGGGATCACGCCGCGCTGAATGGCGATGCCCGTCAGGAGCGCCAGTAGCGTTTTTGACACCGACTTGACGTTGGCAATGCCATCGGGCCCCCGCCCGCCCCAATGCTGGGCAAAGACCTCTTCCCCGTTTCGGCGCACGATCAGCGAATGCAGGCGGTCCTCGAACGGGGCGGCCAGTTCTGCAATATCGCGCGTCTGGGCCAAGGCCGGTGCCGCCAGAAGGGCAGTCGTTGAAGCAAGGAGAGTTCGACGTGTGATCATGAGGGTCAGATGTCGTGCGCGCTGCGCGTTGGCAAGCCCTGACGCCTCACGGCTGCGTGTGGCACGGCGTTGTTGACGCTGTTTGCCCGATTGCGTATCTCGCGAGCAGATCGCGGGTGTAGCTCAATGGTAGAGCAGGAGCTTCCCAAGCTTAAGACGAGGGTTCGATTCCCTTCACCCGCTCCAGAAATGTGATCCATGACCCCACTGACCCCCCTTGGACCAGACGAATTGCGCGACGCGGGCATCCCCGCGCCTTGGGCGTTCGGGATGGCGGATCGGGTGCGGTTTCATGAATTGGACGGGCTGAACCACGTCAACAACGCGATGTATCTCAGTTGGTTCGAGACGCTGCGGGTGCATTATTGTTCAGACTACGGGCTGACGCAGTATCGGCCGGAGGATCCCATGCTGATCCTGAAATCGGTGACGTGCGAGTATCACGCGCCGATGTTTCTGTCCGACCCCTATATCGTGACCGCGCGCTGCCAGAGCTTTCGACGCACCAGTTTCGTCAAGGAATACGCGGTGTGGTCGGGCGGCGGGCTAAAGACGACCGGAACGGCGGTGATTGTGATGACCGAGCAGGACGGGACCACGAAATGGCCCCTGCCCGATCAGATCAAATCGGTGTTTCAGGCGCGTGATGGCGCGGTTGCCGCCTAGGACGTTTCGGCGTCTGCCAATATCGAGCGCGCCCCGCAATCGGTGCAGGTGGCAAAGGCGGTGACCCATGAAAAGCCTTCGGGTTCGTGCCCTTCGGCGCCGGGAAATTCGAACAGATCACCGGGGTATTCAAAGCGGATGCCGGGCCGCACGGCTTCTGAGCCGCAATCACAGCGCCATGCTGGTCCAGCGCTGTCCTTGCCCATGAGGACAGAGTGGTGGCCGCAGTTCAGGCAGACGGTCGAAAGTCCTTTTCCGCGGCGCGACCAGAAGCTGCCACGCCCAAGGATCACGCGATGATCCGGTTTGCCGCAGCGTTTGCAGCCCAGATCAAAGCAGGGATTGATCAGTTCGCCATGGCCATCAAAGGTCAGGTCGCGCACTTCTGTGGGGCGCGGCGCGTAGCTTTCGCTGAGAAAGCGTGGTGGTCGGTCCGCGAAATAGCGCTGCTGACGGGTCAATTCGGCCTTGGGCAGCTGTCCCGAGGACGTGAATTGGTTGAGATCCATGGCGTGGCTCCTGTTTCAGGGACAGGACACCACGCGGATTTGGCGAAAGTTTGACGTCAGACGCCGCGGGCGCGCAGCCAGTCTACGAGTGCGGCGGTCGAGCCATCCTTGCCCTCGGTGCTTTCGTCCCCGGCGACGACGGGCGCGAGGGAGTTGGCCAGTTCCTTGCCCAACTCGACGCCCCATTGGTCATAGCTGTTGATGCCCAGAAGCACGCCTTCGACAAAGACGCGATGCTCATAGAGCGCGATGATCTGGCCAAGAACGAAGGGTGTCAGCTTGGGGTAAAGCAGCGTGGTTGAGGGGCGGTTGCCCGGGAAGACCCGGTGGCGCGCCTGGCGCTCCAACTCGTCGCCCGTGAGGCCCTTCTTGGCCATGATGGCGCGGGCTTCTTCAAGACTGCGGCCCTTGAGCAGGGCTTCGGACTGGGCGAGGCAGTTGGCGACCAAAAGGCGATGCTGGTGGGCCAGTTCGTCTTCATGGCCTTCGGCAGCGACCATGAACTCGCATGGGATCACCCGGGTGCCCTGGTGGATAAGCTGATAGAACGCATGCTGCCCGTTGGTGCCCGGTTCGCCCCAGACAACGGGGCCCGAATGAACGGAAAGGTCCGAGCCGTCCATGGCAACCGATTTGCCGTTGGACTCCATTTCGAGCTGTTGGAGATAGGCGGGCAAGCGCAACAGGCGCTGTTCGTAAGGCAGCACCGCACGGGTCGCGTAACCCAGCCCCTGATTGTGCCAGACACCAACGAGTGCGAGCATTACGGGGATGTTTTCGCGAGGGGCGGCTTCGCGGAAATGCGTGTCCATGGCTTCTGCGCCCGCTAGGAGGGCGCGGAAGGCCTTGTCGCCAACGGCGAGCATGATCGACAGACCGATCGGCCCCCAAAGCGAATAGCGTCCGCCAACCCAATCCTCGAACCCGAAGACGCGGTCTTGGTCGATGCCAAAGGCCGCGGTTTTGTCTGCCGCCGTTGACAGCGCGGCGAAATGGCCGCCTGCCGCGTCTCCAACACCTTCCTCCAGCCAGCGTTTGGCGGTTTCAGCATTGGTCATGGTTTCGATAGTCGTGAACGTCTTGGAGGCGACGATGACGAGGGTTGTTTCAGGGTTCAGCCCAAGGAGCACGTCGTTGACATGCGCGCCATCGACGTTCGAGACGAAATGGCAGCGCGGGCCGTTGGCATAAGGTCTAAGCGCCTCGACCGCCATCACGGGGCCGAGGTCCGAGCCGCCGATGCCGATATTGACCACGTCCGAAAAGACC
>CAZWZG010000154.1:0-7354 GCA_964638245.1 uncultured Rhodobacterales bacterium
ATGTAATAGCCCATGCGCAGAACTTCGGTTTCCACGATCGTCCGGCATGTTTCCTGCGCGCCAAAGTCCGTGCGCGGCAGGAACACCTGACCGACGGCCAAATGCTCATCCTCTCGCGGCAGGTGCCCGGTGCGCTTGATCTGATCGCCAAAGAAGGCAAACGGGATTTGGACGTGAATACCAGCCCCATCGCCCGTCTTGCCATCGGCATCCACGGCCCCCCGGTGCCAGATCGCCTTCAGCGCATCAATCCCGGCCTCAACCACCTTGCGGCTTTTGGAGCCATCGATGGACACAACAAGCCCCACGCCACAGGACGAATGCTCGTCCTCATCGCGGTAGAGCGAATGCTCGGCCATATACGCACGCTTGGCCTCTTCTTCAGCGGCCCATTTGGCATCAAACTTGGTCATGGCATCGCCTCCTTTAACCGGCCTTGGGCCGGGGTCATCTCTGCAGGAACAGCCATCCGCCGATACCCGCCAATCTCTTCCATCATCAACCGCACCCGCTTGGGGCGGTCCTCGAACGCGGCTTCGACCACCCGGTCGAGCAACCCGCGCCCGCGAATCTTCTTGGCCACGTTGTGCACCGTCCGGCTCAACACGAACTGCCGCATGTTCTTCTGAACCGGAAACGGCTCGCGTTGGTGCCGCTCACGCGGATGCGCCCCGTGGAACACGTAGTACATCGTTTCTGGCACCATCGCGCGCGCCACGTCCGTCACCCGGAACGCCTCGATCCGGCTGCGCCACTGCATCCAGCGCGGATCATCACCCACCACCTCGGGGTCGACCGAGAACTGGGGCGAAAACCCGACCGCCACTGCCGTCTCGATAAACCGGGGCATGACCATTGCCATGAAACCGCCCATCGAATTGCCCAGCATGACCACCCGGTCCGCCCCGACCCGCTTCTTCCAGGTCTGGATCAGCACCGCGATTTCTTCGATTAGCCCGTCCGCGTTCAGCCAGCTGCGCGCGGGGTCGGTCACGAACAACGCAGGCCGCATGCCATTCGCCGTGGCCGTCGCGACAAACTCGGGCGGCTGAAGCGTGCCATCGTCCAAGCCGATGCCCGCAAAGCTGACCACCAGTACGTCGCCCGCCACATCATGGGCATGGGCCGTCACGAGCGGGGTCTCAGCCGCGACCACCAAGGGGATACGCGCGCTCATTCGAACACCTTCGCGACCGGTGCGGCTGCGCCGGCGTCCCAGCCATGCTGACCAATCGTGACCTCGCGCACCACGCGCCGGAACAGGATCGCCGCCGCGATGCCCACCGGGACGTTCAACATGTCGACCGCTGCCGACAGCGCAATGCTGTCCACATTTGCGCCCGTCTGATAAATCCGCACCGAAATCTGAGCCAGGATATTCGTCGCAATCCACGCGCCCCACCACCAGCCAAAGAAGCGAGGCTGACCATCTCCGAACGTCGCGCTCCAGACCTTCTTCATCTCCTGATACGGCTTGAATAGGTTCATGATCGGGACGAAGTACCATCCCACCGCCCAACCGGGCCGCACCGCATCCTGGCCCGGCGACGCCGCCCGCGCATTGAATGCCGCGCGGTAAATCCAGATCCCCGCAACGATCATCGTCGCGAAATAGACCAGCGCATAGCCGATCCCGACGACCGCGCTGTAGGTCAGATACCCTTCCGTGATCGAACCGGGGTCAAACGTCTGCGGATCGGCGCCCGAATAGGTCACAAAATCGATCACCGCGATCGAGCCATAGATGACCTCGGCCACCACGAGCACGAGCAACAGCCGCGCCACGGCGACCCCCAATGGAGAGATATTGAAGAAGGCTCCAGGATCGCGCGCCATCAGACGGCTCCCTCGAACCCGGGCGCAGGCGCAACCGTGCGGTTGTCAGCCTCCCACTCGGCGCGGGTCTTGCGGCGATGATCCCCGGCCAGGGTCACCGCTGAAAATGCCGCATCTGTGTAGATTTCCGAAATCAGGGGATAGTCCTTGGCGCCATCAAAGAGCCCGACCTGAAATTCGTACTTTCCGTCCATGTCATGGAGGAACAGCAACGTCCCACAAGTCCCACAAAATCCGCGCTCGGCGATCTCGTGGCCCCACGTCTTCACCGGCCCGTCCATCTCGACTTCATCGGCGATGAAGACGAACAACGCCGACCCGGTCCAGCGGCGACAGCGCGAGCAATGGCACGCGCCCACCTCGGCCCGGTGCCGCCCCAGCCGCACGGACACCGCCCCGCAGAGGCAGCGCCCCTCCAGGTGATCCGCATAGACTGGGTTTTCGATCGACACGTTCCGTTGTCCTCTTTGGGTCAGGTCATCTGACCTTTGTGAATATCATGCTGCACTGCAGTACCGACGTTGCACCGACGCAATACCGACGTTGTACCGAAAGCCTATTCCGCTGCCACGGCTCGTGCCGCGAACCGCTCCAGCATGGCATCCGCCGCCTCGCGACCATCGCGAATGGCCCACACAACCAGCGATGCACCACGCACGATATCGCCGGCAGCATAGACACCGTCCATCGCCGTCTCATGCGTCTTGAAGTCGGCCTTCACCGTGCCCCAGCGCGTCACCTCCAGCTCGGGCTGACCCCAAAGCGTCGGCAGGTCCTCGGGCTCAAAGCCCAGCGCCATGATCACCAGATCAGCGTCCTCGACATAGGTCGCGCCCTCGATCTCTTCGGGGCTCCGACGGCCTGACGCATCGGGCTGCCCAAGGCGCATCTTCTGAACGATCACGCCATTCACTTCGTCACCCTGAAAGCCTTTCGGAGCAGACAGCCAGACGAATTCAACGCCCTCTTCTTCGGCATTGGCGACCTCGCGCTGCGAACCCGGCATATTGTCCCGATCGCGGCGATACAGACACTTCACGCTTTCCGCGCCTTGGCGCACAGCCGTGCGGACACAGTCCATTGCCGTGTCGCCCCCACCGATCACAACGATCCGCTTGCCTTCGGCGTCCAGCTCTCCGCTATCGAACTCCGGCACATCGTCGCCAAAGCTTTTGCGGTTGGACGCGGTCAGGTAATCGATTGCACGCACGACACCCTCGGCCCCGACGCCCGGCGCTTGCAATTCCCTTGTTTTGTAGACGCCCGTGGCGATCAGAACCGCGTTATGGGCCTTGCGGATATCCTCGAACGAGATGTCCTCGCCGACCGAACAGTTCAGCTTGAACGTCACGCCCGCGCCTTCCAGCTGTTCGATGCGACGCATCACGACCGGCTTCTCAAGCTTGAATCCCGGGATCCCGTAGGTCAGCAATCCGCCCGCCCGGTCGTAGCGGTCATAGACGGTCACCTGCACGCCCGCCTGACGCAGCCGATCCGCGGCGGCCAAACCGCCCGGCCCCGCACCAATGATGCCAACGCTTTCGGTGCGCTCCACCGATGGCAGGTTCGGCGTGACCCAGCCGTTTTCCCACGCCGTATCGGTGATGTATTTCTCGACCGAACCAATGGTCACGGTGCCATGGCCTGATTGTTCAATCACACAGTTGCCTTCACACAGGCGATCCTGCGGGCAAATACGACCGCAGATCTCCGGGAACGTGTTCGTCGCCTGAGACACCTCATAGGCTTCTTTCAACCGACCTTCCGCTGTCAGACGCAGCCAATCGGGAATGTTGTTGTGCAGCGGGCAATGGGACTGACAATACGGCACGCCACATTGCGAGCACCGCGCCGATTGCTCTTCCGCCTTCGCCGCCGCGTACTCGGCATAAATCTCGCCGAAGTCTTCCTTTCGTACACTTGCATCACGCTTCTTGGGCATGTCGCGCTCAATCGTGACGAATTTCAGCATTGGGTTGTCTGCCATGATCGAATCCGGAACCTTGTGTCTGAGCGCCCGCTTATAAGCAGCTTCTCGCATCAGGAAAAGTCATAAAAGCTGACCTAGTTTAGGAAAATATGTGTATCCCGACGCATACTTTTCTGCAACCGCACAAAAAATAGGTATCATACCGGTCCTATTTGGCGGTTTCGCCCTGAAAAATAAGGCTTTATCGATCCCGGTATTGCTGCAATAGCTAGGCCAAGATGCCGATCCTGCACCTCCTCCTCGTCGCGATCATCCAAGGCGCGACAGAATTCCTACCGGTTTCGAGCTCGGGCCACCTCGTTTTGCTCCCCGCTTTGACGGGTCTGGATGATCAGGGATTGGCCATCGACGTGGCTGTCCACGTCGGCACTTTGGGCGCCGTCATCCTCTATTTCTGGGCAGACGCCAAACGCGCGCTCTTGGGCCTGCCAAAGGTCCTGCGATTCCAGATCGACGGCCCTGACGCCTTCCTTGCATTGGCCCTTATCATCGCCACGATCCCGGTCGTCATCGCCGGCCTGATCATCAAAGTAACCGGGCTCGACGAAGCGATGCGCTCGGTAGCCGTGATCGGCTGGACGATGCTGATCTTCGGCCTCGTTCTCTACTGGGCCGACCAGACCGGCAAACAGGACCGCACCGCCGAAAGCTGGACCCTTCGACACGCCTTTACCATGGGCCTCTGGCAAGTCCTCGCCCTGATCCCTGGAACGTCTCGCTCCGGCATCACTATCACCGCCGCGCGCCAGTTGGGCTACAAACGCGAAGACGCCGCGCGCCTTGCCATGCTGATGTCGATCCCAACCATACTGGCCTCCGGCGCGCTGTTGACGCTGGACGTCATATCCGACGCCAACACGGCGTTGCTTCGGGACGGCACGATTGCCGCCGTCTTCGCTTTCTTCGCCGCCCTTGCTGCGCTTTGGATCATGATGCGGTTGCTGCGCTCGATCAGCTTCACGCCGTACGTCATCTACCGATGCGCGCTGGGGCTGTTCCTGCTTTGGCTAGCGTATTTCAGCGAAGGTTTCGTGCCGACTCTTTGATTTCGGCATACTGTCCCGAAGAGCGGTACATCCAAAGATAGTCCGGCAGAACCGCCTCCATATCGACTGGCGTGATCCCGAGGTCAGCGAACCCTTTAGCGCCTTCAGCGACGACATTGTCGACACCCAGATTTGTGATCTGATCCTGCGTCAAAGCGCGAGGCAAAAGCCCAAGCGTCAGCTTATTCCCAACGGCAAAGCCAACCGCCATCAAGCGCGCAAAGGGCGTCGGAATTGTTGCAACCAGACGGCGTTTGCGGATCACGTCCAGCATCTGATGCATCAACTCGCGGAACGTCGCCACGTCCGGACCGCCAAGCTCGTAGATCCCCGGCGCAGCCTGCCCAAGCACTGCTTTTTGCGCTGCCGCCGCGACGTCATCAACGTAAACCGGCTGGAACTTCGTGTCCGGCCCCACAATCGGCAAAACCGGCCCAAGCCGGGACATCGCGGCAAAACGATTGAAGAACTCATCCTCGGGTCCAAAAACAATCGAAGGGCGCAGGATCACGGCGCCGGGCATATGCGACACCACGTTCGCCTCGCCTTTGGCTTTGGTCCGCGCATATGCGCTGGCCGAATTTTCATCAGCGCCGATGGCAGAAATCTGCACCATGCGCTTGATACCGGCCTCTGCTGCCAGTCGCGCGACGCGCCCAGCGCCTTCCGCCTGCAGTGCCTCAAACGTGTTCGGCCCGGTCTCATCAAGCACACCGACACAGTTCACCACCGCTGACGCCCCATCCATCGCTGCCGCCACGGATGCATCGTCACGAATGTTGCAGGCCACAGGCTCGACCTGACCGACGACACCATAGGGCTTTACGAACATGGCTTCGTTGGGACGCCGCACGGCGACGCGCACACGCCAGCCCGCTTTGGCCATCCGTCGCGCGATATAGCGCCCCACAAACCCCGATCCGCCGTAAATCGTGACGAGCTCTGACATAGCCGGTTCCCTTGTTGGCTTTAGACACGTGCATAGACCCAAGCCGATTTCACGACAAGCGGGCATTCCGCCTCAGATCGGCGTTGACAGAGGCCGGGGGCTGGCGTATCGACCCGCTCGCACACCTGCCCAGGTGGCGGAATTGGTAGACGCGCCAGCTTCAGGTGCTGGTGTCTGTATGGACGTGGAGGTTCGAGTCCTCTCCTGGGCACCATTCTCTCTCAGCAGCGACAAACTCAAAAGCGCACCCACTGGGTAGCGCCAAGAATCATTGTGCTCAGAGATTTGGCGATGCGCGCTCTTCAAGCGCTGCATTAAATGGCAGGCCCCGCGTTTTGGCCCAAACTTTAAGCAAACTGTCCGCGTTTTGCGCCGAAGTAGCGTGCACGGCGTGCCAAGGTCGGCGTAGTCGCTACCACTTCTCACCGGGCGGAACTTTGCGCCCGTAAACGTGCGATGGTGGCGGCGTAGGAACCAAACACACCACCGCACTCCGCATTAGATGCGTGGGGGGCATATGGATATTCCGTTTCGGAAAAGCAACGCCCCTGCGCGCCACGCAAAGGAAATGGCGATGTCTAGAAAACTTCTTGCAACAACAGCGGTCCTCGGGGCCTTCGCAGCGCTGCCAGCTGCCGCACAGGACTGTACCATTGACGTTGGTATCCTTCACTCGCTGTCGGGGTCGCTCGCGATTTCAGAAACGACGTTGAAGAACACCATGGAAATGATGATCGAGCAACAGAACGCAAAGGGTGGCGTTCTGGACTGCCAACTTGAGCCCGTAGTGGTCGACATCGCCTCGGATTGGCCATTGGCCGCTGAAAAGGCTCGTGAATTGCTTGCCGTGCGCGAAGTAGACGTCATCTTCGGCTGCTGGACATCGTCATGCCGCAAATCGGTTCTGCCCGTTCTCGAAGAACTGAACGGCCTGATGTATTATCCGGTTCAGTACGAGGGCGAAGAAAGCTCGCGGAACGTCTTCTACACCGGCGCTGCTCCCAACCAGCAGGCGATCCCGGCCACGGACTACTACCTTGAAGAACTCGGTGTCGAAAAGTTCGCTCTGCTTGGCACTGACTATGTCTACCCGCGCACAACCAACAACATTCTTGAAGCCTACCTCAAGGACGCTGGCATTGCCGAGGAAGACATCTTCGTCAACTACACGCCCTTCGGTCATTCGGACTGGTCCAAGATCGTCTCTGACGTCGTCGCCCTTGGTGCAGATGGCAAAAAAGTTGGCGTGATTTCAACGATTAACGGTGACGCGAACGTCGGCTTCTACAAAGAACTGGCCGCACAGGGCGTTGCTGCCGATGACATCCCGGTTGTGGCCTTCTCGGTTGGTGAAGAAGAGCTTTCGGGTCTGGATACATCCAACCTTGTCGGCCACCTCGCCGCCTGGAACTACTTCCAGTCTGCCGATGCCGAGATCAATGATGAATGGGTTGCAGCGTGGAAAGAGCGCATGGGTCCCGATGCCGTGACCAACGACCCAATGGAAGCCCACTATATCGGGTTCCAGATGTG
>CAZWZG010000155.1:0-7325 GCA_964638245.1 uncultured Rhodobacterales bacterium
CGTCGAAGCCAACGAAGCTTTCGCTGCCCAGGCCTGCGCCGTGAACAAGGACATGGGCTGGGATCCGTCAATCGTGAACGTGAATGGTGGCGCGATTGCAATCGGGCACCCGATCGGCGCCTCGGGCTGCCGGGTTTTGAACACGCTCCTTTTCGAAATGCAGCGCCGCGACGCCAAGAAAGGCCTCGCCACGCTTTGCATCGGGGGCGGCATGGGTGTCGCACTCTGCGTCGAGCGCGACTGATCCAAATCAAGGGCGGCGCGTCTCGCGCCGCCTAAACACACATCAACGAAAACTCAGGAGGAGAACACATGGGACGTGTTGCACTCGTCACAGGCGGTAGCCGTGGTATCGGCGAAGCCATTTCGAAAGCATTGCAGGCCGACGGCTGCTCCGTTGCCGCGACATACGCCGGCAACGATGAAAAGGCCGCAGCCTTTACCGAAGCCACGGGCATCAAGACTTACAAATGGGACGTCGCTGACTATGACGCGTCTACCGCCGGGATTGCGCAGGTCGAAGCCGACCTCGGCCCCATCGACATCGTCGTCGCAAACGCGGGCATCACCTGGGACGGCTTCTTCCACAAAATGACACCGGAACAGTGGAACAAGGTCATCGCGACCAACCTGACCGGTGTCTTCAACACCGTACGCCCCGTGTGGCCGGGTATGCGCGAACGCAAATTCGGACGTGTGATCGTGATCTCGTCAATCAACGGTCAAAAAGGCCAAGCAGGCCAGGTCAACTATGCCGCCACAAAGGCTGGCGATCTGGGCATCGTGAAATCGCTCGCGCAAGAAGGTGCGCGCGCCGGTATCACCGCAAACGCGGTCTGCCCTGGCTACATTGGCACAGAGATGGTTCGCGCGATCCCGGAAGAAGTGCTGAACTCAAAGATCATCCCGCAAATCCCGGCAGGTCGCCTCGGCGAGCCGGAAGAGATCGCGCGCTGCGTCTCGTTCCTTGCCGCGGACGAATCGGGCTTCATCAATGGTTCGACCATTTCGGCAAACGGCGCTCAGTTCTTCGTCTGACGCCGCCTGCCCAAAAACGCGAAAGCCCGGCCAAGCGCCGGGCTTTTTTTGTCTAGGCTTCTAATCGAGTGATTTCTTCTTTCAGAAGAAGCTTTTGCTTCTTCAAAGCGCTGATCTGAAGGTCGTCAATGCCGGGCGACGCTTGCGCCTTTTCGACCTTTTCGGACAGAGTTTCGTGTTTCTTGCGGAGTTCAATCAGGTGCGAACTCAAGCTCATACGCATACCTCCTATCGTTGTTTTTCAGCTAGCCTCTGAAGTCGATCACAGATTCCGCAACCTGTCACGCCGCAGGGCAGCAGAATGAGCGTGTCGCCGAAAAGTTGCCGAAAGGTTAATCAGTTCGCCGCAGCGCTGCTTTTGAGCGCAGCACCGTCGCGCAAGACCGCTCGCGCAATCGCGCTGTAGTCGTTGCCATCCGTCGTGTGGGCGGCCCCGTCGTGGAGCAATATGGGCGCACGCAAGCAAAGCGCGGCCCGCCCGCCCTTGACTGCCGAGATCAGCACAAGCGTGGTATCACGACCCTCTCTCGGACTAAGCGGTTGAATTTCAATACTTCCCATGCCCGAGGGCAGTTTTGCGAGTGCATCCTGAAGGCGGTCCGGGCGCAGGATCAAGGTCAGTCGCCCTTTCGGTGAAAGTCGCTTGGCGCCGACCGTCAGCCATGTTGCAAGCGGTGTCTCTTCGTGGCGGGCCAGTGCGCCAGCGCCCTTCGTCCCGTTCGAAAAGTACGGTGGATTGGCGATAACATGATCAAAGGTTTGCGTTCGCAGCGGGTTGGGCAAAGCCGCAAGATCGACATGCGCAACGTGAAACGCAATGCCGTTGGCATCCGCATTTTTGACGGCCAAAGCGGCATGGTCCGCGTTGATCTCGACCCCGAACAGGTTCAGCCCAGGAACCCGCGCACCAAGACACAAACTGGCCACGCCCACACCGCACCCAAGGTCCAACACAGATTGACCTGCGCGAGCAGGCACAGCGGCGGCCAGAAAAACCGGGTCAACGCCCGCGCGATAGCCCTTTTGCGGCTGCTCAATCGTCAAGCGTCCGCCCAGAAACCGATCCTGCGTGGTGATCATTGTCCCAAAGGGATATCGTTGTCGGTCATCACGGCCTTGGCGCGAAAATGATCGCGATCGGCCACCATCAGTCGCTGCGGCAAAATGCCAATGGATCCCTCAAGGACGCTCATGTGGACGTCCATGCGAAACACCTCTATATCCTCGCCTTCAAGCAGGGCTGAGGCAAAGGCGATGACGGTTGGATCGTTGCTACGCAGAAGCTCTTTCATGAAACGGACATAAGGGCATACCCTGCCTTTTGTCGAGCGTGCTCAAGGGTGTGTGATGGGATTGGATAACCCCGATACGAAACCCCATGACCGCCTGAATACCCTTCTGGCGGACGATCTGGCGGCCGTGAACCGGCTGATCCGGGAGCGGATGGCGTCCGAGCATGCGCCGCGCATTCCGCAAGTGACGGCCCATTTGGTAGAAGCAGGCGGCAAACGGCTGCGCCCCATGCTGACGCTCGCGAGCGCGGCGATGTTTGGCTACACCGGCGATCATCATATCCGGCTGGCAGCAACGGTGGAATTCATCCACACCGCCACACTCCTGCACGACGACGTCGTGGACGAAAGCCAACAGCGGCGTGGACGCCCGACGGCGAACCTGCTTTGGGACAATCAGTCGAGCGTACTTGTCGGAGACTACCTGTTTGCGCGCGCGTTCCAGATGATGGTCGAAACCGGCTCGCTCCGCGTGTTGGATATTCTTTCGAACGCAGCTGCGACCATCGCTGAAGGCGAAGTGCTGCAGCTGGCGTCCGCCCATAACCTTGCGACATCTGAAGAGACTTACTTGCAGATCGTTCGCGGAAAAACGGCGGCCCTGTTTTCCGCTGCAACCGAGGTCGGCGGTGTGATCGCAGATCGCTCGGATGCCGAGGTGCAAGCGCTGTTCGACTACGGCGATGCCCTTGGGATCGCATTCCAGATGGCCGATGACTTGCTGGATTACCAAGGGGATAGCAGGGCCACCGGCAAGAACATCGGTGATGACTTCCGCGAGCGTAAAATGACCCTGCCCCTGATCAAGGCCATCGCTGCGGCAGATGACGAAGAACGCACTTTCTGGAAGAGGACCATCGAAAAAGGTCAGCAGGACGACGGTGATCTGGAGCAGGTTCTGGCGCTTTTTGCCAAGCACGGGACGCTTGAGGCAACGCGCGCCGAAGCATTCGCATGGTCGGAAAAAGCAAAGGCCGCGCTGGAACCGCTCCCCGAAAGCGAAATCAAGGACATCCTTGGCGATCTTTCGGATTACGTCGTGGCGCGGCTTACATAAGCGGCCCGGCGACCACCCACCAATCCGGATGCCTCAGTCGATTTGCGGCGGCTTCGGCCTGTGCTTCCGTTTCATAAAGACCAAAGCAAGTCGCCCCGGACCCGCTCATCCGGGCAAGGGCCGCATCTTGGCGGAGCGCCGCCAGCACGTCGGAAATCACCGGGGCCACTGCGATGGCGGGCGCTTCAAGGTCGTTCCGCTGAAGCGCCAACCAGTCAACAAAGTCGCGGAACCCGTAAAAACCGTTTTGTGCGCTCATCGGAGCGTTGTTTTTTTGGTCGAGCCGGGCAAACACGGCACCGGTGGGGCAATCGACACCGGGATGGACGAGGACCATCCAGAAATGGGGGATACCGGGCTCAAGTGTCAATTCATCGCCGATACCCCGCATGATCTGAGGCGGCACGGCTTGCATGCAAACGGGCACATCCGCGCCCAGTTCGACCGTTTCGTGGGTAGCTGGCAACGGCACATCCCAGAGACGCGACAACGCGCGAAGCGTTGCTGCGGCGTCCGCTGAACCACCACCTATCCCTGCCGGGTGTGGCAGCGCCTTGGTCAAGTGGAGCGCGGCTGTTCCGTCTGGCTTCAACCAGCGTGCCGCCTTGATCATCAGGTTGTCCGGGCCGGTGGGAACGCCTGCTGCCTTGGGTCCGTCAACGCGCAGAGACAGCGTGTCTGCTTGCGACGCGGACACCAAATCACCAACGGCGGGAAAGGCCACCAGCGAGTCCAGGAGGTGATAGCCGTCGGCACGTTGCCCTGTGATGTGAAGCGTCAGGTTGACCTTGGCCGGGGCGAATTCCTCAACCGTCGTCATTGGCCATCTGCAGGGGCGGCGCGCCTTCGTCCTCCAGCACCTGATCAAGCCCGACCTGCAGCTTGCGACGGATGCGATCGGCTTCTTTTGGCTCCGGATCAAAGCTGAGCGCGCGTTGCCATTGGAATTCAGCCTCGCGATAGCGGCCAACGGCCCAATACACATCGCCAAGATGGTCGTTGATGATCGGGTCTACCGGCATCAATTCCACCGCGCGCTCCATCGGGGCGATTGCATCCTCGTAGCGGCCGAGACGGTAGTAGACCCAGCCAAGGCTGTCCGTGATATGGCCGGATTCCGGGTCCAGCTGGAGCGCTTTTTGGATCAGTTCCAAAGCCTCATCCAGATTCGTTTGCTTTTCGACCAGCGAGTATCCAAGGTAGTTCAGCAAAAGAGGCTGATTGTCGTCCAGCTCCATTGCACGCCGAAAATCGGCCTCCGCAGATGGCCAGTTTCCGGCCCGTTCGTGGGCCGTTCCGCGCACGTAGTAGGTGAACCAGTCGCGCGCCGTCGGCTCGTCAATCAGGTCCACAGCCCTGTCATAGGCTGCCACCGCGTCTTCCCAACGCTCTTCACTGCGAAGGACATTGCCAAGCGCGCGATGGACGCGGATCAGTTCCCCGTGGCTTTCCGAAAGCTGGCTCAGAACCTCGATCGCCGCATCCTGGCGGTCGGTACGCCGCAACGCTTCTGCGCGACCAAGTTCGGCCAGATGGTAGGACGGGTGCGAGCGTGGCACCAGATCGTAGGTGTCTGTCGCCAGATCATAGCGGTCAAGATCTTCGAGCAGCCGCGCCGACAATAGGATCGCGTCCACATGGTCGTCTCGCAGCATTTGCGCCATGCGGGCATAGAGCAGCGTGAAGCCCGGTTGCGCCTCCGTCTCGAGCGCGGCGGCGATCGTATAAAATACTTCCGCAATGCCATCGCCGGCATTTTCGATAGCTGTGAACGGTAGCGTCGCGCCAACTGACAATTGCCCGTGGATCGCTTCCAACTCTGGATCAAGGCTCGTCCCAAAGAACTGTTCGATCATTGAAACAGCGTCTTCGTTGCGCTCGAGCTGGCTCATGACCTGTACATGGGCAATCAAACCGCGGCGGGTGAGGCGTAGTTCCGCGCCGCCATCCCCGGACATAAGCGCATCGGCCCCTTCGAAATCCCCGACCAACGCCAAGGCAAGAGCCTTGTGATACAGGCCAAAGGCCGCCAAGCCCGGTGAGTCGCTGACGGTATCGAAGGCGTCGATCGCTTCTCCCATGGCACCCGCACCGACCAACGCCCATGCGCGCGCCAAACCGTCAAAGAGTGGGCCGACGGTTTCGGACTCACCCAATTGCGCGGCAAGACCGCCGTAGTCTTCGTCCACGACGCGCCCCCCAACAATGGCAAGGTTCGCAATCTGGCTTTCCAACCCAAGACGCGCCAGTTGATCAGCAAGGACGCGCGCACGCTCCAAATCGCCAAGACCGATGTACGCAGTAACGCCGTTTTCCAGCAAAACCGGATTGGAGCGGTCCCGCATCAGAGCGCGCGAATAGTATTGCGCGGCGGCGCGGTAGTCGCTCATCATTCCGGCCTGCCGAGCGGCCAGATACTCTCCAGCGTTGCCCTGGGCATGTGCAGAGGTCGACGCGAACAGCGCGGCGATCAGTGCAATCGAGGTCAGTTTTCTCACGCGAGAAGGCTCCATCTATTGGTTAGCCGAAAACGTAGCCACTGAACCCGGGGCTGGCAACGCACCGGGTCCAATTGTCGCCATTCTCTCGCGCAGACGTTACATATTGGGGTAATTGGGTCCGTCGCCGCCCTGTGGAACCGTCCAGGTGATGTTCTGGCTTGGATCTTTGATGTCACAGGTTTTGCAATGGACGCAGTTTTGGAAGTTGATCTGGAACTTCTTTTCGCCCGCGTCTTCGACGATCTCATAGACCCCCGCCGGGCAATAGCGTTCAGCCGGTTCAGCGTATTCCGGTAGGTTCACTTTGATCGGAATATCCGGGTCGGTGAGTTTAAGGTGTGCGGGCTGGCTTTCCTCGTGGTTCGTGAAGGAAAAGCTGACGTTGGTCAGGCGATCAAAGCTGAGCACGCCATCGGGTTTTGGGTATTCGATCTTCTCGAATTTGGCGGCCTTATTGGTGGCTGCGGCATCCGACTTGCCGTGGCTGAGCGTCCCCAAGAGTGAGTGCTTGGTCAGCGTGCGGAACCACATGTCAAACCCGCCAAGCCCGAGCGAGGCCAGAAGACCGTAGCGCGACCAGAGGGGTTTGACGTTTTCGACAGGGCGCAGGTCTTGAGCAATCGGGCCACTGCGCAGGTCTTTGTTGTAGTCTTCAAGCACATCGCCGGCGCGATCGTCAGATAGCGCTTCATAGGCTGCTTCTGCCGCAGCAATACCCGAAAGCATAGCATTGTGATTGCCCTTGATCCGGGGCACGTTGACCAATCCGACCGAGCAGCCCAAAAGCGCGCCGCCTGGGAAGACCGCCTTTGGCATGGATTGAAAACCACCCTCGGAAATGGCTCGTGCGCCATAGGCGATGCGCTTACCGCCTTCGAGCAGCTTTGCAATTTCCGGATGATGCTTGAAACGCTGGAATTCCATATAAGGGAAGAGGTGCGGGTTCTCGTAGTTCAGGTGCACCACGAAACCGACATAGACCTGATTATTATCCAAATGGTAGATGAAGCTACCGCCGCCTGCGTTCTTGCCCAATGGCCAACCCATCGTGTGCAGGACCGAGCCCTCATCGTGCTTCTCGGGATCGATTTCCCAAAGCTCTTTCATGCCAAGGCCGTATTTCTGCGGCTCACTGTCGGCATCAAGCTCGTATTTCGCGATCACCTCTTTTGAGAGGCTGCCCCGAACGCCCTCGGCAAAGAAGACGTACTTGCCCAGAAGCTCCATCCCCGGCTCGTAGGCATCCGATGGCGTCCCATCCGGGTTCTTGCCAAACTCGCCCGCGACCACGCCTTTGACTTCGCCGTTATCGCCATCAACAACCTCTGCCGCAGCCATGCCGGGATAAATGTCGACGCCAACCGCTTCGGCGTGTTCGGCCATCCAGCGCCACACATTGCCCATCGAGACGATGTAGTTGCCGTGGTTCGACATCAG
>CAZWZG010000156.1:0-7302 GCA_964638245.1 uncultured Rhodobacterales bacterium
GTGCCTGTACGAAACCTGCTTATGTTTATTTGACGGGGTCTTTGTGCCCCTAATCGCTAAACCGCTTCACTCGATGCATTAGGGATGACATGGGAAAACATGGGTTTCAACTAAAAAATTTGGGAAAAGTTGGAAGTACGGCCCAGCGCAGACCGCAAGATCTGCGAATTCAAGCCTCAGGCATCTATATATGGTGTCTCTAAACACACAGCCGTCAAAATGCTGCGACAGCCAGCTGCGAACATGGTTTCCCAAAAAATCCCAGAAAAATCGGGGCTACGCGGGATTCCGCGCAGTTTTCGCGTTCTGAATGAGTTGATTCAGTGTTTTTGAGTCGTCAGGCCATGAAATCCCAAACCGGATTCAGGCCATTCCACCCTGCACCAAACGGTCCGCCAATTGCGCATAAGCGTCGGCCGCCGCCGACTGCCCCAACGCCACCGGTCGACCGTGATCTCCGGCAAGGCGCGTGTCCAAATCGACGGGCAACGCCGCCAAAAGCGGCAGGCCAAGCGCCTCGGCCTCCTTGGCAACACCGCCATGCCCGAAGAGATGCGCCTCATGTCCGCATTTGGGACATATATAAGTAGTCATGTTCTCGATAAGCCCGAGAACGGGCGTTTTGAGCGTGTTGAACATATCGATGGCCTTACGGGCATCGAGAAGAGCGACGTCTTGGGGCGTAGACACAATAATAGCGCCGGTAACGTCAAAGCGCTGGGACAGCGTCAGCTGTACGTCGCCCGTCCCGGGAGGCAGATCGACCAGAAGAACATCGAGCTCCCCCCAAGCGACCTGCGTCATCATCTGTTGCAACGCGCCCATCAACATCGGGCCACGCCAGACGACCGCTTTGCCTTCTTCGAGCATGAAGCCGATCGACATGATTTTCAGCCCATGAGCCTCGTTAGGAATGATGATCTTGCCGTCAGGCGAGCCTGCGCGTTTGGACACGCCCATCATGCGCGGTTGCGATGGGCCGTAGATATCAGCGTCCAACAGGCCCACACGTCGGCCAGCCTTGGCAAGCGCGACCGCAAGGTTGGCGGTTACCGTGGACTTGCCCACCCCGCCCTTGCCGGAACCAATCGCGATAATGCTTTTGATGCCGCTGACCTTCTCGGGACCCTTGTTGGGCGTCGGGTGACGTCCGACCTTGAGCGAAGGGGGCTGTTGGGCCGCTTCGGGTGCGCCTTGCGCGCTGTGCGCTGTCACCACGATGGAAACCGACGTCACGTCGGCGATCTCTTTCACGCGGCGTTCTGCCAGATCTTTCACGGGTCCGAAGTCTCGCGCAACCTCCGGCGTCGGCGCTTCAATGACGAATCGCACGTCGCCACCCTCGATGGCCAGGGCGCGAAGCATGTCTGAGTCGCCCAAACGCTGTCCGCCCGGCAACGGAACACCGCGCAAAGCCTCGATCACATCCTGCCTTGTGACGGTCATTTGGCCCCCCGTTGCCCATTTCCTTAGCATTATTTGGCGCGTGCGAAGAAATGCGCAAGCAATCAGCGCAAAAACATGCTGGATGTCTAAATTTTACGTTACCACAGTTGCACTTGCTGCATAGCAGCATTGCGGCGGAGTCTATTGTGCAATCGCAGAAACAGCCTAACTTGATGCTCGTAACGATGACCCCCGAGGTTCAAAATGAGCAAGTACAACGACACATCGCATGGCACGAGCACTGCCAACCTGAACGCACCGGCCGGACTGGCTGGTCGCTTTGCGCGGTACCGCACGTACCGCCGAACGCTGACGGAGCTCAATTCTCTGAGCATTCGTGAGCGCAACGACCTTGGGCTTGGAAGTGAAAACCTCCGAGCCATAGCCTACCAGGCTGCTTACGGCAGCTAACGAGTTAGAGATCAGACGGCCCTTCCTCCTCCCTGGGCCTCTGTTAATGGCGGCGGCACCTTCCTCCTCCCTGGTGTCGCCGCTTTTTTATTGCGGTCACGGAACTGGACATGCCGTTGATGCATTCCAAGTGTGAATGACCACGATCCCCCGGAGGAAAAATGCGCATACTCGCAACTCTTGTCGCCTTGCTGGCCGTCGCCTTTGCAGCGGCCCCGCTCGTGACCTCTCCTTTTTCTGGCTTCACGGCGGATCAACTGCCCAATCCGCAGATTGACCCACCGGTCCAGCCGGCAGGTTATGCGTTTTCGATCTGGGGTCTGATTTACCTTTGGCTTGTGGTGTCAGCCGTTTTTGGTGCGATCAGGCGCTCGGACGCGGAAGACTGGCACGCGGCGCGCCCTGCTCTTGCGCTGAGCCTTGCGGTTGGCGTGCCGTGGTTGGCGATCGCCAACGCAAGCGCCATCTGGGCAACCGTTACGATTTTCATCATGGCGGGCGGCGCGATCATCGCTCTTCTGCAAGCGCCAGGCCGCGATCGCTGGCTGTTCGCGGTGCCGGTCGGCCTTTATGCAGGATGGCTCACGGCAGCGTCGGCTGTGTCTTTGGCCACAACAATGGCAGGCTACGGGATCGCAGCGGATGCGGTCACTTGGGCCTATTTGGGGATCACCCTTGCGCTGGCAGTGGCTTTGGTGACCTCAACACGCAGACCGAACGTGCCCGAGTACCTATTGGCCGTCATCTGGGCGCTGGTCGGTGTCGCCGTTGCCAATGGCGCGGAGCAAATCGGTATCACCACGCTCGCTGCGGTCGGTATTCTAGTGCTGCTGTTGACGGGTTTCAGAAACCTCAGAACGGCACGTCAGATGGATCGTCAGCCGATGTGACAAACTTGGCGACGACCTTCTTTGCTCCAGCTTTGTCGAACTCGATATCCAGCTTGTCACCTTCGATATCGCAGACAATGCCATAGCCGAATTTCTGATGGAACACCCGGTCGCCCTGTTCAAAGGACGACACCGCGTTCATATCGATGACCAGGCCCTTGGCTTCACGGGGCTGGCTGAGCCCGTGTTCACCTGTCCGTGCTTGGAGCCGTTTCCAGCCCGGAGAATTATACACGTTCGCGTTCGCCGCTTTTTCCGCAATATCCGACTGCGGTGCGGCGGCTCCAAAGCCCCCGCCGTAAAGGCCCGGCGGGGTAAGGACATCTACATGATCAGCGGGCAATTCATCGATAAAGCGCGACGGCAGCGATGATTGCCATTGGCCAAAAACGCGCCGGTTCGCGGCGAACGAAATCGTGCACACCTCTTCCGCGCGGGTAATGCCGACATACGCCAGGCGACGCTCTTCCTCGAGCCCTTTGAGGCCGGTTTCGTCCATCGAGCGTTGTGACGGGAAGAGTCCGTCTTCCCACCCGGGCAAGAACACAGCCGGAAACTCCAACCCCTTGGCTGCATGAAGCGTCATGATCGAGACTTTTTCTTCTCGGTCTTCGCTTTCGTTGTCCATGATCAGGGCGATGTGTTCGAGGAACCCTTGGAAATTTTCAAAGCTTTCCAGCGCCTTGATCAGTTCTTTGAGGTTCTCCAGCCGCCCCGGCGCTTCGGGCGTCTTGTCGTTCTGCCACATCTCGGTGTAGCCGGATTCTTCCAGAATGATTTCGGCCAGTTCAATATGGCTGTCGCCTTTGCGCACGGCTGCGTTCCAGCGGTCAAGGCCATCAACGAGCCGCTGAAGCTCGACCGCACCCTTGCCGCCAAGCCCCTTGGCCGCCAGCAACAGTCGGGCGCCTTCAAAAAGCGAGACACCGTTGGCCCGCGCCGCGCTTTGAATTTTCTGCTGCGCCTTGTCGCCCAGCCCGCGCTTGGGAGTATTCACGATCCGCTCGAAGGCCAGATCGTCTTCGGTGCTGACCGACAGACGGAAATAGGCCATGGCATCGCGGATCTCCATGCGCTCGTAAAATCGCGGACCGCCGATGACGCGGTAAGGCAAGCCGATGGTCAAAAATCGATCTTCGAAGGCCCGCATCTGATGGGACGCGCGCACCAGAATGGCCGTGTTGTCCAGCGACATCGGGTCCATGCCGCGCGTGCCGCCTTGCATCGCCTCGATCTCTTCCCCAATCCAGCGTGCTTCCTCTTCACCGTCCCAGTGGCCAATGAGGCGGACCTTCTCGCCCCCATTTGCGTCGGTCCAAAGCGTTTTGCCCAAACGCCCGGAATTGGCGGTGATCAGGCCGCTGGCAGCAGCAAGGATGTGCTGGGTCGAGCGATAGTTCTGCTCAAGGCGGATCACAGTCGCGCCGGGAAAGTCCTTTTCGAACTTCAGGATGTTCCCGACCTCGGCGCCGCGCCAACCATAGATCGACTGATCGTCGTCTCCCACGCAGCAGATGTTCTTGTGCCCGCCCGCCAGGAGCCGCAGCCAAAGGTACTGGGCAACGTTCGTATCCTGATACTCGTCCACGAGGATGTAGCGGAACCAGCGCTGGTACTGTGCCAGCACGTCCTCGTGGGTCTGAAAGATGGTCAGGACGTGCAGAAGCAGATCGCCAAAATCGACAGCATTGAGCGTCTTCAGACGCTCCTGATACGCCGCATAAAGCTCGGTCCCGCGATGATTGAAGGCCCCCGCCTCGGCCGCAGGCACCCGCTCTGGCGTCCAGCCGCGGTTCTTCCAGCCGTCAATAATGTGCGCCAGTTGTCGCGCGGGCCAGCGCTTGTCATCGATGTTCTCGGCCACGATCAGTTGCTTCATCAAGCGGACCTGATCGTCCGTGTCCAGAATCGTGAAATTCGACTTTAGCCCGACCAGTTCCGCATGGCGGCGCAGCAATTTCACACAGATCGCATGGAACGTGCCGAGCCACGGCATCCCCTCCACCGCCTCGCCCAAAAGCTTGGCGACACGGTTCTTCATCTCGCGAGCGGCTTTGTTGGTGAAGGTCACAGCCAGGATTTCGTTCGGACGCGCGGTGCCCGTGCGCAACAAATGCGCAATCCGGGTGGTAAGGGCGCGGGTTTTGCCCGTCCCCGCCCCGGCGAGCATCAGGACGGGGCCTTCAATGGCTTCGACGGCTTCGCGCTGAGCCGGATTCAGGCCATCAAGATAGGGCGCGCTACGCGCGGCCATCGCCTGTTGGGACAGCGACATCGCCCCTTCAAAGGCGTCTTCATCGTTGAAACTGCTCATGGGCATTAACCTAGCGCGGGATTGCGGGCATGAAAAGGTTTGTTCATGCAATGTTCACACCCTTCCCAACCGTCTGATCCGACGGTAAAAACCGTCATATGGACCTTCTCCAACGCTATCCCGCGATCTCTGATCTGCGCGCGCGCGCCCAGCGCCGCATTCCGCATTTCGTTTGGGAGTTTTTAGACAGCGGTACGGGGAATGAAGCGACGCTGCATCGGAACCGGTCTGCCTTGGACAAAGTTCTGTTTCGCCCGGCGGTCATGAAAGGCGAGCTCGCCCCTGACCTCGGCACGACCTTTCTGGGCAAGACACACCCCCTGCCCGTCGGGATCGCGCCCGTTGGCATGTCCGGCCTGATGTGGGCCGATGCTGAACGCCACCTTGCGCGCTATGCGGCAAAAGCCGATCTGCCCTACACGCTGTCCAATGTGGCTGCCGAGACACCCGAAGTGGTGGGGCGCGTTGCAAAGGACGCTTGGTTTCAGCTTTACCCCGCGAAGGACATCGCGATCCGGGATGACATTGTCGGGCGGGCGCGCGATGCAGGTTTTGGAACCCTGGTCATTACCGTTGATATTCCGGCAGCCTCGCGTCGCGAGCGTCAGACACGCTCTGGCCTGACCCAGCCGCCGCGGATCACGCCGCGGATCGCGCTGCAATGTGCCCTCAAACCGGCCTGGACAATGGGCTTTGCTGGTCGCGGCAAGCCCCGGCTCAAGACAATCGAAAAGTATGCCAGCACGGCCAAGAACCTGCCAGTGAACCAGCATATTGGCTACCTGATCCGCGGCAATCCAGACTGGGCGTACATCGACTCGTTGCGTGCCAGTTGGGACGGACCATTCATTGTAAAAGGCATTCTTGATCCCGAAGAGGCAGCGCGCTGCAAAGACGCCGGCGCAGATGCCGTCTGGGTGTCCAACCATGCAGGTCGTCAGTTTGCAGGGTCACTATCATCCATCGAGTGCCTACCGGGCATCCGCGATGCCGTCGGTCCGGACTATCCCCTGATTTTCGACAGCGGTGTCGAGGGTGGCCTTGATATTCTGCGGGCCAAAGCGCTTGGCGCTGATTTCGTGATGCTGGGCCGTGCATGGCACTTCGCGCTGGCAGCACTGGGAGCACAAGGTTTGCCCCATTTGGTGGACATCCTGAAAGCCGATCTTGTTTCGAACATGGCACAGATCGGGATCAACCGTCCCTCTGAGGCAAAAGATCGGCTGGTCAAAACCGCCTGAACGCGCGCTTCGCTTGTTCCCCCCGGCTTTTCCGCCTATCCATGCTGCAACTGCAAAAAGACCTGCGGAGACGCCAATGGCCGACTTCAAGAAAATCCTCATCGCCAACCGTGGGGAGATCGCCATTCGCGTCATGCGCGCGGCCAACGAATTGGGCAAGCGCACGGTCGCGGTCTTTGCCGAGGAAGACAAACTATCACTCCATCGCTTCAAGGCAGATGAGGCGTATCGGATCGGCGCGGGGCTTGGCCCGGTTCAGGCCTATCTTTCGATTGAGGAAATCATCCGTGTCGCCCGCGAAAGCGGTGCAGATGCCATCCACCCCGGTTATGGCCTTCTGTCCGAGAACCCCGAACTTGTAGACGCTTGTGCCGCCAACGGCATCACATTCATCGGGCCTTCGGCGGATACGATGCGGCGTCTTGGGGACAAAGCCTCGGCCCGACAAGTCGCGATCAAGGCAGGCGTCCCGGTTATTCCGGCGACCGACGTGCTTGGCGACGACATGTCCGCCATCGCCAAGGATGCGGCTGAAATCGGCTATCCCTTGATGCTCAAAGCTTCCTGGGGCGGTGGCGGACGTGGGATGCGCCCGATTGCTGGTCCCGACGAGCTTGAAGAAAAGGTCCTAGAGGGACGTCGCGAGGCGGAAGCCGCCTTTGGTAATGGCGAAGGGTATCTGGAAAAGATGATCCTGAAAGCCCGCCATGTCGAGGTTCAGATCCTCGGCGATAAGGCCGGAAGCATCTATCATCTTTGGGAGCGCGATTGCTCGGTCCAGCGGCGCAACCAGAAAGTCGTTGAGCGCGCCCCGGCCCCGTATTTGAGCGAGGCCCAACGCAAGGACTTGGCTGAACTGGGTCGCAAAATCGCAGCTGAGGTCGGCTATGAATGCGCCGGGACGGTCGAATTCCTGATGGATATGGAAGACGGCGCCTTTTACTTCATCGAGGTCAACCCGCGCGTTCAGGTCGAGCATACCGTGACCGAAGAAGTCACC
>CAZWZG010000157.1:0-7249 GCA_964638245.1 uncultured Rhodobacterales bacterium
GGCTGATCCGCCGCGATACATGGCGTATGCACCGTCTGGGCGACAGGCCTTTCGCGCACCAATTCGTCCAGCATCCACGAGATATCCTCGACCGTTTCGGCGACGATATGGGTCACGGGACCTTCGCGCTGAACCCGCCCGGTGATCTTCAAGGCCCGCCCCGCGATCACGGCGCGGCGGAACTCTTCGTATTTCTTGCGCCAGACCACGATGTTGGACACGCCCGTTTCATCTTCCAACGTGATGAAGATCACGCCCTTGGCCGTTCCGGGGCGCTGGCGGACCAGCACCAGCCCGGCAACAGCAATGCGGGCGCCATTGCTGACCAACCCAAGATCCCCATGGGGCACACATGCAGGCGGAACGGGCCAGGGGACCCGTGAGACAGGGCGCACGACAGTCATGAGAACAAAAATAGAACAAAATGCTGATCACGCAAGTCTGACCTTGCAAATACGGATCATGCAGAAAGCAACTGGAAGAGCAGGGGGCGAGCCGCTACATAGCGATCAAGCAAGTTGAGGAAGACGATGGCTAAAATCACCTATATCGAGCATGGCGGCAAAGAGCATGTCGTCGAGGTTTCCACCGGCATGACCGTCATGGAAGGCGCGCGCGACAACAACATCCCCGGCATCGAAGCAGATTGCGGCGGGGCCTGTGCATGCTCGACCTGTCATGTCTACGTGGACGCGGCGTGGGTCGACAAGCTGCCAGCGAAAGACCCGATGGAAGAAGACATGCTGGACTTCGCCTATCAGCCTGACCCCGAACAATCGCGCCTGACCTGTCAGTTGAAGGTTTCTGACGAACTGGACGGTCTTGTCGTGCGGATGCCAGAGCGTCAGATCTGATGATCCGGGCGCGGCGTCTTCCGTGGCGCTCTTGGCTACGGCCCGCGCGCCGCGCGTTTATAGCCTTTTGCCTGTTGTTATCGCTGCCGATGGGTGCGGCTGCTGAAGACATCCGTCGCGCCACCTATGAAGACCCTACAACACGCTATGCCCACGGTGTCCTTGGCGACGCCATTGAACACGGAACACTCGCTCTTGTGACAGCATCGGGCAAGCGGTTGCGCATCGTTCTACCTGAGGATCGCGTTTTCGAAGACACCGAGCCGCGCTTGTTTGACGTCGATCTGGATGGAGAACGCGAAGTGATCGTCGTTGAGGCTCAGTCGGCGCTTGGCGCACGGCTCTCGATCTATGATGACAGCGGGCTTGTGGCCGCAACTCCCCACATCGGTCGATCCAACCGTTGGCTTGCTCCGATCGGGGCCGCGGATCTGGACGGCGACGGCGCGATCGAGATCGCCTATGTTGACCGGCCGCATTTGGCCAAGACTGCGCGGGTTTGGCGTTTCGAGGACGGTGCGCTTGTGGAGGTTGGCCAGTTCCCCGGCGTCACGAACCACCGCATCGGAGAGCGTGACATCGCGGGCGGTATCCGGGATTGCGGTGAGGGACCCGAAATGATCGTCGCGGACGCGTCATGGAACAGACTATTGGCACTGACGTTTGATGGTCGTTCCATCGAGTCTAACGATATCGGTCGCCATTCCGGGCGCGATAGCTTTGCCCGCGCTATGGCTTGTCCGTAGGGCGCGAATCCAAGGCCCGCCAGCCGATGTCGCGCCGGTAAAACCCCGTCTCAAAGCCAACGCGATCAACGAGCGCGTACGTCCGGTCGCGCGCTTGGGAAAGACTCTCCCCGCGTGCGGTCACTGCGAGGACACGACCACCTGAGGCGACAAGCTGGCCCTCCGACCGGGCCGTTCCGGCATGAAAAACCATTTCGGACGAACTTTCGCGCAGATCATCCAAACCAGTGATCGCTCCGCCCTTCTTATAGGCCCCGGGATAGCCGTTTGACGCCATCACAACCGTCATCGCGTGGTCAGGGGCCCAATTGACGCGAGCCTCCGCAAGGCGCCCTTCTGCGGCCGCATGGATCAGGTCCAATGCTTGCGCGCCAAGCCGCATCATCAGCACCTGACATTCCGGGTCGCCGAAACGCGCGTTGTATTCGACAAGGCGCGCCTGACCCTTCTCGATCATCAACCCGGCATAGAGCACGCCCTGAAACGGCGTGCCGCGCCGTGCCATCTCGGCCAGGGTTGGGCGAATGATCTGCGCCATGACCTGGTCCTGCTGTAATTGATCAAGGATCGGCGCTGGGGAATAGGCCCCCATGCCGCCCGTGTTGGGGCCAATGTCGCCTTCGCCAACGCGCTTGTGGTCTTGGGCTGTGCCAATGGGCAGCGCGACTTCGCCATCGCAAAGGACAAAAAAACTGGCCTCTTCGCCAGCCATGAATTCCTCGATAACGACTTCTGCACCGGCCGCACCGAAGGCCCCGCCAAAAGCGTCATCAATCGCGGCCTCGGCCTGCTCGACAGTCTCCGCAACGGTCACACCCTTGCCGGCTGCCAAGCCATCCGCCTTGACCACAATCGGCGCGCCCTGTTCCCGCACGTAGGTTTTCGCCGGTTCGGCTGCATCGAAGCGCGCCCAAGCCGCCGTTGGAGCGCCTGACGCGTCGCAAACCTCCTTGGTGAAACTCTTGGAGGCTTCCAGCTGTGCGGCCGCCGCTGAGGGGCCGAACACGAGCAACCCTGCGTCGCGCAAAGCGTCAGCCACACCCGCCACCAAGGGTGCTTCGGGGCCTACGATCACAAGGTCGACCGAGTGCCGCACCGCAAACTCGGCAACAGCAGCCCCATCCTCGATATCCAGCGTCGCACAATCGGCGATCTCGTCAATTCCGGCATTCCCCGGCGCCACGATCAGGCGGTCGCATTTGGGGTTCTGCTTCACCGCCCAGGCCAGGCTGTGTTCACGCCCGCCGCCGCCGAGGATCAAGATGTTCATGCCGCTTCCCTTCGTGTCCTCCGCGTTTTAGGCTCGCCACCCAGCAGGCACAAGACAAGGCGGGATCCGAGCGGCGCCATGGACCTTTTTGAAGACGACAAACCCGGCGAAAACGCCCATGATTTCACCGTCAGCGAACTGTCGGGCGCGGTCAAACGCGTCATCGAAGGCGAGTTTGGACGGGTTCGGGTCAAGGGCGAGGTCGGGCGCGTGACCATCGCACGCTCAGGACACCTTTATTACGATCTCAAGGACGAAAAAGCGCTGTTGTCCTCAGTGACCTGGAAAGGGCAGGCCGCACGCCTTGCCGTCCAACCCGAAGAGGGGATGGAGGTTGTCGCCATCGGGCGCATGACGACCTTTCCCGGCTCATCCCGCTATCAATTGATCGTGGAAGAACTGCGTCCCGCAGGTGTTGGCGCTCTTATGGCCATGCTGGAAAAGCGCAAGAAAGCACTGGAAGCAGAAGGCCTTTTCGATGGCTCCCGCAAAAAGCCGATCCCTTATCTGCCTGAAATCATTGGTGTCGTGACCTCACCCACTGGGGCAGTGATCCGTGACATCCTGCATCGCTTGCGAGACAGGTTCCCGCGCAAGGTGCTCTTATGGCCCGTTGCGGTTCAAGGCGATCGCTCGGCGAAAGAAGTCGCGCGGGCGATCGAAGGGTTCAACGCGCTCACGCCCGGCGGCGCCTTGCCCCGTCCAGACCTTTTGATCGTGGCGCGGGGCGGAGGGTCTATCGAGGACCTTTGGAGCTTCAACGAAGAGATCGTGGTGCGCGCGGCGGCAGCAAGTGACATTCCGCTGATTTCGGCAGTGGGCCATGAAACCGACACGACCCTCATTGATCACGCGGCTGACCGCCGTGCTCCGACGCCGACCGCAGCGGCCGAGATGGCCGTACCTGTGCGTCTGGATCTTCTTGGTTGGGTCGAAGCGCAGGATGCCCGGCTTTTGCGCGGGGTCGAACAAGGCGTGACGCGTCGCAAGGAACGCCTACGTGATGTTGCGCGCGCCCTGCCGCGACCCGAAACGCTTCTGACAACGCCGCGCCAGAGGCTCGACGCTGCCGAACGGGCGCTGCCAGCCGCACTGATGCAAGGGACGAGCCGCCATCGAGACAGGTTTGCGCGCGCGTCCGGGGGGCTGCGCCCGAGTGTTTTGCGAGGGCGGGTCAGTGTTGAACGTGAGGCGCTCGCCCGTCTTGCGGCGCGCCTGACCCCGGCTATGGAGCGCGTGATCGAGAAACGTTCTGAACGCCTCGCCACGACGGATCGGCTGCGCGAAAGCCTAGGCTACCATGCCACGCTCGGGCGCGGCTATGCTCTTGTACGCGCGGACGGCGCGCTTGCGCCGGACAAGGCCAGCGCAGCTTCAGCCAGCCATGTCGAAATCGAGTTCCGGGATGGGCGCCTGTCCGTAGGAGCCGCTCCGGCAAAACCGAGCTCTAAGAAATCAAAGCCGAAGGGTTCTGATCAAGGCAGCCTTTTCTAGGTCTCCAAAGGTCTACAAGTATCCTCGGGGGGAGCGCGGAACGCGCGGGGGGCAGACAGCCCCCTTTTTTTGGACTTCAGACGCCCACAGGCGGCCCGAGACACAAAAGTGGTTCTTCAGACTGGGCAGTCTCGTAGATGGGCCTGTCATCGGGGTCGTTTTCGAACTGCGCCTCAAGGCCGTTGGGTCCAAGCGTGAACGTCCAGCATTGCGGCACGCCAATACCATCATAGACAAAACAGATCAGCGGCCCGTTCTCGAACCAAGTGCCGTCCTGACACTCCCCGTCGTTGTAGGACCAGCGCACGCGGCGATTTTCGAGATACTCTTCGATCCCGAAAACCTCCCCCTGATCTGCGTAGGTCAAGGTCTTGCCGCGGGTATAGGCGTCAAACTCTTCCGCCGTCAGCGGCGTCTGGCTAAACGCCGGACCGGCAAGGGCAAATAGAATTGGCAACACAACACCGCGCATGGGCTCGACCATGCCACGCCATGCGCGGGTGAAAAAGTGACAAATCAGTGTGAACGTTTCCGATTGGCGACGCGGATAGGTCAGAAGCCGTCGGAGACGGGCTGGCCATCGCGCCGACTTCGGCGCAGTCTCCAAAAAAATCTGTGGAGGGAGCCATGGCGCTCGACGATCAAAAGCGCAAAGGGGTCTGGAAATCGGGGCGCGGTAAAGGGCGCAAAACGCCCAAGGGCCGGCAGCTTGACGATCAGGCTCTGGCTGAGGTGCGGAGCCTTCTAGGCGACCGTCCGCGCCGGCGGGACCTTTTGATTGAGTACCTCCATCTGATTCAGGACGCGTACGGTCACCAAAGCGCGGCGCATTTGCGTGCGCTGGCCGAAGAGATGCGGCTGTCCATGGCCGAGGTCTGGGAGGTTGCGACCTTCTATGCGCATTTTGATCCGCTTCGCGAAGATGATCCGGTGCCGCCTGCATTGACGATCCGCGTGTGCGACAGCCTTTCCTGCGAGCTTGCCGGGGCCGAAGCCCTGAAAACGGCTTTGGAAGATGGGCTGGATCCGGCCGAAGTGCGCGTTCTGCGCGCGCCCTGCATGGGGCGCTGTAATACGGCACCGGTCTGCGAGATCGGGCATTTCCATCTGGATCATGCGACGCCTGAAGCCGTGGAGGTTGCCCTTGCCGAGGGCGAGACACACGTGGTGATCCCGGAGTATGAGACATTTGAAGCCTATCGTGCGGCGGGTGGGTATGATGCGCTTTTGAAGCTGCGCGAAAGCGGTGACTGGGAGCAGGTGCAAGAGGCCGTGCTTGCAAGCGGGCTGCGCGGTCTAGGCGGTGCGGGCTTTCCGTCCGGGCGCAAATGGGGCTTTGTGCGCAGCTATGAGGGACCGCGCTATCTGGCTGTGAATGGCGATGAAGGTGAACCGGGTACGTTCAAGGATCGCTACTACCTTGAACGCGTACCGCATCTTTTCCTTGAGGGCATGCTGATCGCCGCGTGGGCCGTCGAGGCGGAAACGGCCTTCATCTACATGCGCGACGAGTACCCCGCCGTTCTGGAAATCTTGGCGCGCGAGATCGCGGCGCTGGAAGAGGCAGGAATTGTTGAACCCGGCTTTATCGATCTGCGCCGTGGGGCGGGGGCCTATATCTGCGGCGAAGAAAGCGCGATGATCGAGTCGATCGAAGGCAAGCGCGGCCTGCCGCGACATCGACCGCCCTTTGTTGCCGAGGTCGGTGTCTTTGGACGCCCAACCCTGGTGCACAACATCGAAACGCTCCACTGGGTCGCGCGGGTGTGCCGCGAGGGCCCCGAAGTCTTGAATGCGACCGAAAAGAACGGGCGCAAAGGCTTGCGATCCTTCTCGGTTTCCGGTCGCGTTGCGGCGCCCGGCGTTTACCTTCTGCCGGCGGGGTCGACCATCATCGATATCATTGACGCAGCGGGCGGCATGGCGGATGGCCATGCGTTCAAGGCCTACCAGCCGGGCGGCCCATCATCGGGACTGCTGCCAGCGTCCATGGACGACATTCCGCTCGATTTCGACACGCTCCAGCCCCATGGAAGTTTCATCGGTTCGGCGGCGGTTGTGGTGCTTTCTGACAAGGACAGTGCGCGGGCGGCGGCACTCAACATGCTGCGGTTTTTCGAAGACGAAAGCTGCGGGCAATGCACGCCTTGTCGTGTCGGCTGTGAGAAGGCCGTCAAGCTGATGCAAGCCGACCAGTGGGATCAAGGCCTTCTGGAAGAGCTTTGCACGGCGATGGGCGATGCGTCGATCTGTGGGCTCGGGCAAGCCGCACCCAACCCGATCCGACTGACCATGAAGCACTTTCCAGACGAAATCTAAACGTGCGCTTCCGCGCTCTTTTGTTTCTGCCAGCTGTGAGGCGACGCCGTACTTCAAGGTCGCGCCGGTTGAGAGCGGTTCCTATTTGCTGAGAGGCGTTTGAAGAGCGGGCTGCTCTTCAAATCGCCGACCCAAGGGTGTTGCGTGCCGATGAGCAGTCAAGGACAAGCCGCGCGTGCCGCGCTGTCGCCTCTGGCGATCCTTGACAGCACATCGGCGCGCGGCGGGTGCACGTCGTCGGGGTCTTCCAAATCGGGGTGGGGTGGATTAGGTCCGAGGAAAGGCTGGAGGGCGCGTTTTGGCATTTTTCAAGAAGCTTCGGGATCGGATGTTCAAATCTTCGTCGAAGATCGACGAGGGGTTGCAGGCGATTGTCGAAGACGGGGCGGATGAAGATGTCGACGCGACTGAAGAAGAGCTTGCCGCGCCCGAAGAGGTGATTGAGCGTCTTCCAGAGCCAGAGCCAGAGCCAGAGCCAGAGCCAGAGCCAGAGCCAGAGCCAGAGCCAGAGCCAGAGCCAGAGCCAGAGCCAGAGCCAGAGCCAGAGCCAGAGCCAGAGCCAGAGC
>CAZWZG010000158.1:0-1178 GCA_964638245.1 uncultured Rhodobacterales bacterium
GCGTCGACGGCTTCCGGGTCGATCCGACCAGCAGCTACCTCGCGGGAGAGCCACTTTGTAGCCCGCGCGACCTCATCGCGGCCGCCGTAATTCAGCGCCACCGTCAGGTGAACCAGATCGTTGTCGCAGGTCAGAAGCTCCAATTCGTCCATCAGGGCGACAAGCTTGTGGTCCAGTTTCATGCGGTCGCCAATGAACCGCACGCGCACGCCATTCTTGATCAGGTTTTGGGTTTCGCGGGTGATGTAGCGCTTGAAAAGCGACATCAGCCCCGACACTTCGGTCTGGGTCCGCTTCCAGTTTTCGGTCGAGAACGCGAAAACGGTCAGGTATTTCACGCCCAAATCTGGGCACGCCTCGACGATTTCGCGGACGCGTTTCGCACCGGCATGGTGGCCAAACAGCCTTGGCTTGCCGCGCGCCTGCGCCCAACGGCCATTGCCGTCCATGATAATCGCCACGTGGCGTGGGTTGTCTTTTTCGCCGTTCTCGGTCGTTTTCAAATCACTGCTCCAAATACGCGGACCATACTCAAACCTGCATGATCTCTTCCTGCTTGGCTTCCAATGCCGTGTCTATACGGGCGATTGCGGCATCTGTGAGGCTCTGCACCTCATCCGACCAGATTTTGTGATCATCTTCACTCAATCCGTCGCCTTTCGCCTTCTTAAGCTGTTCCATGCCGTCGCGACGGACATTTCTGATCGCGATGCGTGCATTTTCAGCATATGTGCCAGCCACTTTGGTCAATTCGCGGCGGCGTTCTTCGTTCAGTTCGGGAATCGGCAGGCGGATGATGGTGCCATCGACCACCGGGTTGATCCCGAGCCCACTTTCGCGGATCGCCTTTTCGGCTTTCGAAACAAGGCCCTTGTCCCAGATATTGATCGTGATCATGCGCGGCTCGGGCACGTTCACTGTCCCAACCTGATTGATCGGCGTTAGTGCCCCATAGGCGTCCACCATCACCGGTTCGACCATGCTGGCCGACGCGCGCCCCGTGCGCAGGGTCAAAAATTCGCTCTTCAACGCATTCATTGCACCGTCCATGCGACGCTGCAGATCATCGATATCAAGGTCAAAATCCTCGTCCGCCATGGGGACTGATCCCTTCTTTTCTTAGCCTTACAAGGCTTTCTATATCCCTAATTCCCGACGCGTGTATAGGTGCCGGTTCC
>CAZWZG010000158.1:1278-5749 GCA_964638245.1 uncultured Rhodobacterales bacterium
GGCTTCACCCGATATCTTGAGAAGGACACGCTTATAAGTCGTCTCGGACGGCGTGGTGTTAGCGTCTGTACTGCCCATTGCGTTGCCCTTTCGGTCAGGGTCTGTTCATCTGGCGGCAAAGTGTCCGAAAAAGCCAGAATGATCAACGTAGAAGACGCGATATCCCGGGTGAGCGGCGATCAGACCGTGCTGATCGCGGGGCCGACTGCAACGGGTAAATCCGCTCTGGCGCTGGAAATGGCGGCGCGCACGGGGGTGCCCATTGTGAACGCCGACGCGCTTCAGGTCTTTGCTGATTGGCGGATTTTGACCGCCAGACCGTCAAAAGCGGACGAAAACGCAGCAGATCACCGCCTTTACGGCCATGTCCCGGGGGATCGGGCGTATTCGGCTGGCGCGTGGTTGCGCGACGTTGCCCCGATCCTGGACGACGGTCCGGCGATCATTGTCGGCGGAACTGGCCTTAACTTTTCGTCCCTTCTGGACGGGCTGGCCGAGATCCCGGACGTGCCCGAAAATGTGTTTGCTGAAGGAGAGGCGCGGCTTGCCCAAGAGGGTGTCGAGGCACTGGGCCGGGAATTGGACGATGCGACGCGTGCCCGGATTGATCTGGCCAATCCGATGCGCGTGTTTCGGGCCTGGACCGTGCAAAAGGCGACGGGGCGCGGGCTTGCGTCCTGGCATGCTGACACGCCGCCGCCATTGCTTAAGCCCCCCTTTCAGCGATTTGTCCTCCACGCTCCGGTCGAATGGCTGACCCCGCGCATCGCGGCGCGGTTTGATCTGATGCTTGAGGCCGGTCTGATGGAGGAGGTCGCTGCAAATGCACCGGGCTTTTCTACCGACCTGCCATCCTCCAAGGCCATCGGCGCGCGCGAGCTTGTGGCCTATCATCAGTTGGGCGGCGATCTGGATCAGGTGCGCGAGGCTGTGATCATCCAGACCCGGCAATATGCAAAACGGCAACGGACGTGGTTCAGAAACAGATTTTCCACATGGGACTGGATTGACCCGACCCTCTGATCCCGTCAGTTTGGCCCGGTCGCATGGGGACGGTAGCTGACCGTCGTTAAGCTGGGGGGCTTTCCATGAACGCTTCGAACCGCGCAGCCCGCTTGGGGCGCGTCGAGATTGTCGCTTCTGCGGTGCCGGACCTGCGGGTTGTCGGGTTGCAGCGTCTTGCACTGGGCGGCAAGTGGCGTGTTGAGGCGATGCGCAGCTATGCAAGGCCCGTTTTGCTTTGGTTCACGCGCGGTCAGGGCCGCATCACGGTCGCTGGGACGACGCGTGGCTATGGCCCCCACAACGCGGTATTCCTGCCCCCCAATACGATGCATGGTTTTGACATGCTGGGTCAGGTTCTGGGCTCTGCCGTGTTCCTGCCCAATGACCCGTCGCTCGACTGGCCCGAAGACATCGCGCACCTGCGGATTCGCGATGTGCGTCAACAAAGCGAGCTGACCGGGCTGATTGATGCCATCGAAACCGAAATGGCCAAGGATGATGCGATCGCGATGCGGGCGGCCCACCATCACGCCGGTTTGCTGTCGGTTTGGCTGGCCCGCCAGTTGGTCGAAACCCCCGTTACGATCGGGGTCGGCAGCGAAACCAAGGCCGCTGATCGGATCGCGGCTGCGTTCACCTCAATGGTTGAACAGGCCTATCGCACACCAAAACCAATCGCGACGTATGCGCGCGAGCTTGGCGTCACGCCCACACATTTGACCCGCGCCTGTAATGCGACAAGCGGCAGAAGCGCCTCATCAATCCTTATGGAACGCCGCCTTTATGAAGCGCGGCGGCTTCTGGCAGAGACGAAAAAACCAGTGAAATCCATCGCTAAAGAGCTTGGTTTTTCCACACCTGCCTACTTTACGCGCATGTTTCACGCCCAAACTGGGCAGACGCCGACCCAGTTCCGCAGCGCGCCTGCGCGTCGCCACTAGACCGCGAATTGTTGCGGACGACCTGACGTAACGCCAAGATGATGTCCAAAAATGAGACCGGGGGGTTGGCATATCGTCCAACCCCTTGTTAGTGTTCATTATCACTAAAAATAAGGCTCAATCCGCATGGGAGGGAAAATGAGCAATCTGAGAAACGAAAGAATTCTGGCCGAACTGATCGCTGCTGCCAAGGCAAAGCGCGTCAACCGCCGGAGCTTTATGGAAGGCGCACTTTATACCGGTGCCGGCGCTGCTGCTGCATCGACGATGTGGGCCACCAAAGTTGAAGCACAGACACCCAAGCGCGGCGGCAACTTCCGCGTCGGCGTTCACGACGGTAACACGTCGGACGGTTTCGACCCCGGCACGTACAACTCCGTGCTTCAGATCCAGTTGGCGCATGCCGCCTTTTCCTGGCTGACGGAAATCACCAACGAAAACGGTCTTGGCCCAGATCTGGCCACAGAGTGGTCGGCAACGCCGGACGCAACGACCTGGACGTTCGCCTTGAATCCAAGCGCGACGTTCCACGATGGCACGCCAGTGACGGCAACAGATGTTATCGCATCGATGAACCACCACCGTGGCGAAGCGTCGACATCCGCGGCCAAAGCGATCCTGAACATCGTTGACGACATCACGGCGGACGGCGACCACACGGTTGTCTTCCAATTGTCGACCGGTGTGGCTGACCTGCCTTACCTCTTGACCGATTATCACCTCTGTATCTTCAAGGCGAAGGCAGATGGCACGATCGACTGGCAGTCGGGTATCGGCTGTGGTCCCTACAAGATCGACAGCCACGATCCGGGCATCCGGACCGAGCTGACCCGCCACGACGGCTGGCACCGCATCGAAGAAGGCGCCTTCTTTGACAGCGTCACGATGATCACGCTGAACGACGCAAACGCACGTCAGACCGCTCTGATCACGAACCAGGTCGATGCGATCACCTCCGTGGACCTCAAGACCGTGTCCATGCTGGGCCGCGCGCCGGGCATCCTGATCGACAACGTGCCTTCGGGTTCGCACGTTACGATCCCGGGCTTTGCTGACACAGCTCCGATGGACAATGTCGATGCTCGTTTGGCGCTGAAATACGCGATCAACCGTCAGGACATCGTGGACAAGATCTTCTTTGGCAACGCGTCCGTCGGCAACGACACGCCGCTGAACGAGACGTTCCCGTTCTTTGAAGCCTCTGAACAGCGTCCCTATGACCCCGATCGTGCGAAGTTCCACCTGGATAAGGCCGGAATGAGCAGCATGGATATCGACATCCACGCATCGGACTCGGTGTTCTCGGGTGCGGTCGACATGGTGTCGCTGATTGCGGAACATGCGCGTCCAGCTGGCATCAACGTCACCACCAAGCGTGAGCCTGCGGATAACTTCTGGGCCAATGTCTGGCTGAAGCAGCCGTTCCCGGTTGTGCAGTGGGGCGCGCGTCCGACGCCGGATGCGATCTTCTCGCTGGTGTACCAGTCGGGTGTTGCGTGGAACGAAGGTCGTTGGTCGAACGAGCGCTTCGACGAACTGCTCTTCGCCGCAAAAGCAGAATTGGACGGTGCGCGCCGGACCGAGATGTACTCGGAGATGAGCACGATCTTGCAGGACGACAGCCCTGTTGTGATCCCGCTCTTTGTTAACCGTATTGGCGGTCGCCGTGACAACGTCATGCACACCGAGCAGATCGCTTCGAACTGGGAGCTTGACGGCGCCCGCGGTTACCACCGCTGGTGGTTCGCATAAGCGACCCAGATACCGCATTGAAAAGGGCCCCGTTCGGGGCCCTTTTTGTTTGGTAAAGCCACAGTGCGCAGCGCTTTGACGATTTAGGTGGATTTCCGAGGTAATGCGCTGAAAAGCAACGCATTTACGCTATCGGTATCGCGTCGGTATAACGTCGGTATTACGTCGGTGCAAAAGACCGAAGACGGGCCTAGAACGGGATTTCGTCGTCCATGTCGCTGGCCGGAGCCGGGCTGGAATATCCGCCGCCCGATCCGCCACGATCCTGATCGTAGCCACCACCGGATTGATCCGAGACATATCCGCCGCCGCCACCACCATCGCGACCATCCAGCATTGTCAGTTCGCTTTTGTATGGGCGCAACACGACCTCGGTCGAATAGCGATCCTGCCCCGACTGGTCCTGCCATTTGCGGGTCTCAAGCTGGCCTTCGATGTAAACCTTCGAGCCCTTCTTGAGGTACTGCTCGGCCACGCGCGCCAGCGGTTCGGAGAAGATCGCAACCGAGTGCCACTCGGTGCGCTCGCGCCGTTCGCCGGTGTTGCGGTCCTTCCAGTTTTCGGATGTGGCGATACGCAGGTTGCACACCTTGCCGCCATTCTGGAACGTGCGCACTTCGGGGTCGCGCCCCAGATTGCCCACCAAAATCACCTTGTTTACTGAGCCCGCCATGCCGAAGCCTCCCGTCGATTCTTGTTGCGCCTGAACGTGACATGTCCGTGAACGTGGTTAAAGGGGCGTAAATGGCGAAAGGCGCAAGACTCGCCTTTTC
>CAZWZG010000158.1:5849-7120 GCA_964638245.1 uncultured Rhodobacterales bacterium
GGCATTCCGCCCTATCGCGAAACGCAGGAATACGTGATCGCGATCCTCGGTCGCTAGGCCCTGATATATCCCGACATTTGTGACGCTTCCACGACATTTCGTGTCGTTAGCTGTTGACCCCTGCGCTGTCGGCACGTCATCCTAAATTTAATAAAAATCAGAACAGGCGCTCAAATAATGACGCGCCGCACCGACTGAGAGGGGATATGTCCGGACTTCTTTCGCTGATCGGCAAACGTCTGGGACTGGGTGTCCTGACGTTGTTTGTCGTATCGCTCGTTATCTTTTTCGCCGTTGAGGCGTTGCCGGGCGACCCGGCCACGCAGATCCTTGGGCAAGGTGCGACCGAGGAAAACCTCGCCGCCCTGCGCGAGCGTCTTGGCCTCAATGAAAATGTCTTCGTGCGTTATTTTGGATGGCTTTTCGGAGCGTTCCAGGGCGACTTCGGGATCTCATTTGCCAATGACCGCCCTGTGGGCGAGCAGATTGGGCCACGGTTTGCAAACACACTCTGGCTGGCTGCATACGCTGCTGTGATCGCTGTCCCTACCGCGATCTTTCTGGGCATCTGTGCTGCACTTTTCCGGAACTCGATCTATGATCGGGTGTCGAACTCACTGGCGCTTGTGTCGATTTCGAGCCCTGAATTCTTCATCGGCTATATCCTTGTTCTGTTCCTTGCGGTGCAAAACCAGATCTTTCCACCGATCTCTTCAGTGACGCCGGGGATGTCGTTTTGGGCACGGGTTGAAACGACCACCCTGCCCGCGATCACGATGGCGCTGGTGGTGACCGCCTACATGATGCGCATGACCCGCGCTGCGATCATCAACCTGCTCGCCTCGCCCTATATCGAGATGGCGCGTCTGAAAGGTGTTCCCGCAAGCAAGGTGATCACGCGGCATGCGTTGCCCAACGCGCTTGCGCCGATCATCAACGTCGTTGCCCTGAACCTTGCCTACCTGATCACCGGCGTTGTGCTGGTCGAGGTGGTCTTTGTTTATCCGGGCGTTGGTCAGCTTCTGGTCGATGGGGTGTCCAAACGTGACTTCCCGATCGTACAGGCTGCCTGTCTGATCTTTGCGGCGACCTTCATTCTCTTCAACCTGATTGCCGATGTCGGTTCGATCGTCTCGAACCCGCGTCTGCGGCATCCGAAATAAGGGGGGCGAGAGATGGAAGAAGCCGCACACCTCGGCACGTTCGCGATCATCTACTTCGCGTTCCCGATCGTCGTTACAAGCTATGCCGCCTATGTAAAAACCCGGGCC
>CAZWZG010000159.1:0-7100 GCA_964638245.1 uncultured Rhodobacterales bacterium
TCCGGCGCGGGGCCGCTTTGTCGAAGATCTCATTCGGGTGGAAGTTGGTTGAGAAGATGACGAGCGTATCGAAGGGCACCTCGAATTTCTCACCCGACTGCAGGGCCAGGATATCCTTGGATTCTTCCAGCGGAACAATCCAGCGGTTGACCAGCGCCTGCGGCGGTTCTTCCTGACGGCCAAGGTCGTCCACGATAAAGATGCCGCCGGTCGACTTCAGCTGCAGCGGTGCCTGATACGTCCGTGCGGTGGGGTTGTAGACGAGGTCGAGCATCGAAAGGCTCAATTCACCACCGGTGATCACCGTCGGGCGTTCGCACAGCACATAGCGCGTGTCGAAGCGACCCGTGGTGCGGCGAAGGGAGTTTGGATCCTGTTCCTCTTCCTCGACCGCCGAGTGGACGATCGGGTCATAAACCGTGATTACCTGACCTGTGTATTCGATGGCGCGCGGCACGTAGATCTTGTCGCCAAGCGCGTCGCGCACGCCGTTCGAGATCGAGGATTTGCCGTTGCCCGGCGGGCCGTACATCAAACACGAACGACCAGCGGACACTGCGGGGCCGAGGTGGTCGATCAGCTCATCGGGCAGGATCAGGTGGCCCATTGCACCCATCAGCTGATCACGCGTGACCTGAATGTTGCGGATTGACTGGCGTTTCACCTGCTGGCTGTAAACCTCGAGCGGGACAGGCATGGCACCGTAGTATTCGGATTGGCCAAGAGCATCGAGCGCGCGGGATTTCCCGGTGTCCGTCAGCTGGAACCCCATTTCACCGCCGGAGTTGGCGTGGAGCGTACCGGTCGCCTCCAGAAGCTTTTGGCCACGGGCCAGATCAACGAGTTCCTGTGTTACCGGAACCGGCAGGCAGATCGCCCTGGCAATCTCGGTCACCATGTCGAGGTTCATCCGGAACATCGTTTTCAACAGGATGTCGCGCATCATCACCATCGGCAGCTGCATTTCATCCAGCGTGCGTGGGGCGGGCGGGGCCATCACATTGGTCGGTTGCATGTTCATATCGTCGGCTCCAGATCAAACCTTTGGCATCTTTTTCGACCTTGGCGGACTGTTGCCCGATTTTGGACAATAAGACCTGCCAAAGCCTTCTCTGACGATTTGTGCCCGTTTAATGTGGCCAAAAAAGGGTGAGGCAGTGAGATGAGCAGACCAAATCCGGTCACTTTCGCGGCGGTGCTTGTTCTGATGCTGGCGGCACTTGCCGGGCCGTCCATTTATATGGGCGGACTCTACGTCGGCAAGCATGAAGGTGACATGCTGCACCTGTTGCAGATCGTTTTCCGCATGGAAGACGGCCAGTGGCCGCATTTCGACTTCATGACGCCGATCGGTGCGCTGGCGTTCGCGCCGATCGTTGCTTTTCTGGAAGCCGGGTTTCCGATCGGCAAGAGCATCATCTATGCGCAAGCCCTTGTAGCAATTGTCCTTTTTCCCGCGATCTGGTGGGTCGGCCGGTCGCGATTGTCGCCTGCGTTGGCGTATCTGTTTGGCGGTCTGGTCCTGGTTTTGGTGCTTGCTTTGGTCCATGGTGAGGCGCAGCGCAGCGTTTCGATCTCGATGCATTACAATCGCTGGGCCTGGGCGCTGAGCTATATCGGCATCGCTTTGGCGCTTTTGCCGGAGCGGGGAGAGCGCCGTGAAGGCGTCGACGGTATCATTCTGGGTCTGGTGGCAGCGGCGCTTGCTATGATCAAAGTGACGTATCTCGTTGCGTTTCTGCCCGGGATTCTTGTGGCGTTGCTGGCGCGCAAGCGTCTGAAAACAATCCTGACGGCTTTGCTGGTTGGGCTTGGTGTCGCCGGTGCGATCACTGTCTGGGCCGGGCCGGCATTCTGGTTGGCTTATCTTCAAGACTTGCTCGCAGTCGCCGGGTCAGACGTGCGGTCGTACCCCGGTGAGCCTGTGGATGCCGTGATTGGCGCGCCGCTCTACCTTGGCGGCACGCTGCTATTGATCGCGTCAGTGATCCTGTTCCGCCAGGCGGGGCAGGCGGTTGCCGGGCTTGCGCTTCTGATCCTTGCGCCGGGTTTCATCTATGTTGTCTTCCAGAATTTCGGGAATGATCCCCAATGGCTGCCGCTGCTTGGGGTTCTTGTGCTTGCGCTTTTACCGGCGGCGGGGACTGTCAATGCGTCGGGTTGGGATATGCGATTGGCTCTGACGATTGCAGGGGCCATGGCCTTTGCGATCGCTTCGCCTTCCGTCTTCAACATGGCCTATAGCCCGTTCCGGCATGTGGCGACGAAGACTGAAGATTTCGCTCTGATCCTGCCGCGGTCTGAGCGTCATGATGATCTTTACTCTGCGAACATTCGCATCAACCGGATCGATGCTCGCATTGGGTTGGACGGACCCGGCACGGGGCTTGAGCGGTTCGCCGAGTTTGCCGAGCGCGACGAAGCCGGTGAGATGTTTGGAGAGCCATTGGAGCATTGCGAAGTGGTTCTCGGTCTGCCGGGCTGGTTTGACGAAATCGGCGCGGACTTGGATCGCTCAGGTCTTGTTGCAGGCAAGCGATTGATCGCGGCTGATATCTTCTCAAGCCATTGGTTATTTTCCGAACTGGAGCCGCTGGTGGGCGGTGCGCCGTGGTTCTATGGCGGACTTCCGGGATGGGAGAGCGCGGACTACTTGCTGGTTCCGTTCTGCCCGGTGGCGATCGATGTCCGGGCAATGGTCCTTGAAAGCGCTGTCGAAACGGGAGCGACATTCACCGAAGTGCGGCGGACCCCGCTTTATGCGTTGTTCGAGATTGGCCGGCCTTGAGAAATTTCTGGCCTCCGGCGGGGATATTTTAGGACCTTTGGAGGATCAGGTGCCCAGAAAGACGCCTGCCGCAAGGTAGAAGACCAGCGCGCCTGACAGGGCAAGCCCCATCGGGAAGTCCCTGTTTTCCCAGCTTTTCCAGTCCGGGAAAGCGGACCGCACCAGTCCAATGCGCCTGAACCCGCGGTGGGTGGCAAAGGCCCCGAGAAGCACCGCAGCAAAGAAGTAGAGCAGGATCATGGTGTCGCTTGAGGGAAAGAACGCGGCCATGGCGGCGGCGAACTTTGCGTCCCCTGCGCCCACAGCACCCCGCATGTTCAGGAAGAACCCGACGACAAGCACGACAAGCACATTGAGATAGCGCCATAGGTATTCGTCAAAGGGGAGGGCGATCAGACCGACAACGACAAAGATAGCGAAAAGCGCCACCACCGACTTGTTCGGAATTTTCATGAATTTCATGTCGCTCCACGACACCCAAATCGCGATGGGGATCGTGAATGGCAGAAACCAGGATGCGGACGAGGCCGTAATCGTGAGCATGTGCTCCTCCCTACGCCCCCGTCTTAAGTCTTAGTTGTAAACGTTCGCTTCAAGCGCGCGCAAGGAGCGTACTGCGGGTTCGAAATGCTGGGGATGCGTTTCGATGGCGTCCGTCAGAAGACCTTTGCCAGTGGCGACATCGCCCTGCTTGATGGCCGACAACGCCAGCGTATGCAGAAGCTGTGCACGCTCGACTTGCGTCATCTGGACGATGGGCAGGTCGTACTTGCGCTGAGCGCCGCGGGCCAGGACGAGGTTGTTCTTGGCAGTGAAAAGCGACTGATCATAGGTCAAAGCTTCGCCAAACAGGCGTTCGGCTTCGGCGAAATCACCGCGAGACAACTTGGAGTAGCCCCAGTTGTTCAAAACGCCCGATGGCTTGGTCGTCAGGCCAATGGCGATCTCGTAGAAGCTGTCGGATTTCTCCCACTCTTCGTTTGCATCCGCAACCATCGCTTCAAGCCGATACCGGTCGAAGGTCTCGTGCGTTGGCGGAATAAGGTCCAGTTCTGCTTCGGCCTCGTCCCATTCGCCGGAGCGGATCAGCGCATCGGCGTAGGAAACACGATCCGCATCGGTGCTGCCTTCCATGCCAAGGGTGCCTTTCCAGACACGCGCCGCTTCAACGGGGCGTTTGGCGCGGACCAGCGACATGCCAAGGCCGCGAGCAAGGTCGATCCGCTCGGGGTTCTGGCTGAGAGTACGTTTGAAATAGTCGACGGCCTCGTTTGGGTCGGCTGAGGTCAGCATCAGATCGTTGAGATTGCTCTCATCGATGACATTGACGTCTTTGAGGGCGCGTTCCACCTCGGCATCGGCGGATTTATCACATGCCGTCAGCGCCACAGCGCTGCCGAGGCAAACCAATAGAATGCTTTTACGCATGGTGCCTGCGATCCTTTTTTAAACCTGCTCGTGAGCCGCTTATTTTAAGGTGCTAGAAGCAAACGGTATTCGCCGTTACCCCGTCGCACCAATGCGACTTGTTCATTGGGTTCAGAATAGCCGGGATTGTCGATTTTGGCGAGCGCGATGCGCAAATTCTCCCGGATTTCGGCACTTTCGCCACTATCCAAAGCAAAAGCGATGCGGAAAACACGCGCTGCTTCGCCGTACTGGCCAGTTTCCATAAGGACGACGCCCAAATTGTTCCATGCCGGCGGGAATGTTTCGTCCTCTTCGGTGGCGCGGCGCAGGATCCGTTCGGCTTGCCCGAGGCGTCCGAGACGCAGGTTTGCTGATCCAATTGCGCTTAGCGTATCGACTGTCATGCCCTGCTCACCGGCCGCGCGGTAGTAGGCCTTGAGCGCCAGTTCGTATTGACCGGCCGCCATCAGACGGTGCCCAACGGTAAGCCCATCAATGCTGTCGTCCTGGTCGAACCGGCCCTGAGGCGCGAACGGGCTGTCGTCGCTTTGACGCAGCCCGGTACCGCAGCCCGCAAGGGCCAGAAATGCTGCGATGAATACTGCCAGTCGCATGCGCGCCCCGATCCCGGGGCGCGTGACCCGCCCCTTAGAAGTTAGCGTTGCCGAGCGTTTCGGCGATCCCGTAGACCGACGGCCCGATCAGGATGATCAGAAGCGGCGGCACTGTGAGCATCATAGTGGCAAGGGTCATCTTTGTCGGCAAGGTATTTGCCTTTTCTTCGGCACGCATGACGCGTTTGTCACGCATTTCCGAGGCATAGACCCGAAGCGCTTCGGCGATCGATGTACCAAAGCTTGCCGACTGGATCAAAACGGTCACGAAGCTGGCCACATCGGGAACGCCTGCGCGCTCGGACATGTCGCGCAAAACCTGAATCCGGTCCTTACCCGCTTTCATTTCGTGGCTCACGATTTCGAATTCATCGGCCAAAGCAGGAAAGCCCGCGCGGATTTCTTTCGACACACGCAAGATCGACTGGTCGAGAGACTGACCGGCTTCAACGCAAACCAGCATCATGTCGAGGCTGTCGGGAAATCCGTTGGTGATTTCTTCCTGGCGTTCCTGCTGACGCTTGGTGACCCAATATTTGGGCAAGTAGTAGCCAATGGCGCCGGGGATCAGGATTGCCAGAACAAGCGACTGGGTCGTCGGTTCACCCGTGGCGCTGGCGTAAATGGCGTACATCACACCAAGAACAAGGAAAATGATGCCCAACGCAAACTGGATGAAGTGGAAGGTTCGCACCGAGTCCTTGCCGCGATACCCCGCCTGAAGAAGCTTCAGCTTCATGGCCGAGTATTCGGCCTCATCCTGGGGTTCGAGGAAGCTGGAGTACTTGGCCAGCTTGTCGGCATTCTTGTTGTTGCCGCCTTGGCGCAGGGTCTTCTTGGGGTCCAGAACAGCGGATTGGGCGTTGTTTTGCTCACGCAGCTTGTCGAGCGGATCCTCTTCCTTCTTAAGAAGAATCGGCAGCGTCAAAAGGATGAGGAACATCCCAAGAATGCCGACGACCAGAAGGGGGCCGAACTCGCCGAAGTTTTCGGTCAGGAAGGTGTTGACGGTTTCAATCATAGTCAGTCCTCAGACCTTAATGTTCACGAGGCTGCGCATCACAAAGATGTTCGCAACAAGGAAGCCAGCGACGACAAGACAGGCCGGAATAAAGGCTGACGTCTCTTTAACGTCGTCATAGTAGTTCGGCTGGATCACGTTTATCATCACGAGCGCAAGGATCGGGAAGATCGACAGAAACATGCCGGACCATTTGGCTTCTGCGGTGATGGCCTTCACGCGGCGGAAAAGCTTGAAGCGGGCCCGGATCACCTTGGCCAGACCATCAAGGATCTCGGCAAGGTTACCACCCGAGGTTTGCTGGATCGTCACGGCCACTGCGAGAAAGCGCAAATCCTGCATATCCATGCGTTCGGCCATGGCCTTAAGCGCTTCACCGGTGTCCCGACCGTAAGCGTTTTCGTCCGAAATCACACCCATTTCCGAGCCAAGAGGATCGGGAACCTCTTTCGCCACGATTTGAAGCGCGGAGGAGAAGGGGTGACCGACGCGGAGCGAGCGCACCATCAGTTCCACAGCATCGGGAAGCTGTTCCTCGATCATTGACATGCGCTTTTTCGCGGTCTTGTTGACCCAAACGAACACCGCGCCAATGCCCATGCCGAGTGCACAGACGATGCGGACTGGCAAACCGGCAGATGTGCCAAATGTCAAACCGACAAAGGCGACCACGGCCAGGACCATCATCACCATGATCAACTGTTGCGGAGTGAAGGCGATGTTTGCCTTCTGCGCCTTGTCCGCAAGGATCGAATAGATCGGGATCGAGCGCGACCTCATGTGCTGAGACATCTCCTTGCGGAGTTGTTCCAGCACCTGCTCGCGACCAGCGCCCTTCTCGAGCATGTCGAGACGGCGGTTGATCCGGTTGTTCAGGCTGATCGATTTGCCGAAAACGGTCAGGTAGATACCTTGGACGAGCGCCAGAACGGCGACGAAGATAATCCCGTAGATAATCGGTTCGGTACTGATGACCATGTCGCTTTACTCCGCCGCGAAGGGCTCGAAAATGTTGGCAGGAAGGTCGTAGCCCCACATCCGGAAACGTTCCGAGAAGTGGCTGCGAACGCCCGTGGCCGTGAAATGGCCGATGATCTTGTTGTCCGGGGTCAGACCCACGCGCTGGTAACGGAAGACCTCTTGCATCGAGATCACTTCGCCTTCCATGCCCGTCACTTCGGTGATCGAAACCATGCGACGCGAACCGTCCTGCAGACGCGATGCCTGCACGATCAGGTTCACAGCCGAAGAGATCTGCGAGCGAACC
>CAZWZG010000160.1:0-3737 GCA_964638245.1 uncultured Rhodobacterales bacterium
ACAGGCTCATCACCTGAAAGCCGCCCGAATCCGTCAAAATCGGCCCCGACCAGTTCATGAACCCGTGCAGCCCACCGAGCCGATCAATCCGCTCAGCCGTCGGCCGCAGCATCAAATGATACGTATTGCCCAACAAGATATCTGCACCCGTCGCCGCCACGCTCTCGGGCATCATCGCCTTGACGGTCGCCGCCGTCCCCACCGGCATAAAGGCAGGCGTGCGGATTTCGCCCCGTGTGGTCGAAACCACGCCCGTTCTGGCCCGGCTATCGGTCGCGTTCAGCGAAAAGGTCACGTTTTGCGTCATATTGGTCCCGATACCCAACCGCGCGCCGAATGCAAAGGGGACGGCTCTGGACGCCCCCGATCACAATCCTTATATCTCCACTAAGGTATTCGAGGGAAACCATGACCATCGAGACGACAGAACCCATGGAAGGCGCGCCGTTGATCAAGCCATCAACGGAGGATCATCCGCTTTACGACGCCATCGTGGACGCGTGCCGCACCGTCTATGACCCGGAAATTCCGGTAAATATTTATGAGCTTGGTCTGATCTACACGATCGAGATCTCGGACGAGGGCGACGTCAGTGTGATCATGACCCTGACCGCGCCGGGTTGCCCAGTCGCCGGTGAAATGCCGGGCTGGCTGGCCGACGCGATCGAGCCCTTGCCCGGTGTGAAAACCGTGAATGTCGAGATCACATGGGATCCGCCCTGGGGCATGGACATGATGTCCGACGAGGCGCGGCTGGAACTGGGCTTTATGTAGCGCACCCTTTTTTGGGTGCATTTTGCCATATGCAACCAAAAACGGTTGCGTTTTGACAAATGCAACCTAATATGGTTGCGATATGGTCAGTTATCCGAGACATGTTGCCGTCCTAACGGGCGATCTGGTTCGTTCCACGGACCTCAAACAAGAAGATATGAACCGTGTCATGTCCGTCTTGTCGGACTTTGCCGCCGACAACGAATACTGGCTTGGACAAAATTTCACACGGCAAAGCGGCGATGGATGGCAAATGCTCGTTCCTTATCCGGAGCATGCGCTCCGATCCGCTTTGGCAATCCGAGCGAGACTTCGATCCGAAGGCAAGGCATTCGAGACCTACATCTCGATTGCCACCGGAAACGTGGAGGAGGAGCCACCCGGCAACCTCAACCTTACCAATCAAGCGGTCTTCGTGAGATCCGGACGCGAACTTCAAATTCTCAAAGAGCGCTCAATCGATGACGGGATCAGGATTGCCCATTGGGATATGAGTTTTGCGGCCTCGACAGGTTATCTTGCGGACCACATTTCCCGAGCATGGACACCGCCACAGGCCCAGGCGATGCTCCTCTACCTCAATCCACATGCAGCCGATATGACCTATACGGAAGCGGCTGAAGAGCTTGGAAAATCCCGCCAAGCCGTCACAAAGTCACTCGATGCTGCAGGAAAGGATGCCGTGCTCAAGGCGCTCTATACCCTAGAGACCTCGCTTCGCGCGCAAGATCGAGACGCCCCATGATCGAAACCTTCGCCGCCCTCCTTCTGGCTCATGTCGTGGCCGATTTCCTGTTGCAAACCAACTGGATGGTCGAAACCAAACGCCGCCCAGGCACGCTTCTCCTACACGCTCTCCTCGTTGCGGCCACCGCCTACGCCGCGCTGGGCCGCATCGATATTTGGGAGCCTTTGGCGCTGGCCGCCGCCCACATCCTCATCGACATTGTCAAAACCTTCGCCCTGCCCGCCCGCCTATGGTCCTTCATGACCGATCAGGCCGCGCATCTGGCCACGCTGATTGCCCTTGCCGTGCTCGCCCCCGGCCTATTTGACGGCGGCCTTTGGGCCGATCTTGAATGGATGCCCGGCGCGATGGTGCTGGTCGCCGGCTTGATCCTTGCGGCGCCAGCCGGCGGCTATGCAATCGCCCTTTTGGTCGAACCACTGGAAAGTGATGCGCCCAAGGGCTTGCCCGACGGGGGCCGCCTGATTGGCCTGCTGGAACGCGGCATGATCTTCGTTCTGATCCTTGTCGGTCAACCTGCTGGCATCGGCTTTCTGATCGCAGCCAAATCGGTGCTGCGCTTTGAGTCCGCCAAAAGCCTGAACGCCTCGGAATACGTGATCATCGGCACGCTGGCCTCCTTCGGCTGGGCCATGATCGCAGGCTGGGCGACGCTCGGGCTACTCTCGGGCCTAACACCCCTTCCGTTCCTGCCGGAGCCCTCGCCATGACCGAAAAAGAGAAAATGATCGCGGGCGAACTTTATTCCCCCGGCGATCCGGAACTCGTAGCTGCCCGCCAGAAAGCACAGCGCCTGATGGCCGCCTACAACGCGACCGTTTACGGCGATACCGAGCGTCCCGACCTGTTGCGCCAACTCGTCGGCAGCGTCGGGGACGGCACCGCCATCCGCTCTCCCTTCTATGTCGACTACGGCTTCAACATCCATTTCGGCGCCAACGTCTTTATGAACTACGGCTGTGTCATCCTCGACATCTGCCCGGTCGAGATCGGCGACATGACCCAAATCGGCCCCATGTCGCAGATCATCTCCGCCGACCACCCGCGCGACCCAGAGACCCGCGATCTGGGACTGGAAAACGGAAAACCCGTCAAAATCGGGCGCAATTGCTGGATCGGCGGTAATGTCATGATCCTGCCCGGCGTGACCGTCGGCGATGACGCAACCATCGGCGCAGGCGCCATCGTCACCCGCGACGTCGCCCCGGGAACCACAGTTGTGGGAAATCCCGCGCGCCCGATTGCCCCGCGCCCTTGAGACATTGCGCCCAAGCGCCTAAATTGGGTTGAAGCACAAGGATAGTCCCATGTTCGGCATTCCCGGCAAACAGGCCGTGACCATCACCCCCGCCGCCGAGGCGCAGATCGCAAAGCTCATGGCCCGCGAAGGTCATCAGGGCTTGCGCATTGGCGTCAAGAAAGGCGGATGCGCGGGCATGGAATACACCATGGACTACGTGGACGAAGTGGACGCCAATGACGAGGCCGTCGAACAAGGCGACGCCCGCGTTTTGATCGCCCCCATGGCGCAGATGTTCCTGTTTGGCACCGAGATTGACTACGAAGTCTCGCTCCTCGAGTCCGGCTTTAAATTCCGCAACCCCAACGTCGCCGACGCCTGCGGCTGCGGAGAATCGATCAAGTTCAAGGACATAGAAGAGCTTGAGGCCGAGCGCGCCAACGGCTCATGAGCCTTGATGCGGCCGATCTGGCCCACGCTGTCGAACTCTTCTCTGACCTAGGCGACATCACCACGCGCAAGATGATGGGCGGCGCCTGCCTTTACGCAGACGGCACGATCTTTGCGATCATCCACCCGGACGGCGGCCTGATGCTAAAGGCGCAAGGCGCGATGATCGATCGCATGACCGAGCTTGGGCAAACCCAATGGACCTACGTACGCGACGGAACCAAGCGGGCCATGCCCTATTGGTCCTTCCCCGAAAGCGCGCTTGACGATCCCGATGAGGCCTGCAATCTCGCCCGCGCAGCCCTAAGCCATCTGGAGTAATCCCATGCCCACCAAAATCGCCGCCGGAAACTGGAAGATGAACGGAACCTCGGCAGAGCTTGGTGAACTTGATGGCATTGTCGATCACGGCTCTAACGGGTCTACCGTCGTCATCTGCCCACCTGCCACGCTGATCGAACGCGCCGCCGCGCGCGCCGGAAGCGTCGCTATCGGGGGTCAGGACTGTCACACCGCCACAAACGG
>CAZWZG010000160.1:3837-4923 GCA_964638245.1 uncultured Rhodobacterales bacterium
ACCCACGCATCCTCCAGCGCCATGTTCGCCCCTTGCGCCAGAAACGGCAGCGTCGGATGCGCGGCATCACCCAGAATGACCATCTTGCCGTCGTGCCAGCGCTTGGCCACGCTGTAATTCATCAGACCCCAGAGCCAGACTTTGTCGACCGCTTTCAACCAGTCCTGAACCGGCCCGCCAAACCCTTCGAACGCAAGGCGCAGCACGGCAGGGTTGTCCTCATGGTTCCAGCCATCCGCGGCCCAGACATCACGCTCCTCAACCGCCACGATATTGCGGCGACCGTCCTTCAGGGGATAGCTCACCAGATGGCGACCAGGCCCCATGAACACGTCAGCAATCGGATCGCCATCGCCCGGAATGACGGCCCGCCAAGCGACCTGACCCGAAAATCCAACTTCACCGGTTGCGTTGAGGAACCGCGCCACGCGGCTGTGCACGCCATCCGCGCCGATCACGATGTCCGCGCCGGTATCCCCATCCCAAGGGGACCCCAAGGAAATCTCGACCCCGGCTTCGCGCGCACCCTTTTCAAGCACATCAATCAACGCAGGCCGCGCCATCAACAGCCAATGCGCCTTGTCCAAGTTCATCGAAATGATCGGTTTGCCGCTTGGCCCGTCATTCAGCCGTGCCTTGGTGGCCCGCAAACCCGCAGCTTCTGCCGCGTCCCAAAGCCCGAGCGCCCGCAACACAGCGCCACCATTGGGCGTGATCTGGATCCCGGCCCCCACTTCAGTCAATTCAGGGGCTGTTTCCTGAAGGCGAACACTTGCCCCCCGCAGCGCCAGTGCGCGCGCAATCGTCAGACCAGCGATACCGCCGCCGACGACACGTATGGATTTTCCAGAAAGCGCCACGTCATCCCCTCCGGTGGTCCAAAACAACCCTAGGGGAGGCTCGGTTTGGGAGCAACGCCCCCAAACCTGCTATTTAGTCGTCGCGGTGGACCTTTTCGCGACGCTCATGGCGCTCTTGCGCCTCAAGGCTCAGCGTTGTCGTAGGACGCGCCACAAGACGGCGCAGCGAGATCGGTTCGCCTGTGTCCGCACAATACCCGAATTCGCCTTCGTCGATGCGCCGCAG
>CAZWZG010000160.1:5023-6894 GCA_964638245.1 uncultured Rhodobacterales bacterium
GCGGTGACATTTTCAGTCTTGGCCATACGCGCTGCTCTCCTCGTTGGGCGCGACATATCGCACCCCGACCCCCTTGTCACTACCAGATCACCGCCTTGTGGGCGCATTTGACGCGCGCTATCGTCGCGCTGGGCAGGAGCAAAAAACACGACGCCGGATATGGGATTTAGATGAAATTTACGGGCACGAAGGCCTACCGCGCCTCCGACGACCTCGCACTGGCCGTGAACGCCGCGATCACGTTGGAACGCCCCCTTCTGGTGAAGGGCGAACCGGGCACCGGCAAGACCGAGCTGGCCAAACAGGTCGCAGCGGCGCTTGATATGCCGCTGATCGAGTGGCACGTGAAATCCACCACCAAGGCGCAACAGGGCCTTTATGAATACGACGCCATGCGGCGGCTCCGCGACAGCCAGCTGGGCGATGGCGATATCTCCGACATTTCCGCCTATATCCGCCCCGGCAAGCTGTGGGAGGCGTTCGCCGCCGACCAACGCGTCGTCCTTTTGATCGACGAAATCGACAAGGCGGATATCGAGTTTCCGAATGATCTCCTGCAGGAACTCGACCGGATGGAGTTTCACGTTTACGAGACCGGAGAGACCATTCGCGCACGCCATCGCCCCGTCGTCATCATCACGTCGAACAATGAAAAGGAATTGCCCGACGCCTTCCTCCGGCGCTGCTTTTTCCACTTCATCCGCTTTCCCGAAGCCGACGTTCTGGCCGACATCGTGCGCGTCCACCACCCCGACATCAAGGACAGCCTCCTGTCCGCTGCCCTTACTCAGTTCTACGACATCCGCGCGCAGGACGGGCTGAAGAAAAAGCCGTCGACCTCCAAAATCATCGACTGGTTGAAGCTGCTCTTGGCCGAAGATCTCGATGCCGAGGATTTGCGTCGCGATGGGACAACCATGCTGCCCAAACTCCACGGCGCACTCCTGAAGAACGAGCAGGACGTTGCACTTTTCGAACGCCTTGCCTTCATGGCGCGGGGCAACAGGTAGTCGATATGTTCATTTTTCGACAATTTGGCCCATTCCGTTGATTGCGCAGGTCCGCCCCCTTGTCGCCGCCGATCGCCCCGAATGGGCGCGTTTGTGGACCGCATATCTGGCCTTCTACGAAACGACCCGTCCGCCCGAGATGTTCGACCTCGCTTTCAAGCGCTTGCTCTCGGATGCCCCCAACACCTACGCCGGTCTCATCGCCGAAGTGAACGGCACGCCCGCGGGATTGGCGCATTACGTGTTCCACGCCCACGGCTGGCAGGCCCAGGACATCTGCTATCTTCAGGACCTCTACGTCGACCCCGACAAACGTGGCCACGGGGTCGGTCGCGCCCTGATCGAAGCGGTCGAGCAAGCCGCCCAAGCCGCAAGCGTCGCCCCGGTCTACTGGATGACGCAAGAAGACAACGCCGACGCGCGCGCGCTTTATGACCGCGTTGCGACCAAGACCCCCTTCATCCAGTATAAACGCGGTTAAGCCATGCGCATCCCCACGCTCCTCCGGGCCCTCGCGGCCACCGCTTTTCTGGCGGCCTGTTCGACGCCCGGCGACCTGACCGAGCGGTCTGACCCAGATGCCTTCACCCTGCCCGCGATGAAGACCTTCTCGCGCACGACCGTTGACCGACCCGATCGCTCGAACCTCGATCTGGCGCGCGATTTCCTGGATCTGTCGTTCCGTCTGGAAAGCGGGCGCGAACTTCCGGTGCTGACCCGCTTCGAAACCCCTGTCACAATCCGCGTCGTCGGGAACCCGCCACCCAGCCTTGATGCCGACCTTGAACTGCTCATTGATCGCCTCCGCCGCGAGGCCCGCATCGACATCACGCGCGTCGCCCCCGAAACGCCCGCCTCCAT
>CAZWZG010000161.1:0-6825 GCA_964638245.1 uncultured Rhodobacterales bacterium
AAGGCTTATCCACAAGCCCTTGATATTGACTCGGAAAATCCCCTGCCCCATGCTGCGACAATAACGCATGAACAGGGGGATAGAATGAGTGAAAAGACGCTGACCCGTATGGATCTGAGCGAAGCCGTGTTTCGCGAGGTCGGTTTGTCCCGAAATGAGTCCGCTCAATTGGTCGAAAGTGTGCTGAATCACATGTCCGACGCCCTTGCGAGCGGCAACAGCGTGAAAATCTCATCCTTTGGCACCTTCAGCATCCGTGAAAAAGCGGCACGCATGGGCCGCAACCCCAAGACCGGCGAAGAGGTTCCGATTGACCCGCGCCGCGTCCTGACCTTCCGTCCTTCGCACCTGATGAAAGAGCGCGTCGCCGCCGGCAACAAGGCTTAAGCTTCATGGAGAAATCGCCCGACGCGTTCCGGACGATTTCGGAGGTTGCCGACTGGCTGGATGTGCCCACGCATGTCCTGCGGTTCTGGGAAAGCCGTTTCAAACAGATCAAGCCCGTTAAGCGGGCTGGTGGACGGCGGTACTACCGCCCCTCCGACATGGCCCTTATCGGCGGCATCAAGGTTCTCTTGCACGACGAAGGCATGACCATTCGCGGTGCCCAAAAACTGTTGCGCGAAAAAGGGATCAAGCATGTCGCGGGCTTTGCACCCGGCCTCACGGATGATGAGGGGCATGTGGTGATCGAAGGCGACGCTCTCCCGATCATAGACGCCGAGCCCGAAGCCGCTCCAGAGGTTATAGCAGCCGACGTTGAGCCCGCGAGCGCGCCGGACGTGGACGTCAGCGATGACGTCGCGCAAGAGCCTGAAAAGGTAGACTTTCTGGCCGATGAAGATGCCGAAGAAGACGACGCTCAGCTTGATCTTCTCGCCGATACAGACCCCGAGGACACTCCGGCAGAACCCGCGCACGACGCGGCTGCGATCACTTTGCCAGACGTCGATATCCCGGCAACCGACCCCGAAGACGACGACGCAGATCATGACGATGGCAACGGCGCCGCCTTCCTGTTGCGCACGACAAATCCCGCCAGACTGGCCACACGAAAGGCCGAGCTTGCGGCGTTGCGCGACCGTGCCGCCGCGCTGCGGGATCGTTTGCAAGGAGCCTGACGTTTGCGCCCTTGCCCTCGCCCGGTATTCGGTTATGAAAGCGCGGTGTCGGGCTATGGCGCAGCCTGGTTAGCGCGTCCGTCTGGGGGACGGAAGGTCGCAGGTTCGAATCCTGCTAGCCCGACCAACCGACACGAAAGCTGAGCCATGAAGGTCGGACAATGACAGGCGTTCTCCCCGACAAATCGCTGCGTGCAATGATCGCCAACGGCGCGATTTCTGCCGACGTGCCCGTGGGCGCTGTGCAGATTCAACCGGCCTCTCTGGACCTTCGTCTGGGAAACCACGCGTGGCGTGTGCGGGCCTCGTTTCTGGCCGGGGGCGATGCGCGTGTCGAAGATCGCCTCTCCGCTTTCGAAATGCATAAGGTCGACCTCACCGAAGGCGCCGTTCTGGAGAAGGGCTGCGTCTATGTCGTGCCCTTGCAGGAGCACCTCGATCTCGCGCCGGGCACCTCTGCGGTGGCCAATGCCAAATCCTCGACCGGGCGGCTCGACCTTCTGACGCGCGTGATCACCGATGGCGGGACTGAATTCGACCGTATTCCTGACGGCTACACCGGCCCGCTCTACGCAGAAATCTGCCCGCGTTCCTTCTCGGTGCTCGTGCGTCCAGGCATGCGCCTCAACCAAATTCGCTTTTCATCGGGCGGCGGCCCTCTCGAAGACGCTGAGCTTTCGGCACTCCACGAACGCGTCCCGCTTGTCGATGGCATCCCACTGATCCACCACGGCCTCGGCTTTTCGGTCGATTTGCGCCCCAGCGACGGCACGCTTGTCGGCTACCGCGCCAAGCCGCACACTGGCGTCATCGACTTAGACCGCATCGCCCATTACGACCCCCGCGAATTCTGGGAAGACGTCCACGCCGAGGACGGCCGTATCATTCTTGATCCCGGCGCCTTCTACATCCTCGTGAGCCGTGAAGCCGTCACGATCCCCCCTGACCACGCCGCCGAAATGGCGCCTTACATGGCCATGGTTGGCGAATTTCGCGTCCACTACGCTGGTTTCTTTGATCCCGGATTCGGATATGACGCAGCCGGCGGCGCCGGCTCTCGCGGCGTCCTCGAGGTGCGCTGCCACGAAGCACCTTTCGTTCTTGAACACGGCCAAACCGTCGGACGCCTCGTCTACGAAAAAATGGCCGCCCTGCCCGACCGCCTCTACGGCACCGACATGGGCTCTAACTACCAGGGCCAGGGCCTCAAGCTTTCAAAGCACTTCCGCTAGGGATCAAAGGGCGGCAGCGCCGCCTGCGCCTTCTTCGTCAGCCCGGACCGCACGATCGCATAAGCCACTTCCAATCGATGCCGCAGCTCCCCTTCGTCGGGGTTGTCCAACGACAGATGCACCCAAGAGCGGTGAAAATACGGCGCCTTGATCCCCACGCCCGCCTCGATCAACATCGTTGCTGTCTCGATATCCGGCGTCTTCACTGAAATCCCCGGTGTGTGGCTTCCGATACAGGCAAACATCTTGCCGCCGATCTTCCATGCATCATGCCCGCCGCCCCATGGGTCCGATTTCTCCGCCCCCGGCAACTCCGCACAAATCCGATCTACAATCTCACGCGACATAAGGCTCAACCTATCACGGCTCTTTCATCTGGACAAAAATATCCCGGGGTTTGGGGCAGCGCCCCAATCTACCTTAGCCGCCGCGCCAGTTTTGCTGCCTGCCGCGCACGCTTGGCCGATTGCCGCGCCTGACGCGCTTGGCGTCGCTCCTCAGGCGTCATCTCTTCCTTGGGCTTGCCACCTACCGCACGATCAATGCCTTGGTTGAGCAATTTGCGCCCGCCCAACCGCATGGCCATCCTCAGCAATCGATTGATGTTCATGCCCTCAATCCTCGTCTTCGAACAACTCGTCCTGTTCGTCGTCGTCCTCACCTGGCTCATCGGGTGGCGGTCGATTGTCCAACAGACCGGCTGCGCGCAATTCTTTCAGTCCCGGCAGGTCCTTGGCCGATGAAAGCCCGAAGTGATCAAGAAACTCTTGCGTCACCACGTAAGTGACAGGCCGCCCCGGCGTCATCCGCCGTCGCCCGAACCGGATCCACTCCAGTTCAAGCAACTGCTCGATCGATCCGCGCGACACGCTCACGCCGCGAATTTCCTCGATTTCGGCTCGTGTCACCGGCTGGTGGTAGGCAATGATCGCCAGCGTCTCGATCGCCGCACGGCTCAGTTTGCGGGTCTCGGTCGTCTCGCGCTGCATCAAAAAGCCCAGATCGGGCGCGGTGCGGATTGCCCAGGCCTCTCCAATCTTGCGCAACTCGACGCCGCGTCCCTGAAACCGCTTGCCCAAAAGCTCCAGCGCAGCCTTGGCATCCGCCCCATGGGGCATGCGCGCATTCAACTCAGCCACTGTCACAGGCTCAGCTGCAGCAAACAGAATGGCCTCGACCATCCGTTCCTGCTCGCCCAGGGGCGGTGCCTCAAAGAGGCTTTCTTCGATGTCTTCTTCAATCATCACGCGACCGCACCTGTATCCGCTCAAACGTACCGGCCTGACGGATCTCGGTCCTACCTTCCTTGGTCAGCTCCAGCATCGCCGCAAAATGCGCCGCCATGGCCGAGCGGCGCCGCGGCCCCGACACGTCCCACTCCCCTGGCAGGAACGCCGACAAGTCGGTCCAGTCCCCCTGATAACCGATCAGCGTGCGCAGCCGCTCCAACGCGCCTTCCATGGTCATCACGTTCGAGCGGTCAAAGTGATAGGGACGGAACTCGTCCTTCGTTCGAATGCGGCTGTAGGCCTGCGTCAGGTCCAGAAGCGAAGCGGTGTATTTTACCCGCCGGATTCGCTCGACCGACTCGGTCGCGCCGCGCACGAAGAAATCCTTGCCCTTCTGGTCGCGGGCCATCAGCTTGGCCGAGGCTTCACGCATCGCCGACAACCGCTCCAACTGAAACGCCAGATGCGCGGCCAGTTCATCGCCCGACGGACCTTCATCCTCGGGGTCAGGCGGCAGCAACAGGCGCGATTTCAGGAACGCCAGCCAAGCGGCCATGACCAGATAGTCGGCAGCCAGTTCAATCCGCAGATCACGCGCACGATTGATGAAGGCTAAGTATTGCTCAGCCAGCGCCAGAACGGAAATCTTGCGCAGGTCCACTTTTTGTGTGCGCGACATCGACAACAGCAGATCGAGCGGGCCCTCGAACCCGTCCACGTCGACGATCAACGCTTCCGCGCCGTCGATCTCGAAAATGCCGTCGCCATCAGCCATTCACTGGCTCTCCTTGCTCTGCCCGCCAGGCCAGCGCTTTGTCAGCGCGCCTCTTGGCCGCCCCTGCCAAGGGGCCTGCAACCTCAGCCACTGCTCGCATCTCGGCCAGATCGCCGTTGCAATGAAGGACCAGATCGCACCCGGCTGCAAGCGCCAAGCGGCTGCGATCCGAGATTTCCCCAGATAATGCCTCCATCGAGATATCGTCCGTCATCAAACAGCCTTCAAAGCCGATCTTCTCGCGAATGTATGAAATCACGGTGGACGAGCATGTGGCGGGTCGCTCCGCGTCGAGCGCGTCATAAACGATATGTGCTGTCATCCCGAACGGCAGGTCATTCAGTGCCTTGAAGGCCGCAAAATCCGTCGCCTCCAATTCAGGCAGCGGCGTGGACACGCGCGGCAACTCCAGATGACTGTCCAGATCACCCCGTCCATGCCCGGGGATATGCTTCAGAACCGGCCAGACTCCAGCCCGCCCGGTCGCCTCGGCCACGGCGCGGGCGTTCCGCACGACCGTGTCCAGATCGCTGCCGTAACAGCGGTTGGCAAGGATCTCGTGTGTCTCTGGACGAGCAATATCTGCAAGCGGGACACAGTTAGAGGTGATCCCAAGATCAAGCAGCTCTGCACTTATTGTCGTGTAGCGCCCGGCAAAATCTGTCTCATCGATCGCAGGCCCCCACCCTGACCAGACCGGCGGCTGAAGTCGCGCCACGCGCCCTCCTTCCTGATCAATCAGAACCGGGGCATCGCGACCAACCGACGCCTTCAAAGCCTCGGTCAGGGCCCGGATTTGTTCCGGCGAATCGATATTTCGGGCAAAAAGGATGAAGCCGAACGGGTCGGCTTCAGCAAAGAATGCAGACTCTTCGCGGGAAAGCGTGGGGCCGGCGCATCCTGTGATGAAAGCTCCAGCCACTCAAATCCCCTATTGGCGGATCACCGGAATGCAGCTTGCGCCATCGGCGACGAGCACCGAACAGAAGCGCCGTGCATCGGCAAGGTCTTCAAAGCCCACCGCGCGCAAGCGATAGAAACTCCGTCCTCCGGTTTCTGCCTTTTGGATCACCGGCGTCTTGCCGGTCATGTAAGGCGCGAACTTGTCAGACGCTACCGTCCAGGCCGTGCGCGCCTCGTCCGATGTCGTGAACGCGCCCAGTTGCACCATGCGCGTGCCCGCTGCGACTGTTGCCGCCATCGCCATCGGATCAGGCGCAGTGTTCGCTGCCGTCGGAGTGACCGAGGTCAAAACCAACTGCTCTGGCCGTGCACGTGGACGCAGCGATGCGGTAATACCCGGAATCGACGGTGAAATCCGCTCGCTTGGAGTACCTAACGCTTCCGCGAGAGCCTTCTCAACAGCGTCATCCGTTGATTCAACAACTGTGGGGAGTGGGCGTGCCGGCGCGGCTGGCTCAGACACGATGACCGGGTTGTCCTCAATCGGGGCAACCGTCACCTCAGGCGTCACCTGAGCAACCGCCGGGACGTCCTCTTCTTCAAGTTCAGCAATCGGATCGGCAAGGATCACCTGTGGAGGCAACACCGTCTCGCCATCTGCCGCTGCAACTTCCTGCATCACGCTCAAGCCCTGATGTGCCGCCTCGACACCGCCTGGATCCACCGGAGCTTCACGCATCGGGCCTTCCAGCGCGCGCACCACCGGGATCCCGGTGACATCGCGTTTCAGAAGCTGCCAGCCCCAGATTGCAAGCCCGACGATCAGGGCAATCGACAGGACCGCCCCCGATATGTTCATCAGCTGCGCGCCTACGGGACGCGGTTCATCCGCACCCCAATCATTCGAAAAATTGAGTTCCGCCATTGTTCATGCCTCATTATCCCGCCGTTATTTCGACGGTGATCTGCCTCGACAAACTCCAGGCGGCGCTTGTTGTCAGCGCATTTCTTCGGCTGGAGTCACGCCCAGAATAGCAAGACCGGCTGAAATAACAACGCCAACGGCACGTGGCAGCGCGATTTTCGCGGCTGTCGCCTCGGGATCGCCCTCTTGGACGAAGCGCAACGCGGGCTTTTCGTTGCCCTTGTTCCAGAGCGCATGGAACGCCGACGCCAGATCATAGAGGTAAAAGGCCACCCGGTGCGGCTCGTGCGTACGAGCGGCGATCTCGACCAGACGCGGCCATTCGGCGATCTTCTTGGCGACCGCGAACTCGGCCTCATCCTCCAACTTGGCATTGTCGGAATAATTGAGATGCAGGTCCTCGACCTTGCGCATCACGGACCGTACCCGCGCATGGGCGTACTGGACATAGAACACCGGGTTGTCCTTGGACTGCTCGACCACCTTGGTGAAATCGAAATCGAGCGGCGCGTCGTTCTTGCGCGTCAGCATCGTGAACCGCGCCACGTCCTTGCCGACCATATCGATGACTTCATCGGCCGTGATGAACGTCCCTGCCCGTTTGGACATCTTGAATGGCTCACCATCCTTGAACAGCCGA
>CAZWZG010000162.1:0-6814 GCA_964638245.1 uncultured Rhodobacterales bacterium
CCGCGCGGGCTGCCCCAGATCGAAGTGACCTTCGACATCGACGCCAACGGCATCGTGTCGGTTCAGGCCAAGGACAAAGGCACCGGCAAAGAGCACAAGATCACGATCCAGGCCTCGGGCGGTCTCTCGGATGACGAGATCGAACAGATGGTCAAGGACGCCGAAGCAAATGCCGAGGCCGACAAGGATCGTCGTGAGCTGGTCGAAGCCAAGAACCAGGCCGAAAGCCTGATCCACTCGACCCAGAAATCGCTCGAAGAGCATGCCGACAAGGTTGACCCGACCACGGTCGAAGCCATCGAGTTGGCAATTTCGAACCTCGAAGAGCAGATGGAGTCCGAGGACGCTGGCAAGATCAAATCCGGCATCCAAAACGTCACCGAGGCATCGATGAAACTGGGCGAAGCGATCTACAAGGCATCGCAAGAAGAGTCGGGTGATGCAGACGCAGAACCCAATGACGAGCCACGCGGTGTCGACGACGACATCGTCGATGCAGATTTCGAAGATCTGAACGACGACGACAAACGCGCGTCGTAATAGCGCGCGGGACGCAACATCGGACCGGCCCGTGTAAAGGGCCGGTCCTTGCGTTCCCAAGGGGATGAAACCGAATGGCGAAACGCGATTATTATGATGTCCTTGGCGTCGCGCGCGGCGCTTCGGATGACGAAATAAAGAAAGCGTATCGGGGCAAAGCCAAAGAGCTTCACCCTGACCGGAATGCCGACAACCCGAACGCCGAGGCTCAATTCAAAGAGGCCAACGAGGCCTACGAGATCCTCAAGGACAAGGAAAAGAAAGCGGCCTACGACCGGTATGGTCACGCCGCTTTTGAAGGCGGCACGGGCGCCAGCGCGCGTCCGGGTGGCGGCTTTGGTGGCCAAGGCGATTTTGCCAGCGCGTTCTCGGACGTTTTTGACGACCTTTTCGGCGATGTTATGGGCGGACGACGTGGCGGTGGCCAACGCGCCACGCGTGGCTCTGACCTAAGGTACAATCTGCGCGTGACCTTGGAAGAAGCCTACTCCGGGCTTCAGAAGACGATCAACGTACCCGGCTCGCAAACCTGCGATGTCTGCGACGGCACCGGTGCAGAAGGCGGCAGCGAACCGCAAACATGTCCGACCTGTTCGGGCATGGGCAAGGTGCGCGCGCAGCAAGGCTTCTTCACGGTCGAACGCACGTGCCCGACCTGTTCAGGTGCCGGTCAGATCATTCAGAACCCGTGCAAAAACTGCGGCGGTGCTGGGCGCGTCGAAAAAGAACGCGCACTGAACGTGAATATCCCTGCGGGCGTCGAGACCGGCACGCGGATCCGTCTTGCGGGCGAAGGCGAAGCTGGCTTGCGCGGTGGTCCTTCGGGCGATCTCTATATCTTCATCGAAGTGTCCGAGCACGCGTTGTTCCAGCGCGACAGCGTAAACCTCTATTGCCGCGTGCCGGTTTCGATGACCGCGGCAGCGCTGGGTGGCGATATCGAAGTCCCCACGATTGATGGCGGTCGCAGCCGTGTTCGGGTGCCTGGTGGTAGCCAATCCGGCAAACAGATGCGCCTTCGTGGAAAAGGTATGCCTGCCCTGCGCGGCGGCGGTCCGGGCGATATGTACATCGAACTAGCCGTCGAGACGCCGGTGAACCTGACATCAAAGCAGAAAGAACTCCTCAGGGAGTTCGAAAAGATCGACGCCGAGAACAATCCAGAATCATCGGACTTCTTCGGCAAGGTCAAAAGTTTCTGGGAATCGATGAAAAGCTAAAGCCGCGGGGCCATTTGGCCCCGCAGTCTTAATCAGTTATTCGCGGTCAACGGATCGATGATCTGGGGAACTTCCGTGATGGCGCTGACCGGAATTCCAGATTTCTCGGAGTGCTTCTGGATCGCATCCTCGCTTTCGGCCAAGTAGATGCAGAAGGTCTTGTCACCCGCGACATAGCTGTGTTGCCACTGGATCGAACTGCCGATTTCTGCGATTGCCTGGTTTGACGCACGTGACGCGCCGCACAGCTCGGTGACCGACATCTGGCCAATGCCTGGAATGTCTCGTTCGATGACAAATCGTTTCATTTGGGACATGTGCTTTTCCTTTTCTGGTGAACTGGACCCAGCTTTGCGCAGCGCCGTTCATTCTCAAAACTAAGAAAATTTTGCTCAGAGATAGATTTTCTTTAGTGTGAGGGATGACAGATTGCGGATTGAAAGATTTTCTTTAGCGATGACCCGCCTGACACATCTGAACGCGCTTCAAGCGCTCGAAATGGCGCTTCGTGAGGGATCCTTGCAAGGCGCAGCCGAAAAGCTCGGAATCACGCCCGCTGCCCTCGGGCAACGTATTCGGTCGCTGGAAAGGTTCCTTGAAACGGACCTTCTGCTGCGTGGTCGATCCGGGCTTCAACCTACGCCTGCGCTTCGAAGTTCGATGGACGACCTTAAGAGCGCGTTTGAAGCACTCGAACGGGTCGCTGCGAGCCTTGATCTTCAGCGAACCTCAGAGCTGCACATCGTCGCCGATCCCGATTGGTCAGATCTTTGGCTATTGCCTCGTCTAGCGGCATTTCGCGAAGAGCATCCGAACGTACTTTTCAATATCAACGGCGAAGGCGATGTCCCCATGCGGTTAGGCGCCGCAGACATTTTGATCGAGCGTCGGTCACTGGATGACGTGTCCGGTGGGGAACCCCTTTACACGGAGCGGTTCCTGCCGGTGGCGGCCCCCGAGAACGCCGCGCGCATCACCGATCCTGAGCACACGTTCAAAAACAAGGAGAGTGCCAATTATCTTCCTGTCGGGGCTTTGGAGAACGCGGGGCAGTTTTGGCGGCATTCCGAAGAAGGTAGTGTCGAGGGGTTTCCGCTTCTTCATATTCAGTCGCATCCCGATCAGCCCCAAAACCCAGGCTGGCCGGAATGGATTGCTTCCTTTGGCTATCAGCGGACGGCCCCCGAACGCGGCGTGCGCTACAGCCATGTGCGCGATGCGCTTGAAGGCGCTCGCGTGAATGCGGGTCTGCTGATTTGTGGGTTGTCCTGCGTGCTCGACGCGCTGGACGACGGGTCGCTTGAACTCCCGTTCCCTCCGGCACAGTCCTTGGCGGCGCAAGACCCGTATGTTCTTCGCATCAGGCCAGAGGCACGTGTGCGCCCGCAAGTCGGTCGTTTTTGCGACTGGTTGCGTTCTGAGGCCGCTTTGACACGCATACGCATGGACGCGTTGACGGCGTAGCAATGTGCGCGGGTCAAAGGCACCAGACGTTGGCGGGGCGGATATTAGGACCGTGTTAACCACGTCGCCCCATGGTCTAAACCATGAGTTCCAAAGGCGCATTTCATGAGGCGACGTTGCCTCTCTTCAATGACGAAGCGGATCCGCGCCCTGTGCCTGTGGGTCGGTTGCCGTCCTACATCTCGGATCATCGCAAGCGTCTTCGGGACCGTTTTCATACCGGCGGCGCAGCCGCGATGCCGGACTATGAGCTTCTTGAACTGATCCTGTTCCGTGCCATCCCGCGACAGGACGTTAAACCGCTCGCACACGACCTGATCGACCGGTTCGGGGACTTTGGGCGGGTCCTGTCAGCGTCTGCGGCGCGTCTCAAAGAAGTCAACGGCGTCGGACAAGCGGTCATTACTGAGCTGAAGATCGTCGAAGCCGCCGCGCATCGGATGGCGCGCGCGCGTGTCCTTCAGGCCCCGGTCATTTCCAGCTGGCAAGCGATCCTCGACTACTGCCACACAACCATGACCCACCGCGAAACCGAACAATTTCGGGTCCTTTTTCTGGACCGCAAGAACATCCTGATCGAGGATGAGGAACTCGGGGCGGGTACCGTTGATCATGTTCCGGTTTATCCGCGCGAGATCGTTAAACGCGCGCTTGAGTTGAACGCGTCGGCTCTGATCCTTGTCCACAATCACCCTTCAGGTGATCCAACGCCGTCTGAAGCTGACATCGAAATGACCGACCGCATTCGTGAAGCATCCGTCGCGCTGGGCATCACGTTGCACGATCATATCATCATCGGAAAATCCGCAGAATTGTCGTTCCGCGCAGAAGGTTACCTCTGAAGCGGGCGAACCCAGACTTCGACGCGTCGGTTCAGGCTGCGTCCCCACTCGACTTCGTCACAGGCAATCGGCATCGCCTCGCCAAATCCATCTAGGCCAAAATCATCTGCCGCCAATCCTGCCGCGGACGCAACAGCCCGGCGAACGCCTTCAGCGCGTGACCGCGACAGGCGCAGATTGACATCCGCATCCCCCTGCCCGTCCGAAAACCCGACGAAAATCATCTCTTCACCGTCGAAATCTCCGCGTGCAATGGCGTCGGCCAAAAGACCAACGTTGGAACGCGATGCGGCATCAAGGCGGCTCGACCCTGCTTCGAAGCGATAGGTCACCGATAGACGCGCCGCATCACTTAGCGCCTCCATCATCCTCTGAAGTTCTGCAAGGGCGCTGGCATCCGCGCTGGCAAGGATCGCGTTGGACAAGCGCCCGCCCTGCACGGCAAAAGGCACACGCGCGATCCGCTGATCCACAAAGCCGGTGAAAGCAATGACTGGCTGTGCATCCGGTGACCGCAAGAAGCGCAGAAAGTCGCCTGCAATGCCCGGGGCATCCAGAACCGGCGCGATCAAGTAGACCGGCTTCGTAAGCGGATAATCTTCTGTTTTCAGGGCGATAGGGGACGCCACCGTCGGATATCCGCACGGGCCGGTCAGGACCAAGGGCACGGTTGCGCCAAGCTCGGACAGGGTCGTGACACCCAGCGCGAACGGATCCTCAGCCACGGCATCGACCAGCGCGTCGGGGGCATCATGGCGCGTCGCCTGCGACGACAGCCGCCATCCGAACGGCGCTAGAAGCTGGCGTTCGACTTCCTGCATGGTTCCGTTGCCGGTCTGCCCAAGGTGCAGGGACAAGGGGACGTCTTCGCCTGTCATTGGTTCCCATGTTTCGACGCGCCCTGCCAAAGCCTGCGCCAGAACTCGGCGCGGCACCATCGTGGCGGCGGCGTCCGCGGACACGACCGGCACCAAAGCATCCAGCGCAAGAATATCTGCCCGACGCCCCCCAAGGCGGTCTTCGCTTGGTGGTGTCGACCGGGTCACTTCGATCCGTGTCAGAACACCGCGCGCACGTTCAGGAGCATCGCTCCCGATCAGAAAATGCGCGATATCGGCATCCGGGTTATCGTGATGCGCCAAATCATAGCTGAGCGTGCCATCGTCCGCGATCGCCTGACGCAAAAGCAACCCTTCGCGCCGGGCAAAGACTTCGACCAGTTCCGGCAGGAGGCGTTCAACGACGCCGGGCGGTCCAGTCATGGCAAGCGTCACGGCGAGGTCTTCGGACGACGGACAGGCATCCCCTTCACAGCTTACACCAGCCGCATCAACCGTCAGGGGGCCAAAAGCCGTCTCGAGACGATAGAACTGACCATCGAATTCAGTCAGTGAGCCTTCGATCGTTACCCCGCCATCAGGTGATGACAGCCGCACGGTATCGGCAAAGGCCGGGCTGGCTGCAACGACAGCCACCATTCCAAACCTGCGCAAAATCGCCAGAATAGCGGGTCCACCCTATGGCCTTAGTTGGACGCGATCCTCAGATCACGTAGCAAGTTTTTCAAGACAAGAATGTCGCCGATGCGATCACAGCCCGGAAACGCAAGGGTCACAGGGGTCAATCGATAGACACCGTTGAAGTCCGGCTCGACAGTGGCGGCCGCGATGTCCTGACCGCAAGTCGCGTCCGTGACCGCCGCTTGGACTGCCACGCGGACGACCCCGTTGGTCTCTGGCGAGGGCATCGCAGGAACGGTGAGAACCGCGACGCGCCAACCGTTCGCAATTTCGGGGTCCCCAAGCGCCGTGACCTCGGGTGTCGCATTGCCGACGCTCCGCGCGGTAAGGCTCAGATCGCCGTCACCCTGCCACTGTAAGGCCACGCGGCGTGTGGGCATCGGGTCATCGATCTCGACGCGCGCCGCAGCGCGATCTCCATCCGCCAACACGATGTCAAAGGTCGCTTCGGACGCGAATGCGGGAATGTCGATCACTAAATGCCCCGTTGACGGGATCGTCTTGTCAAAGCGCAGACCCATATGGCCGATCCGGACAATCCCGCCCGCGTGACAAGGCGCCGATACAGAAAGCCGGACGGATGCATTGCCCGTAGGCTCGGCCATTACGGCAAGCCCGCAAGGCTCTCCAAAGGCGCTAAAGGCGGAATCGTCGGGGAGTTCGAGTGTGGCCAAAGAACTCGTTGGGAGGGCTGTTTCGCGCGTCGGAAACGCCATCACAACTGGGGCGTCCAAGGCATCGCTTGGCAGGTTCAGCGCGGCATCGCCTTTGAACAGAATTCCACCACCAAGCCAAAGCGCGGCACCCGCCAGAAGCGCCACACCGGTCCCAAGAACCCCGGTCCACAGATATCGCTTTGCGCTCATGTGCCTGCTCGCGTCTTTGCTGCGGGCAGTCTGACGCAAGATTGCGGCGACCTTTGGGCGGGGAGTCTCAAAACAAAACGGCGCCCGAGGGCGCCGTTTCGATCATGATACTAAAGCCGTCCGTGGCAGTGCTTGAACTTTCGACCTGACCCACATGGACATGCCGTATTGCGCCCGGGGTTCCCCCACGAATCCGGATTGTCGGGATCAAACCCTGCCGCCAGAGCCTCTGGCGTCGGTTCGGGCAACGGATCGGCGGCAGCTGCCGCAGCGCTCGCCATGGCCGCTTGTTGAGCGCGCATCTGCTCGGCCATCTGCGCCTGTTCTTCTTCGGTCAACGGGCGGATCTGCGCGAGTTTCTG
>CAZWZG010000163.1:0-6576 GCA_964638245.1 uncultured Rhodobacterales bacterium
AGCATATGGAGCACTGGGGCTCGATCGAGAACCTGCGTAAGGGTTTCAATGACTTCGTGTCCAACATCCCGTTTTACGGGCTGGCGGTGCTGTGTACGGATCATCCCGAAGTTCAGGCGCTGGTTGGGCGCATCACGGACCGGCGAGTGGTGACGTTTGGCTTCAACGCGCAGGCGGATGTGCGCGCGGTGAACCTTGAGTATGTGAACGGGGCTCCAACCTTCGACATCGCCTTGGCGAATGATGAGATGGTGATCGAGGGCTGCACGCTGCCGATGCCCGGAGATCACAATGTTTCCAATGCCTTGGCTGCCGTTGCAGTGGCGCGGCATTTGGGCATGAAGGGCTCGGAGATCCGCGATGCGCTGGCGGCGTTCAAGGGTGTGAACCGTCGTTTCACCAAGGTGGGTGAGATCGACGGAATCACGATCATTGACGACTATGGCCACCATCCGGTTGAGATTGCCGCCGTGCTCAAAGCCGCGCGCCAATCGTCTGAGGGGCGCGTCATTGCCGTGCATCAGCCGCACCGGTTTTCGCGTCTTTCCAGCCTCTTCGATGAGTTCTGTGCCTGCTTCCACGACGCGGATGTCGTTGGGATTGCTGAAGTTTTCGCGGCGGGCGAAGATCCCATCGAAGGCGCGGATCGCGACAGCCTTGTGGCGGGCATGATCCGCCACGGGCATCGCCATGCCCGCGCCATCGAAAGCGAAGAGGACTTGGTGCGCATGGTGGCCGAACAGGCCGTAGCGGGCGACATCGTTGTCTGTCTCGGGGCGGGTACAATCTCGACCTGGGCCAACAACCTTGCGGGGCATCTTGAAGCCAAAAATGCCCGAAAAATCGCGTCTGCTTAACGTCTGCTTTGCGTATGGCAAGCGTATGGCAACTTGTATGGCACATTCAGTGACACGACATGCCTGATATGAGCCTTTCCCTGATCCTTGCGTTCCTCTGGGTCGTTGCTTCGACCCTCGTGGCGCTTCTGCCGATGCGCCTCCAATACGTGCCCGGCGTTGGCCTTCTAATCGCTGCTCCGATCCTCATCGGGGTAATCGGGTGGGAGCATGGTTGGCTGGCGGGCGGGCTCGCATTGGCCGCGTTTATCTCGATGTTCCGCAATCCGCTGCGCTATCTCTGGAAGCGCGCGCGGGGTGAGCATCCGGAGATCCCGAAATGAGCTGGTCGATCATTGCCGCCTGTGTCTGGCTGATCCTCGCCAATGTCATCGCTATGTTCCCGTCCAAGCGGCAGCATTGGCCGGCGGCCTACGCGTTAATCACGGTCGGCATGCCGATCCTGATCTGGCTCTATTTTGAGAACGGGCTTTGGGTCGCGCTTCTTGGTCTGATTGCCGCGGCCTCTGTTTTACGCTGGCCGGTGCGTTATCTTTTTCGGTGGGTCGGTCGGATGACCGGGATACGAGAGTAGGGCATGGCACGGATACTTCTTCTTGGACTGATCGCGGTGGCGGCTGTTGGCGCGCTGGAGCTTGGCCGTTGGCTGGTGCGTCGGGGCTATGGCGTTATAGCGGTGCTTGGACTTCTTCCCGTAGGGCTTTGGATTGCAGAGCTTGTCACTCCCGGAAACCAGTTTGGTCTGGGTGCGATTGTTGAGACGCCGGTGGATTGGGCGCTTGAAGGCGCTCTGGTCGGGTTTTTCGTGCTGCCTGTGATGATCGGGTATGCGGCGGGTCTGGTATGGGGCTTTGTTGGTCGTAAAGCCGATGAGTGATCTGCCTGAACCGCGCGGACGACTGACCGCAGGGCGATCGCTTGCGGACCTGACATGGCTGCGCGTTGGTGGGCCTGCGGAGTGGTTTTTTCAGCCTGAAGATGCCGAGGATTTGGCGGACTTTCTTGGCTCTCTCGATCCAAGTGTACCCGTGTTCCCGATGGGGGTCGGATCGAACCTGATCGTGCGGGATGGCGGGCTGGACGGGATCGTGATCCGACTGGGCCGCGCCTTTGCCGGGATCGAGGTCGAGGGCAACCGCGTCACGGCGGGCGCGGCGGCGCTGGATGCGCATGTTGCGCGCCAGGCGGCTGAGGCGGGGTGTGATCTGACGTTTTTGCGCACGATCCCGGGGTCGATCGGGGGAGCGGTGCGGATGAATGCCGGGTGTTATGGCGATTATGTTGCCGACCGGCTGATCTCTGCCGATGTGATCCATCGCGACGGGCGGCGTGAAACGCTTGCGGCGGCGGACCTGGGGTTGGCTTATCGGCAATCGGACTTGCCCCAGGATGCGGTGATTGTCGCGGCGACGTTTGAGGCTCCAACGGGTGATCCCGACGCGTTGGCCGCGCGCATGGACGAGCAACTGGCCAAGCGGGATGCGACGCAGCCCACAAAAGAACGCTCTGCGGGGTCCACTTTCCGTAATCCGGCAGGGTTTTCGTCGACCGGGCGCGCCGATGACGTGCATGATCTGAAGGCCTGGAAGGTGATTGACGATGCGGGCATGCGCGGCGCGCGGCGCGGTGGGGCGCAGATGTCAGAAAAGCATTCGAACTTCCTTTTGAACACCGGGGGCGCCACCGCGGCTGATCTGGAGGGTTTGGGCGAGGATGTGCGCAAAAAGGTGTTTCAAACGAGTGGAATAGAGTTACAATGGGAAGTGCTTCGCATCGGAAAAAGTAAATGAACCGGGGCGAGGCCTGAGGCAATTGGCCAAGACCCGGAAAATCGGGCAGGCGCACAGGTAAAAGAGACGGGCATGTCGAGCAGGACAGCCCAAAAAGTTGCGGTACTTTTAGGTGGCCCCTCGGCCGAGCGTGAGGTGTCGCTGTCGTCAGGGCGCGAATGCGCCGCAGCTTTGCGGGACGGCGGATTTGAAGTGATAGAGATCGACGCGGGGCAAAGCCTTGCGGCGGATCTTATTGCTGCCCGCCCGGATGTTGTCTTCAACGCGCTCCATGGGCGTTGGGGCGAGGATGGCGCGGTTCAGGGCCTGCTGGAATGGCTGCGCATTCCCTACACACATTCCGGAATTTTGGCGTCGGCTTTGGCGATGGACAAGACGTTGTCCAAGGCGGCCTATGCGCGGGCCGGGCTTCCGGTGGTCGACAGCGTGATCGTGGCGCGCGGCGCGGTGGAGGCCGATCACGTCATGGCCCCGCCCTATGTGGTTAAGCCGAACAACGAAGGCTCTTCCGTAGGTGTTTACATCGTTCAAGAAGGCGCGAACGGGCCGCCCAAGCTGGGTGATGAGATGCCCAAGGATGTGATGGTCGAGGCTTATGTGGCCGGGCGGGAATTGACCACGACCGTCATGGGCGACCGCGCGCTTGGGGTGACGGACATCGTGACCGATGGCTGGTATGACTATGACGCCAAGTATGTGAGCGGTGGTTCACACCACGTGATCCCGGCGGATGTGCCGTCTGAAATTGCTGCAGCCTGTCTGGAGTATGCCTTGCGCGCGCATCAGGTGCTTGGCTGCCGGGGTGTGACGCGCACAGACTTCCGCTGGGATGAGGCCAAGGGGCTGGATGGGCTGATCCTTCTGGAAACGAACACGCAGCCAGGCATGACCCCGACGTCGCTGGTGCCGGAACAGGCGGCTGCCGTGGGTGTGGATTTTGTCGAGTTGTGTCGTTGGATCGTGGAGGATGCCTCGTGCGATCGATAAAGCACATCCGTTTACCGCGCGCCGGCGGGCGCGACCCAGCGCCCAGCCGTTGGGCCTACCGTCTGAACCGGATGATGCTCACGCCAGCGTATCGGCGCTTCATGCGCTATGGGCTGCCTGCGTTGGTCGTTGCAGCAGGTGCGGCCTGGACCTTTGGGGACGAGACGCGGCGCGAGGCGATGCATGCATGGGCGCGCGATGTGCGCGTGACCGTAGAAGAGCGGCCCGAGTTTGCCGTCAAGATGATGGCGGTCGAAGGTGCGGCACCCGAGATTGCTGAAGCCGTGCGCGAAGCGGTGCCCATGGATTTTCCCGTCAGTTCCTTTGCGGTCGATCTTGATTTCATCAAGCGTCGGGTGACAGCGCTGCCAGCCGTACGTGAGGCGCATGTGCGGCTGCGGGCCGGGGGCGTGCTTGAAGTTGCGATATCCGAGCGCGAGCCGGTGCTGCTTTGGCGCGATGCGGGCACACTTTGGTTGATCGATGCGGAAGGCGTGGCGATTGCGACGGCTCCGGCGCGGCGCGCGCGCATGGATTTGCCGCTCGTCGCGGGCGAGGGCGCGGATCAGGCGGCTGCCGAGGCATTGGCGCTTTTCGCCGCCGCTGGGCCGATCTCGGACCGTATCCGTGGGCTGGTGCGTGTGGGCGAGCGGCGTTGGGATGTGGTTTTGACCGAGGATCAGAAGATCATGCTGCCCGCGACGGGCGCGACCCAGGCACTGGTGCGCACGATCGCGCTGGACCGGGCGCAGGACATTCTGGAGCGAGACGTGACAATTGTGGACATGCGCAACCCGCAGCGCCCGACGCTGCGATTGGGCGAGACGGCGATGACGCTTCGGCGCGCATCACTTTTTGGCATTCAAGGAGAGCAATAGGACGATGAGCGATCTTTACCGTTCCCAGCGCGCCATGCGCGCGATGCGACAGGCAGCTTTGCACCGGGGCGTGGTGGCCATCCTTGATATAGGCACGTCGAAAATTGCGTGTCTGATCCTGCGCTTTGATGCGGACCGAAAGCCCAACGGCGAAGGGGTTGGCGCGCTGGCGGGGCAGGCTACGTTCCGGGTGATCGGCGCCGCGACAACGCGGAGCCGGGGCGTGGAGTTGGGCGAAAGCAACGCGCTCCCTGAAACCGAGCGCGCCATTCGCACGGCTGTGCAGGCGGCGCAAAAGATGGCCAACGTGCGCGTGGATCATGTGATTGCAAGTATCTCGGGCGGGGCGCCGCGGTCCTACGGCCTTGAGGGTGATGTGGATATCGCAGGGGAACAGGTCAACGAGATTGACGTGGCTCGGGTGCTGGCGGCTTGTGATATGCCCGATATCGGCGAGGGGCGCGAAGTGTTGCATGCGCAGCCGGTGAATTTCGCGCTGGACCATCGCTCTGGCCTGATCGACCCGCGGGGGCAGATCGGCAACAAGCTGAGCTGTGACATGCATCTTCTGACGGTCGATGCGACCGTCCTGAAAAACCTTGTGTACTGCATCAAGCGCTGTGATCTGGAACTGGCTGGGATTGCATCGTCGGCCTATGCCTCGGGCATTTCCAGCCTTGTGGAGGATGAGCAGGAATTGGGCGCGGCCTGTATCGATCTGGGTGGTGGGACGACCGGCGTTTCGATTTTCATCAAGAAACACATGATTTTCGCGGACAACGTTCGTCTAGGCGGGGATCACATTACACGGGATGTCTCCAAAGCGCTCCAGGTCAGTCAGACGGTCGCCGAGCGGATCAAGACGTTCAATGGCGGGGTGATTGCCACGGGCATGGATGATCGCGACATGATCGAGATCGGCGGCGAAACCGGCGATTGGGACCACGACCGGCGCACAATCAGCCGGGCCGAGTTGATTGGCATCATGCGTCCGCGCGTCGAGGAAATCCTTGAGGAGGCCCGCCGCCTTCTGGACCTTGCAGGCTTCGAACATCTCCCAAGCCAGCAGATCGTGCTGACTGGTGGGGGCAGCCAGATCCCGGGACTGGACAGCCTTGCCCCGCGCATCCTTGGTCAGCAGGTGCGGATCGGGCGGCCAATGCGGGTCTACGGCCTACCACAGGCGGCAACTGGCGCGTCCTTTGCAAGCGCGGTCGGGCTTTGCCTGTTTGCAGCGCATCCCCAGGACGAGTGGTGGGACTTTGAAGCACCGTCCGAGATTCACCCAACGCGCCCGATCAAGCGGGCGGTGAAATGGTTCAAGGACAATTGGTAGGCGAGTGCGATTGCGTAATCGGGCGAATCTGTTAGCCTGTGGATAAGTTTCAGGGAAAACCTGAACACACGGGCAGAGCAGTCTCCCGATTAACAGATTCAATTTCAGGTTGTGAGTGGACACAACCTGTCAGCGCGCACCTGCCTTAGGTATGGTGTCTATGTTGTTGCAATCTACTGCATATTGGTTAATGCGCGATATCCATGGGTTGATGGTCAAAAAACCGCCATATTTTGCGGTTTCGCGCCAGTTTGGGGATGACCTTGCGGCCTTTTTTCCGTATGGTCTGGCCAAAGACGCATGCGCCGCCGAGGATTTCGTGGGGGCTGGCAGCATCAAACGAACAAACAGGCGGATAGGCACATGACATTGACTCTTCACATGCCTCAGAAAGAGGAACTGAAACCCAAGATCACCGTTTTCGGTGTGGGCGGCGCTGGCGGTAACGCGGTCAACAACATGATCGACAAGAACCTCGAAGGCGTTGATTTCGTTGTGGCAAACACGGATGCGCAAGCGCTGCAATCCTCGACGGCTACTGCGAAAATCCAGATGGGTGTGAAAGTCACAGAAGGGTTGGGCGCAGGAGCGCGGCCCGCTGTTGGCGCGGCTGCTGCAGAAGAAACCATTGAAGAGATCGTCGACCACCTGGCCGGAGCGCATATGTGCTTTATCACGGCCGGCATGGGCGGGGGCACCGGTACAGGCGCGGCTCCGATCATTGCTCA
>CAZWZG010000164.1:0-6543 GCA_964638245.1 uncultured Rhodobacterales bacterium
GCGGGCCGATGAAGGCGACACCGGCGGCATCGAGGGCCTCAGCAAATTTCGCGTTCTCTGACAGGAAGCCATAGCCGGGGTGGACGGCCTCGACGCCGGTTTCCTTGATCGCCTCCATGATCTTATCGATCACGATATAGGACTGGTTCGCGGGCGGCGGGCCAATGTGGACGGCCTCATCCGCCATCTGGACATGGAGCGCGGCGGCATCGGCATCCGAATAGACAGCGACCGTCTTGATCCCCATCTTCTTGGCCGTCTTGATGACGCGGCAGGCAATCTCGCCGCGATTGGCGATCAGGATTTTCTTGAACATGTCTTATCGTCCCCTGTCCGGCGTGCGCGCACGCCAAAGACCGCGCTGACAACGCGTCAGCGCGGCGAAAGTCGTCGTCAGAAGTGGTCGGCCTGCCTTAGCGGCAGAGCTCCGGCGATAGGTCGTCGCATAGGACGCCCGCCGCACCGCCAAGGACCGCACCCGTCGTGGCGTTACCACCCGTGAGTTCGGCGCCAAGAACACCGATAGCCGCGCCCGAAAGGCCGCGTTCAAGGTCCGTGTCGCCGCACGCGGCAAGGGCCAGCACGCTGGCAATGACGGTGATAGAGAATGTTTTCCGCATGGGATTCTGCCTGTTTTACTGCACTCGATAACGGCAGGTCTTTTGCCTGCTCTGCGTGCAGTATCGCGTGAAGTTATCCACAGGGCAAGTCTGGTGGTGTGTCTGAGCGACGTTCCGCCCGGGGTGGACGGTCCAATGAGGGGTGTATTGGACCGCCCGTTAGGGGAAGGGTAACGGTCGTGTTCGACCACGGCGCGATACAATTTGGGGTGGTACGCCGCAAGTTGAGCATGGCGCAACTCGGCCTGCCCAGAAAAGCGTTTAAAACGAAGCCCCACGGTGTCAGCGGGAATTAGCCCAGAAGCGGGTACGGCGTGCGAAAATTCGCTCAAACGCTGTATCATCGCTCGCCCTCCAGTAGTCCTGGAAAGCTGACCGCGGTGCGTACCGTATCGATCTGCAGCAAGGCTTCGTAGCTTTCGGGATCAAAGGGATCCTCGGCCGCAATCACTTCACGGCCAAAGAACCACGACAAGCGACCGGCATCCAGATTGCCCCGCTCAAACGGTTCTTCGCCGAAATGCTCCCAGAGACAGGCCAGAAACGCCTCGTCAGCGCGTTTGTCGGCCGGGCGTCGATCGAAATGACGTTCACGCGCAACTAGTGGCGTGACCCCGCGCGGGTTGGCGCGACGCAGTGTGAATTGAAAATCGGTACCGGGGAGGCGGCCAGGAAAACCGCGATGCTTCAGCATGCGCCACTCCCGTCAGCGGCGATGCGGTGTGCGCGGGCGGGGCTGATGCCCCACCCGGCGCGGGTGTTCTTACATCTTATCCATAACTGGATCTGCGTCCATGATGGGCTCGATGACAACTGGCTCTTCCTGCTGTGCGCAAGCAGCAGCGAAAGCGACCATGGCGAGAACGATAAGGGTCTTGTACATCCCTTGCTCCTTTTATGTGCCTGCCCCTTGGGAAGTTTCCCAGGGTACCGTGCACCTTGTGTTGACGGTACTGCGCCCCGAAGGGCACCAGTGCCGTGCTTAGCGGATAGCATGTTGTTTTCAAAGGGCATGCTGCGCCAATTGGCGGAATGTGGCTCACCTGCATCAAGGTGATTGCACTGCATTCGCTTCAAAAGAGCTCGACGTGACATGCGCCCTCCTGAACTGAGTAGACTTCAAAAAACTGGGTGACACTTGCGTCTGTCGTTCCGAAAGCCACAGATTTTTCCGAAAGAGAGACCACAATGCGATGCGATTGGGTCAGATCGACATCCTCGCGCGCAGTGTAGATTGCGCAAAGGTGGTCCATGTCATTGGCCGCCTTGTCAAAATCGACCTCAGAAAGGGACGGCGCAACAAAGCGATAGCGGATCGTGACCCCATCGGGGCGATCTTCATAAAGGCGTTCGGCAAAGCGTATGTCTTGCCCGGACGGGACGTTCACGTCTTCCATCAGCGCGCCCTCGCCCAAGTGGCCCAGCGCGCGCGATTGATCGGGTCATCAAGCAGCACTCTGATCCGCGATGTCACACTTTCACGTGCGATAACGCCCTCGACGCGTCCTCCTGCGATCAGGCGCAGACCCGGCTCTTGCGTTTCCACCCGCACAACCGGACTGAACCCGCGCAAGCTCGACAGCGCACGCCAAAGGTCCTGACGCACCTGATGCGCCAACCGCCCTGCTCGCACGCTCTCGAATGTCGTTTCAGCCGAGACGTCAAAGCGCACCGGCACATGACGCGCGATCGTGACCGCCCCCTCTTCGCGCATGACGTGCCAGCCGTTCTTTCTAGAGCGGGATGTTGTCATGCTTTTTCCAAGGGTTTTTCAGCTGCTTGGTTTTGAGCGATGCAAAAGCGCGCGCAACACGGCGGCGGGTCGAATGCGGCATGATCACCTCGTCCACAAAACCGCGTTCAGCGGCGCGGAACGGATTGGCGAACTTGTCTTCGTATTCCTTCACCCGTTCGGCCAGTTTGTCCGGGTCGCCCGCATCACTTCGATACAGGATCTCGGCCGCCCCCTTGGCGCCCATCACCGCGACTTCGGCCGTTGGCCAAGCATAGTTGATGTCCCCGCGCAGATGCTTTGAGGCCATCACAACGTAAGCGCCACCATACGCCTTGCGGGTAATGATCGTGACCTTCGGGACCGTCGCTTCGCCATAGGCAAAGAGCAGTTTCGCGCCATGTTTGATGATGCCGTTGTATTCCTGCGCAACGCCGGGAAGGAAGCCGGGTACGTCAACCAGCGTCAGGATCGGAATATCGAAAGCGTCACAAAAGCGGACAAAGCGGGCGGCCTTCTTGGCGCTGTCGATATCAAGGCACCCCGCCAGCACCATCGGCTGGTTCGCGACAACGCCAACGGTCGAGCCATCAAGTCGGATAAAGCCGGTCAGAATATTCCCCGCATGCTCGGGTTGGATTTCGAAAAAGTCGCCTTCGTCAGCGATTTTCGAGATCAGCTCCTTCATGTCATAGGGCTGATTGGGGTTGGCTGGAACGAGCGTATCAAGGCTGTTTTCGATGCGCGCGGGGTCGTCAAACGTGGGACGAACGGGCGGCTTTTCCCGGTTCGACGCTGGCAGGAAATCGACAAGGCGGCGCACTTCGGCAAGCGTTTCCACATCGTCCTTGAACGCACCATCGGCGACGGAGGACTTCTTGGTATGGGTCGACGCCCCGCCCAATTCCTCTGCCGTGACAACCTCATTGGTGACGGTTTTGACGACGTCCGGCCCGGTGACGAACATGTAAGAGCTGTCGCGCACCATGAAGATGAAATCGGTCATCGCAGGTGAGTACACCGCGCCGCCAGCACATGGCCCCATGATGACACTGATCTGGGGAACGACTCCTGACGCCAGGATGTTACGCTGAAAGACCTCGGCGTACCCGGCGAGCGAGGCAACGCCTTCCTGAATGCGGGCCCCGCCGGAGTCATTGATCCCGATCACGGGCGCGCCGTTCTGCATCGCCATGTCCATGATTTTGCAGATTTTCAGGCCATGGGTTTCGCTGAGCGATCCGCCAAAGACCGTGAAGTCCTGGCTGAACACATAAACCTTGCGCCCGTTGATCGTGCCCCAGCCTGTCACAACCCCGTCGCCGGACGGCTTGTTGTCGGCCATACCGAAATCGGCGGTCCGGTGGGTGACGAACATGTCGAATTCTTCGAAACTATCGGGATCCAAAAGCACCTCGATCCGCTCCCGCGCGGTCAGTTTGCCTTTGGCATGTTGCGCGTCGATCCGACGCTCCCCACCTCCGGCGCGGGCCGCAGCGCGACGGGTTTCTAGCTCATCAAGGATCGATTGCATGAAGGCACCCTCGTGTCGTTTTCCGATCTCTACGCGGTTTACGTCCCATCCGGCCACCTAAAACCTGCAGATTTGCAAATTTTTGAGTATTTGGGTATTGCAAATTGCAATACTGCAAAGCCTCGATGAAAATGCAAAGCGATACCCATCAGCATCAGACCTGCCACCAAGAGCGCGTGGACAAGATCAGGCCATCCGCCTACACCAAACCGCATGAGCGCCCTACCAAAGGCCCGGTTTCTGGACCGGACCACACCGCCCCACATCATGACGCTTGTCCTTCTCGCCGCGGTCGGCGCGATGAACCTTGCGGTGTTTTTACCGGCGCTAACGCAGATGGCGGCGTTCTTCGAGGCGCCTTACGCTTCAGTCGCTCTCGCGGTTCCACTTTATCTGATGGCCGTGGCTGTACTTCAGCTTTTCATCGGCCCGATTTCGGATCGCTACGGGCGACGCCCAGTGATCCTTTGGTCGCTCGCAATTTTCACGTTTGCGACCCTCTGCACCGTTTTTACCCAATCGGTCGAGGCCTTCCTGTTCTGGCGCGTCGTGCAGGCCGTCATCGCGGCCAGTTTCGTTCTGTCGCGGGCAATCGTGCGCGACATGGTTCCCGCAGAACAAGCCGCTTCGATGATCGGCTATGTCGCCATGGGCATGGCATTGGTTCCGATGGTGGCGCCCATGATCGGCGGCGCCTTGTCCGAGGCCCTTGGCTGGCAGGCGACTTTTATCTTCACGATGCTGGCTGGTATAGCAGTGTTCGCCATTGCCTGGCAGGACTTGTCGGAAACAGCGGACCTCAAGGACGCCAGCTTTCGCGGGCAATTCGCGCAGTACCCCGAGCTTTTCGCGTCGCGCCGGTTCTGGGGCTACGCCTTGGCCGCCGCGTTCGCCTCGGGCGCGTTTTTCGCGTTTCTGGGCGGAGCACCTTTCGTTTCGACCAACTCTTATGGCTTGAGCGAGACCATGGCGGGCGTCGGATTCGGTGCACCGGCCATCGGGTATGCCACCGGCAACTTCATCGCGGGGCGTTTTTCGACGCGCCTCGGGTTCAACCGGATGATCCTGCTCGGGGCGGTGACCACCAGCCTTGGCATGGCGGCCCTCGCCATCTTGTCGATCACGGGCATGGACACGGCCACCCTCTTCTTCGCGCTGTGCGCAACGATTGGGCTGGGCAACGGTATGACCATTCCAAACGCTACAGCCGGGATGATGTCGGTGCGCCCACAGCTTGCGGGAACGGCGTCGGGCATCGGCGGGGCCATCATGATCGGCGGCGGCGCTGCGCTCTCGGCACTGGCGAGCGCGTTGCTAGAGCGCTTCGGTGGCGTTGCGCCTCTGGCACTCGTCATGCTGATCTCGAGCGTTCTCGGGTTGCTCTCCATCCTTTACGTCATGCAGCGGGAAAAAGTCATCGCCCGCACCTAGCCGGGAGACGCCACAGATGAGCACGCCAAAGGTCTATGCCGGTGCAAAGCTGCGCGAGATGCGGACGCGTCTTGCACTGACGCAAAAGGACTTCGCCACGAAGCTGGGCGTTTCCCTGCCCTATCTGAACCAAATGGAAAATAATCACCGCCCGCTGTCGGCGCAGGTGGTCCTGGCCCTGGCCTCGGAATTCGGCGCTGATCTGGCCGAGTTTTCTGCTGGTGATGGCACGCGCATGGTCAGCGATCTGCGCGAGGCGCTGGCGGATCCGGTCTTCACTGATGCCGTCCCACTGGCAGACTTGCGCCTTGCGGCGTCCAACGCACCCGCCCTCGCCCATGCGTTCTTGTCGCTCCACCGCGCCTATCGCGATCAGACCGAACGGTTGGCCTCGCTCGATCAGGCGATTGCGGGCGGGGACGGACGCATCGGGTTGACGCCATGGGAAGAGGTGCGCGATTTCTTTCATTATTGCGACAACTACATCGACGCGCTTGACCGCGCCGCAGAACGGCAGGCCGCCAAAGGCGGATTGGCGGCCCAATTGGAGGCCGCCGGCGTGACGGTGCAGGTCAGCGGTGATGCTGGATTGCGGCGCTATGATCCGAGCACGCGGGTCCTGTTGCTGTCCGATCAGGTGTCTGAGGCAACACGAAATTTTCAGGCCTGGCACCAGTTGGCACTGTTGACCCAATCGGACTTGCTGGACGCAACGCTGGATCTGGCCCGGTTTTCATCCGGCGAGGCACGCGGTATCGGGCGGATCGGGTTGGCCAACTACTTCGCCGGTGCCGCGCAGATGCCGTATAGAGCCTTTCTGGAAGCCGCAAAGGAAACGCGCCACGACCTTGAACGGTTGGCGCACCGGTTCGGGGCAAGCATCGAACAGGTCGGCCACCGCCTGTCGACGCTGCAGCGCCACGGCGCCAAAGGCGTGCCGTTCTTCTTTGTGCGCGTCGATCAGGCGGGCACGATCACCAAACGCCACTCGGCCACCCAGCTGCAATTCGCCCGCTACGGCGGCGCCTGCCCCCTATGGAACGTCCACCGCGCTTTCGAAACGCCAGGCCGGTTCCTGCGCCAATTGGCTGAAACCCCGGACGGCGCGCGCTATTTCTGCCTTGCCCGCGACGTGTCCAAGCCGGGCGGCGCGTTCCATGCCCCCACGCGGCGCTATGCGATCGCCTTGGGCTGTAGCGTCGAGCACGCGACCGCCCTTGTCTATG
>CAZWZG010000165.1:0-6435 GCA_964638245.1 uncultured Rhodobacterales bacterium
AGCCCTTCCAAGGCGGTGTTGGCGGACGGGTTCACAATCACTTCACTTTCGAATGTGAAGGCCCCATCCGGCGCGGCGCAGCTCAATCCCTCCGGCAGGATTTCGACATCCACGGGTTTGCCGTCGATGGCCGCGGACACGAATGTCAGGCCGATGCCATCAAGCTCCAACGGACCACCCGGACCGTCTGGGTTGCGGCGCATGGCCAGTTTGGCTTTGACGCGCGTCGCGGTCGGATCAAGATCGAACGTCAGGTCGACCGTGTCGATCAGGTAAGCGGGCGGCTGATAGTCGGCAAGGCGGATCGGTTGGGCGGTATCGGTGCGGGCCATGGGGTGCTTTCGAGGACGAAACTGCTGGCAGACTACCAACGCCGTCGCCCGAGGAAATGCCAAAATTGGCAAACTTTTTTTACCGTAACGGTGGACAAGGTTTCCTATGTGCTACAATTAGGCGCAACGTTCAGAAGGAAAAGGCACCCATGACGGATAGAGTGGATCGCGGCGGACTTCAGGTTGCAAAGGAATTTGCCGACTTCATCGAAAACGAAGCATTGGCGGGCACCGGGCTTGATGCCGGTGCGATTTGGACGTCGTTTGCGGATCTTGTTGGTTGGGCTGCGCCGGTAAACGCCGCACTGCTCCAAAAGCGGGCGGACCTTCAGGCGAAAATCGATGACTGGCATCGCACGCGCGCTGGTGCGCCCCATGACGCTGCAGCGTATGAGACGTTCTTGCGCGACATCGGCTACCTCGTGCCCGAGCCTGCGCCCTTTAAGATCACAACCTCCAACGTTGATCCCGAGATCGCGGAAATCCCGGGCCCGCAGCTTGTCGTTCCGATCACAAACGCGCGGTATGCCCTGAATGCGGCGAACGCCCGTTGGGGTTCTCTCTATGATGCACTTTATGGCACGGACGCGCTTGGCGATACGCCCTCGGGAAGCGGATATGATCCAAAGCGCGGCGCGCGCGTCATTTCTTGGGCCAAGTCGCATCTGGATGCGGTGGTGCCGCTCGCTTCGGGATCTTGGGCGGATGTGACCTCGATCGCGATCAACGGCGTCTTCTCGCCTGCACTCGCGGATCCCTCACAGTACGTTGGCATGTCCTCGGGCGATGGGAAAACCAAATACCTTTTTGAAAAGAACGGGCTGGCCATCGAAGTCGTCGTGGATCCGTCCAGTATAATCGGCAAAGACGACCCGGCTGGGATCGCGGATGTGCGTTTAGAGTCCGCGATGAGCGCGATCATGGATTGCGAAGACTCGGTGGCTTGCGTGGACGCCGAGGACAAGGTGGGTGCCTATCGCAACTGGCTTGGCTTGATGAAAGGTGACCTGACAGAAGAAGTGTCAAAAGGCGGCAAAACCTTCACGCGTCGTCTGAACAGCGACCTGGAATTCGCGGGCCCTGGGGGGGGTGTCTCCAAGAAGGGCCGAGCGGTCATGTTGATCCGCAATGTCGGTCACTTGATGACGACACCGGCCATCCTCCACGCGGATGGTTCCGAGATCCCCGAAGGTGTCATGGATGCCTTCTTCACAGTCCTGATCGCCAAGCATGACCTCAGCAAAACGGATGGCCTGCGCAATTCCGTCACCGGCTCGGTCTACGTGGTCAAACCCAAGATGCACGGACCCGAAGAGGTGGCATTTTCTAACGACCTGTACGGTCGGGTGGAAGACGCGCTGGGCCTGCCGACGAATACGGTCAAACTTGGCATCATGGACGAAGAGCGCCGTACGAGCGCCAACCTTGCGGCGTGCATTTATGAAGCGCGTGATCGCGTGGCCTTCATCAATACTGGTTTCCTCGACCGCACGGGGGACGAGATCCATACGTCCATGGAAGCCGGACCAATGGTGCCCAAGGGCGACATGAAGGCCGAGCCTTGGATCGCGTCCTACGAAGACCGGAACGTCGATATCGGTCTGGCCTGCGGGTTCCAGGGCAAGGCGCAGATCGGCAAGGGCATGTGGGCTGCCCCCGATCGTATGGCGGGGCTGCTGGAAGAAAAGATCGGCCATCCGAAATCGGGCGCGAACTGCGCGTGGGTTCCTTCGCCGACAGCGGCGACACTCCACGCAACGCACTATCACCATGTCGACGTCCGCGCGCGGCAGGTCGAACTGGCCGAAGGTGGAGCGCGCGGCAAGCTGGCAGATCTACTGACGATCCCGCTGGCGGATCGCCAGGACCTTACGCGCGAGGTCATCACTCAGGATATTGAGAACAACGCGCAAGGCATCCTTGGATATGTCGTGCGCTGGATCGATAGCGGCGTTGGCTGTTCAAAAGTGCCGGACATCCATGATGTCGGCCTGATGGAGGACCGCGCAACCTGTCGGATTTCGTCCCAGGCACTGGCCAACTGGCTTCACCATGGTGTCGTCAGCGAAGACGAGGTGATGGCGGGCATGAAGAAAATGGCGGCTGTGGTTGATCGCCAGAACGCGAATGATGCGACCTACACGCCCATGGCGCCCGGTTTTGACGGCGTGGCGTTCAAGGCGGCGTGCGATCTGGTGTTTGATGGGCGCGAGCAACCATCGGGCTATACCGAGCCGGTGCTCCATCGCCGGCGTCTGGAAGCCAAGACATAAGGGCGGACCGGGGCTCTGCCCCGGACCCCGAGATATTTGAGGACCTTTGGAGGGATCATGGCAGGACTGACATTGTCGAAGGCGCGCACGATCGTGCGCAATGCGTTGAAAAAGGGGCGCGAGCTGGAATTGAAGCCGCTCGCAGTTGCTGTTCTGGATCCCGGTGGGCATCTCGTCGCTTTTGAGCGCGAAGATGGCGCAAGCCCGGGGCGGTTTCAGATTGCCCATGGCAAGGCCTATGGCGCGATCATGGTGGGAATACCCTCTAGCGCATTAATGGCCCGTGCAGAGCAGCAGGCCTATTTCGTCGACGCCATCAACGGCGCGTTCGAGGGCCGGCTTGTGCCCGTTCCCGGCGGTATCCTTCTTCGCGACAAGAAGGGTGCTTTGATTGGGGCCGTTGGCGTGTCAGGCGATACATCGGACAACGACGTTTTGGCCGCGATGGGTGGCATTGAGGCGTCAGGTCTAACTGGCGAGGCTTGACCTCAGGGCTTTCGTCTGACGCTTAAGGCTCTATATTGCCAGGCAACCACGGAGAAACCCCATGAAGCGCCCTGTTGTCGGCATTATCGGCAGTCATCACCTGATGAATGACACGTACAGTGTCCATTTCGGAGGGGCAGGGAACGCGCAGGCCGTCTGGGAGGCCGCGGGTGCGGTTCCATTAATCATACCCAGCGATCCCAGCCTTGTTTCGGTCGACGCGTTGATGGACGCCTGCGACGGGTTCCTGTTTCCCGGCGGCCGGGCGAACGTTCACCCGAGCCTTTATGGCCATGAAGAAACGCCAGCGCACGGGGATTTCGACCACGGGCGCGACGCCGTTGCTTTGCCCTTGATCCGTGCCGCCGTCGCCGCGGGCCAGCCCTGTCTTGCCATTTGTCGAGGCTTTCAGGAAATGGCAGTGGCCTTTGGGTCGACACTCCATCCTGAAATCCGCGACTTGCCGGGGCGTATGAACCATCGCATGCCGCCCGATGGGACGATCGAAGAGAAGTTTGCGCTGCGCCACGACGTGACGTTCACAGAAGGTGGGGTCTTTGCAAAGCTGATGGGCACGACGGTCGTGCGCACGAACACGTTGCACGGGCAGGGGATCACCGAGCCGGGCGAGCGTGTGGTGATCGACGGACATGCTCCGGATGGCACGCCAGAAGCGATCTATATCGACGGCGCACCGGGGTTCGCGCTGGGCGTGCAATGGCACGCAGAATACAATGCGACCGGCGATCCCGTGTCGGCCAAGCTTTTTGGTGCCTTCAGCGATGCTCTCGTGAAATGGCAGGCCGGAGACCGCCCGGATCGCCTCAAAAGCGCCTAGGCGCAATAGCAATGCAGTTCGAGCATGGCAGCGCCCCGGGAATGGCGGTTGTCCTTGGCTGGTACCTTGGGTAAACCGCCCTAGGTTTTGCACGCGACATAAAATTACGCTGGGGGACAGCCCATGAAGATCGGAGCGCCGCGCGAGGTATTCGCTGGTGAAGCGCGGGTGGCGATGACGCCTGAAAGCGCGAAAGCCATCCAGAAACTCGGACATGGATGCATGATCCAATCCGGGGCCGGTCTGGCCGCCGGGTTCGACGATGCGTCTTATAAAGAGGCCGGTGTCGAGGTCGTCAAAAGCGCCAAGGCGCTTTGGGAAGGGGCCGACATCATCGTCAAGGTGCGCCCGCCCGAGAAGAAAGAGATCGGGCATCTGACGGCGGACAAGACGCTGATTTCGTTCTTTTATCCAGGCCAGTCCGAAGCGGAACTCAAGGCGGTTGCCGACAAGGGCGCAACGCTTGTTGCCATGGACATGGTCCCCCGCATCAGCCGTGCGCAGAAGATGGATGCGCTGTCGTCGATGGCCAATATCGCGGGCTATCGCGCGGTCATTGAGGCCGGAAACAACTTTGGCCGCTTCTTCACCGGGCAGGTGACAGCGGCGGGCAAGGTGCCGCCCGCGAAAGTGCTGGTTGTCGGTGCTGGTGTGGCCGGTCTGGCCGCCGTTGGGACGGCGACCTCGCTGGGGGCGATCACATACGCCTTTGATGTGCGCCCTGAAGTCGCTGAACAAATCGAATCCATGGGCGCTGAGTTCGTCTTCCTTGATTTCGAAGAAGAACAGCAGGACGGCTCGGCCACCGGTGGTTATGCTGCCGTGTCGTCGCCAGAGTTTGCCGCAGCCCAGCTGGCCAAGTTCCGCGAAATCGCGCCGGAAATGGATATCGTCATCACCACGGCCCTGATCCCGGGCCGTGATGCGCCGGTGCTTTGGACCAAGGACATGGTCGAAGCGATGAAGCCGGGGTCGGTCATCGTCGACCTTGCGGCCGAACGCGGCGGCAACTGCGAGTTGACCGTAAAGGACGAGAAAGTCGTGTCCGACAATGGGGTTACGATCGTCGGTTACACCGACTTCCCAAGCCGGATGGCGACGCAATCCTCGCTGCTATATTCGACGAACATCCGTCACATGCTGACCGACCTGACGCCGGAAAAAGACGGCGTGGTCAATCACAACATGGAAGACGACGTGATCCGGGGCGCCACGGCGGCGCATGCCGGCGAAGTTACCTTCCCGCCGCCACCGCCAAAGGTGGCCGCGATTGCCGCAGCCCCCAAGAAAGAAAAACCCAAGGAACTGACGGCAGAGGAAAAACGCGCCCAAGAGGTCGCCGCCTTCAAGAAGCAGACCAAGACTCAAGTCGGGCTGATGGCGATTGGCGGGGCTCTGATCCTTGCCGTCGGGCTCGTCGCCCCGGCAAGCTTCATGCAGCACTTCATCGTCTTTGTGCTGAGCGTCTTCATTGGGTTCCAGGGGATCTGGAACGTCTCCCACTCCCTTCACACGCGGCTCATGGCTGTCACGAATGCGATCTCGTCGATCATCATTCTGGGCGCCTTGATGCAAGTGGGGTCGAACTCGACCCTCATCATGGTTCTGGGGGCACTTGGAATCCTTATGGCGGCCGTGAACATCTTCGGCGGCTTTCTCGTCACCCGGCGCATGCTTGCCATGTTCCAGAAGTCTTAAGGGGGCGGGGTTATGGATTTCGGTTTCACCACAGCCGCTTACGTCGTTGCAGCGGTCCTATTCATTCTAAGCCTCGGCGGCCTTTCGGGCCAGGAAAGCGCGAAACGTGCGGTCTGGTACGGGATCGTCGGGATGGCAATCGCCGTTGTCGCCACGCTGATCGGGCCGGGTGCCGGGCTTTGGCCGCTATCGCTTGTGCTGATCGCGATTGGCGCCGTGATCGGCTACCAGCTGGCCACAAAGGTCGAAATGACCCAGATGCCCGAGCTGGTCGCGATCATGCACAGCCTTGTGGGTCTGGCAGCGGTCTTTGTCGGGTTCAACGCCGACATCATGATCAACATCATTTCGGGGCTCTACACCGAAACTGGCGGCGTTCTTGGTGCCGTGGGCGAAGATGGCCTGACCGCCATTGGTCTACCCAAAGAGGTGCACGACGGCTTGTCCGCGTTCGGTCAGCTGGTCGCCAAGAAAACCGGGGTCGAAATAACTATCCTGCGCGTCGAACTGGCGCTGGGCATCTGGATTGGCGCCGTCACCTTCACGGGATCGGTCGTCGCCTATGGCAAGCTGTCGGGCAATTCCAGCTTGTTGCCCTTCAAGATCGACACATCGGCCAAGCAGTTGCCGGGTGGGCATATGCTCAACGCCGCAGCGGCGGCGGGGTCGGTCATCCTGCTGATCGCTTACCTCAGCGGGGCGGGCAGCTGGACGCTTATCCTTCTGGCCGTGCTCGCGCTGTTCATCGGCTATCACCTGATCATGGGCATTGGCGGTGCGGATATGCCGGTCGTCGTGTCGATGCTGA
>CAZWZG010000166.1:0-6426 GCA_964638245.1 uncultured Rhodobacterales bacterium
GGCCCATCATTTCCCAAAACTGGTTGTGGTTCCAAAGCTGGCTGATGTTGTTGAAAATGCCGTTCTGCGCGACCGCACCCGCGTCATACGTGCCAACAATGATTTCTTCGAGCGACTTGCCGTCCCACTCGGTACCCGAGATCAGCTTGTTGCCGTTGTCGACATAAGCCTTGTGATGAAGGTCGTGGTGGTACTCCAGCGTCTCCTTGCTCATGCCGAGATCGGCAAGCGCATCGTGTGCATAGGGAAGATCGGGAAGGTCGAATGCCATTGGGGGCCCCTCTTTGATGTCATTGCTGTCGCAAGACAGATGTTGCGACAACCCTCAGGCGTCAACCCCAAACCCGAGATTGGCCTATTTCGCGCGCGTTTATTCTACTTTGGGACAACCAAGGATTGCCTCTGGAGCGGATTGGGTTGCAGGAGCGCACAAATTTGCGCAGCGTTGCCATGTCTCCGCTGCACGCGATGTTCCCATGTCCAAAACCCGCACCACGACATTTTCGATCTGCCTCGTTTCGCGGGAAACGCCGGATATCGTCGAGCGCTTTTTGAAGTACCATGTCGCGCTTGGCGCCGAGGAGATCTTTTTGTTTCATGACGGGCCGTCCGCCGACCTTTGGGACCACGGCTTGCAGCTTGAGGAAGAAACTTCGGCGCGCTGCCGGATCATTGGCACCGAAGACGAGGTCTGGCCCAAAGAGGTCAAACGAAACCCAAGGACATTCATTCCGCGACAGGAGGCGCTTTTTAATCATGCCTATTCGTTGTGTCAGAGCGATTGGCTGATTTGCATTGATGCGGACGAATTTCTATTTGGTGACAGGGCTATAGGCGAGATCCTCGGAGATATTTCCCCCGACGTCTCAAGCGTGACAATTGAAAATGTAGAAGCGGTTTGGGGACCGGGTGAGCCGCTGGGGAAGTCCTTTGCCTCGACACATTTTCGCCGTCAGATGCCGCCGTCGCCTGACCGTGCGGACCGTTTACACAAGGCGCACGGGCCCACCGCGCGACTTTTAAATGCCGAGGGCTTTGTCGGTCACACGTTGGGGAAATCAGCCCATCGGGTCGCCGCAGGCTTGGATCACATCGCCGTCCATTGGGGCGAAAACAACGCTACGAATATCTCCCGACCTTTGGGGCAAGTCATCAACGACCGGGATGCCCTTCTTCTCGCGCATTTCGATGCCGTCTCGTTTCAACGCTGGCGCGATAAGTTCGACCACCGAAAGCGCATGAATTTGGGGGACCGACGTCGGAAAATTCTTGCCCGCGTCATCAACATGGCCATGCGCTTTGGCTATGGGCCACGGCTTTTTCGGATGCTGTATGGTCTGAATGCGCGTCAGATCGAACAGCTTGGTCCAGATGTCGTGTTTCGCCGGGACCTTTTTTCAGGCCTCGAAGAACCCGACCGGGGATGCGGCCGCGTTCGCCAACACATCAAACGCGTATCCCGCGACCGACCGGAAAACGATCATTTCAACAGCCTCTGCATCCCGGAACCAGAACGCAGCGGGGATCTGGGCCAGACGCGTACGGCGGAACCGTCCGGGCGGGAGCGCCTTGGTCGAAACATCGGCGGGCGTAAGTTTGGCAAGCGTGTCGCGCAGCGCCCCTGCCGACCCGGTCAAAAGGAAGACCGCACGCGCGTCTGAGACATCCGCGACAAGGCAATGCTCGCCTTCAAGTGTCGTCCTGATCTGGTGCACCGCCGTTGCGCGATCAGCATAGGGGCACAGGACCATCAATTCGTCCGGCGACATCCAGAGGATGCCTTTTTCGCCGACGCAGTTCGCCTCGCCCTGCCCCGGGAAATCGACCCCGGCCACGCCCGAGGCTGCACTCTTGAGCCTGCTCTTGGATAGGTCACCGCGGATCGTGATCATGCCGCGCAGGCCAACTTCTTCAACGCGCACAAGGCCTTGCGCGGTCTTGCCGTTCAGAACGCTTTGCGCTGTTTCAGACATTCTGCTTCTCCCCCTCGGGATCAAAGAAGACCGGAGAGACGATCCGCGCTTCATAGACCTTGCCGTCCGTACCGGGGAACTTGAGTATGTCGCCCATGCGTTCGGGGCCATTTTCAACCAATCCCATGGCGATGCCGCGGCCAAGCGTTGGGGAATGATAGGTCGATGTGACACGCCCGATCATGGCGATCTGTCCGTTCTCGTTCACGCCCGCCTTCTGACCGGGTGCAAAATCGCGCGCACTTTCATAGGCGCCGGTTTCGGTGTCCACCGCATAGGCTCCATCGGGCAGAACTGAGCCATCCAGCGTTTCAAGTCCGACAAGGCGCCAGCGGTACGGATCAGTCATGTGCTCACGTTCCTGCGCGCGTTTGCCCAGATAATCGTCCTTTTTCTTCGAAATCGCCCAGTTCAGGGCGAGGTCTTGGGGGATAACCGTGCCGTCAGTTTCATCCCCGATCATGATAAAGCCCTTCTCGGCGCGCATGATATGGAGCGCCTCAGTGCCATAGGGCTGCACCCCGTGTTCCGCGCCAGCTTTCAGCAATGCGTCCCAGAATGCCCGGCCCTCGTTGGCCCCAACCGCGACTTCGTAAGAGAGTTCGCCGGAGAAAGAGATGCGGAACACCCGCGCTTCGATCCCGCCAAGCGTTCCATCCGCCCACGCCATAAACGGCAGGTTTTCGGCGGAAACGTCCATGCCCCCAAGGCCTTCGAGCACGGCGCGCGCCTTGGGTCCGACCACCGCGATCTGGGCATATTGCTCGGTCAGGTTGGCGGTATAGACCTGCCAGTCCCACCATTCGGTCTGAAGCCACTCTTCCATATGGGCGTGGATGCGGTCGGCTCCACCGGATGTTGTGTGGCACAGGAATGTCGTTTCATCGATGCGCGCGACGACGCCGTCATCGGTCAAGAACCCGTTCTCGGTGCACATCAGTCCATAGCGGCACCGGCCCGGTTTCAAAGTGCTCATCATGTTGGTGTAGAGCATGTCGAGGAACTTGCCGGCATCTGGCCCAGTGACAAGGATCTTGCCAAGTGTCGAGGCATCCAAAAGGCCAACGCGATTGCGGGTGTTGGTCACCTCACGATGCACCGCCTCCTCAACGGTCTCGCTGCCTTGCAGGAAAGCATAGGGGCGCCGCCAGTGGCCGACGGGTTCCCAATGGGCTCCGTTGGCGTCGTGCCAGTCATGCAGCGGTGAGCGGCGGATTGGTTGGAACAGATGGCCGCGCGCCTCACCCGCAATCGCGCCCATGGAAATCGGAGCATAGGGCGGGCGGAAGGTGGTTGTGCCGGTCTCGGGGATCGAGTTGCCAAGCTCTTTGGAGAGTACCGCCAGCCCATTGATATTGCTCAGCTTCCCTTGATCCGTCGCCATTCCAAGCGTTGTATAGCGCTTCGTATGCTCGACGCTTTCGAAACCTTCGCGTGCCGCCAACTCGACGTCCGTGACCTTCACGTCGTTCTGAAAATCGAGCCATGTTTTTGCACGCAATTCGTCGGATGCATTCAGCGGCATATTCCAAACGGCAGCGATCGGCGTGCCTTCGGTCTTTGACGCTGATGGCCCTTTCTTGCGCTTTGGCGTGTGGCCCAGATCCTTCGCCGCCGCTTTGCCCGACGAATCCGCTTCGAGCAAAGCGGCGCTGGGATCAAAGGTCCCGTTTGCAGCACCCACAATCGCCATGATGACGCTGCCGTCCGCTCCGATTGGCGCGCGCTCGGGGTCCGGGCGGAAAGCGGCCAAGGCCTCATCCCAGAACAGTTTGCCACCCGTATGGGACCACAAGTGCACTGCGGGCGACCAGCCGCCCGACATCGCGACCGCATCGCAGTCAATTTCGTCGGTGACCTCGCCCGAGCCGTTTTGATCGCACAGAGCAACGCCCTGAACGCGACCTTTGCCGGTCACCTTGGCAATCCCGGTGCCCAGAGCCACGCGAATGCCCATCTCCCGAGCTGTCTCGATTAGGTCTCCTGTGACTTCGTCACGCGCATCGACAATTGCGGGCACCCCTAGGCCTGCGGATTTGAGCGAAATTGCGGTGCGATAGGCGTCGTCGTTGTTGGTGACGACAACCGTCCGCTTGCCCGGTGCGGCGGCGTAATCGGCCACATAGTCACGGGCAGCAGCACAAAGAAGAACGCCCGGCAAGTCATTGTTTGCAAATGACAAAGGTCGCTCGATAGCTCCTGAAGCCAGAACGATCCGCTTTGCACGGATCCGCCAGAGCCTATGGCGCGGCCCCTCCGCCTCGGGGACGTGATCGCTCAGCCGTTCATAGGCCAGGACATAGCCATGATCGTACACACCGGCGGCCATAGTTCGATTACGCAGCCGGGCGTTTGGCAGCGCCTGCAGCGCCGCGACGCTTTCGTCGACCCACCTCTCTGCGGGCGCACCATCAATCTCGACGCCGTCTACTGGCGCGCGTCCGCCCCAATGTGCGGATTGTTCGACGAGGAGGGTTTCTGCCCCGGCCTCTGCTGCAGCCCTCGCGGCTTGCAGACCCGCTATTCCACCCCCAATAACAAGCACATCCACAGTGACATTAAAGTGCTCATACGTGTCCGCATCGCGCGCATTCGGCGCAGGGCCAAGACCAGCTGCGTTGCGGATGAAGGGCTCGTAGATGTGTTTCCAGAACGGACGGGGGTGCAGGAAGGTTTTGTAGTAGAAACCGGCGGGCAGGAACTTTGACAGATGTGCGTTGACGATGCCGACGTCGAACTCGAGGCTGGGCCAGTGGTTCTGGCTTTTGGCTTCGAGCCCTTCGACCAGTTCGGTCGTCGTTGCACGGGCGTTTGGATCGAGCGTCTTGCCCTTCCCGAGGGTTAAGAGCGCGTTCGGCTCTTCGTGGCCGTTGGTCACAAGACCACGCGGGCGGTGGTATTTAAAGCTGCGCCCCAAGAGCGTCTGCCCTTCGGCCATGAGCGCCGAGGCGAGCGTGTCGCCTTGATATCCGGACATGGCCTTGCCGTTGAAGGTGAACTTCACCGGCTTGGAACGGTCGATCAGGCGACCGCCCGTGGGCAAGCGCGCGCTCATGAGAAAATCCCCCAGGACCAACCAGGGCGCTTCTTGCTCAGATGCGTCTTTACGTCTTTGGGCGGCTCGCTGGTCTGCGCCGAGTAGGTGCCGAAGACCTCGAGCGTCGTGGTGCAGCGCGCGGCGTGGAACCACTTGCCGCATCCATAGGTGTGACGCCAGCGTTCGAAATGGAGGCCCTTGGGATTTTCTCTCATGAAAAGATAGGCTTCGAAGGCGTCGTCGTCCGCGCCGACCGTCTCACGCGTCAGGTGCGCTTCACCGCCAGCGGTGAGTTCCGTCTCATCGGCGTCAACGCCGCAATAGGGGCAAGTCAGGATGAGCATGGGTCGTCAGGGCGCTCCGAGGCAGGCATCGATGGCCACCAACGCGTCGCGATACCGGCCAAGTTCGATGGGGATCGTGTCGTTGTTTTCGGCAACCTCGACGGTCATGTAGATCCCCTCGGGGATCATGTTTTCAAAGGCCGTGATTTCATCAAGCGTCTCAAACGGCAGCATGAAATCGCCTTCGCGGGTCTCCGTCGCACGATCCAGTGCTTCTTCGCCATCGACGCTAACGCGCAGGCTTGCGGTGCCTGACAAAAGGGCCGTGGACTCGACATAGCCGATGGTGTGCCAGCGCTGCCCAGCGTTGGTTTGGAAGTAGGTGTAAATGAAGTCTTGCCCCGCCGTGCTCTTGGAGCGGATCGAGGCCAGGCAGACGGGTTGGTCCATGACGCGGGCGACCGAATATCCAGAGGCGTCGGAAAAGGGTTCGATCTGTTGGGCTGCCGCTGGCAATGCGATTAGGGCGGCAAAGAGGGCCGGAAAAACGCGTCGGGAAAACGTATGCTTTGCGTATGGCAAGTGTATGGCACCTCCGTGCGGTTGGTTAGCGGTGGACGCACCTGTGTTTGCCTTAGAGATGAGGGCTTGCCCGTGCCGCGGGGTGGGCAGAATGCGCACCCCGTGGGGGCGGTGCGGGCATGTCCGGTGGTTCCCACCGGGCGAGACTTTCAATCCAAATCGAAACATCAATGCGCCACCCCTGCCGCGACGCTTTCATCGATGAATCGGCCTTCGCGGAAGCGGTCCAAACTGAACGCGTCGGCCAACGGGGAGCCACCGGTCGCCATCAGTTCCGCCATGGCAAAGCCAGAGCCTGGAATCGCCTTGAACCCGCCAGTGCCCCAACCGCAATTGATGAACATGTTCTCGACCGGGGTTTTCGAGATGATCGGCGACCGGTCGCCGGTCATGTCCACGATCCCGCCCCACCAGCGCAGCATTTTCAAACGCGAGATGATCGGGAAGGTTTCGATCAACGCGCGCACCGTTTCCTCGACATGGTGGAACGAGCCGCGCTGGGTGTAGTTGTTGTAGCCGTCCGCGCCGCCACCGATGACCATCTCGCCCT
>CAZWZG010000167.1:0-6322 GCA_964638245.1 uncultured Rhodobacterales bacterium
TGGGGGTTGGGTATAGTCTTTGGGGACGACGACCGAAGGTATGCGTATCTCGGTCGAGGGACTTCGCACGACCTCCTCATACTCGGCGACGATATCCACTCTGTCGAGCCATGCGGCCTTGATGGCATCCTGCCAGGGCCAGAGCGACAGGGGATAGTAGCTGAGCGGACGGTAGTCAGCATTGAGGACCAAGGCCGGGTAGTGCCTTAGATTGTTTGGCTCACGCACAAAACTCGTCCTGAATTCACCGTCCATGGATTGCAGCCTCCGCTCGATCCCATTACCCCGCGGGGTTCGTTTGGCCGCCCCGCATAAGGTCACTATATATCGCGATCAACATAGGGCAAGTGCCACTATATGCTGCGACATCATGGCAGATAGAGCGATTCCGTTACAAGACTGTGACAGGCGTTCAAAGGACGTGGCGGCGTAGGAAATCGAAGGCCGCCTGCAGTCCGTCCGGCGCAATCCCGTGCGGGGTTCCCGGCATGACGTGGGTTTCAACCATGAAGTCGGCGGCCTTGAGTGCGGCTTCTGCCGTCGCCATCTCGGAAAACGGCACAACGGGATCGGCGTCACCGTGGGTCAGAAACACCGGCATGCGAGAGCGGACGGTATCGGCAAAGTCGTCCGGCTGAACGAGGCGGCCCGAGAATCCGAGGATCGCGGCAATCGGGGCGGCACGCCGTGGGGCGTGGCGCAGGCTCATCATCGTGCCCTGGCTGAAGCCGAACAGGATCAGCTTTTCCGGGGCGATGCCTTCGTCGGCCAAAACGCCGTCGAGATAGGCAGCGAGCGCATCTTCAGAGGCCGCCATCGATTGCGCTGCCTGCACCGGACTGGAGCCGTCCATATGCGGGATCGGGAACCACTGGCGACCCATGGGGTTCACGGCGCAAGGTTCAGGTGCGTCAGGGGCCAGAAAGACCGTGTCGGGCATGGCGGGCGCGAACGCTTCGGACAGACCGAACAGATCGGCACCGTCGGCCCCATAGCCGTGAAGGAACACCATGACGGTATCGGTCGTGCCGCTGGTGGCGGCTTTGCGGTGGGCTTTGAGCGTCATCGGGTCCCTTCCCTGTCTTTCGCCACGCGGTAGTAGGCCCAAAGAAGGCGCGCCGCCACCCCACGCCAGGGCGACCAGTCCTCAGACATTGCGCGCAGGGCTTTCTCGCTGGGGCGTTCGTCGTGCTCAAACAGGATGCGGGCTGCTTCCTGAAGGGCAAGATCGCCCGGTGCGAACACGTCCGCGCGCCCAAGGGAGAACATCGCATAGATCTCGGCGGTCCATTTGCCGATCCCGGGAACCGCCACCAGCGTCTCGATCACGTCATCGGTCGGGCGGTCGCGTAAGGCTTTGTAGTCGATGCGCGCCTCCGCCAGCGCGCGGGCATAGCGCGCCTTCTGGCGCGAGAGGCCAGCGGCGCGCAGGTCTTCATCGCTGGCCCAGAGGATTTTGCGCGGACCCGTGATACCGGCCTTCTTCATCTTGGCCCAGATGGCATTTGCGGCAGCGACCGAGACCTGCTGGCTGACAATCGCATCAAGCAGGGCCTCAAACCCGTCCTTGCGCCGCCGCAACGGTAGCGGGCCCGTCAGGGTCAGGGCGTGGGCAAAGCGTGGATGGTGCTCGGCCAGAAACGCAGCCCCTTCGGCAACGCAGGCGTCCGTTTCGATCAGTCGGCCAACGCTCATATGCGGCGGCGGATCCAGGCCAAAGCCTCGGAAATCGAGGTTAGCTTGGGGCCTTCGGGCTGGGGCGGTCGGCGGATCATGCCCACAGGAAGACCAAGCTCGCGCGCGGCGTCAAGCACGACCGTGGTGCGATGGGCGCCCGAGTTCAGGGCGATAACCGTGTCCACGCCCAGCGACAGGAACAAGTCAGCGGCCCCGACCATGGTTTCAATCGGGCGTACGCTGATCGGGGTGCTTGCCGTGCCCGTGAGGTTGCGCGTCACATCATCCTGATCGACCGCATAGAGCGCTTGGTTGGGTTGCACGGGCAAGTCCCCGAGCTCGCTCACCCCGACATCCATGAAGATGCAGGCATCCGATGCCACGAAACTGGCGGCGTCGTGAAGGTCGTTCAGGAAGGCCCAGTCATCCTCGTTGCGCGGCGTCAGAAGGGGCGGAAGAAACTGAATGTAATCGATGTCGAGGTCGCGCGCAGCTGCACTGGCCCATTTGGTCATCGTTTGGGAATAGGCATCGGTGGCATCCAGAATGGCGTCGAAGCTTTCGGCCTCAAGCCATGAGTGCAATTCGTCAGCGGACGACCATGTTCCGATCCGCGTCGGAACCCCCATGGATTTGGGTCGCCGACCCACGCGCGACAAAGTCGCCGTGGTCGCCACGCGCCGATCCCCCGCAATCGCCGCACTGATCATGCGACCTTCGGGTGTCCCTCCAAGGATAAGCAAGCGCAGGCGTTGACCGATCGCTCGATCGCGCATTTCAGGCCTTCCCCCTCCACATCATGACCAGACGGCCCACCGTCCTTGTCATTCAAGTTCCCTCCGTTTCAGCCCTCTTTGGGGCTGTTCGGTATATGATGGTGCACGAAACTAGACCGACCTGTCCATGAGACAAATTTGCAGAGTTGTAGAGACATCGGCTCCGCGCTAGGGCTGGTGGCATGGCCCATGCTTCCGCCCCTCCTTCGGACACGCTTCCAGCGGTTCGCAACGTGACAATCCTTGTTGCGGCGCAGGCGATCATGGGCGCGCAACTGCCAATGATTTTCACAGTGGCCGGATTGGCTGGGACGACCATGGCGTCAAACCCATGCTTTGCGACACTTCCGATATCCTTGCTTGTGCTTGGCAGCATGCTGTCAGCAACGCCGCTGTCCGCGATCATGCAACGCTATGGCCGGCGCACGGGCTTCTTTATTGGCGCGATTTCAGGGGCAATTGGCGCTTCGATCAGCGCTTGGGGCCTGATTGAAGGCAGCTTCGTGCTGTTTTGCGCAGGCTCGATGCTGACGGGCACCTACATGTCGAGCCAGGGCTTTTTCCGGTTCGCGGCCGCTGACACTGTTTCACAGGACATGCAGGCCAAGGCGATCTCCTGGGTTCTGGCGGGTGGCCTGATTTCGGCGATTATCGGCCCCCAGCTTGGCAAGGCCGTGGCGCTTTGGAGCGTTGTGCCGTTTCTTGGCACATACCTTGCCGTGGTCGCGCTGAACGTGGTGGGCGCCTTTTTGTATTTCGGCCTGAAGATCCCTCCGCCCAGTTCCATCGTGGACGACAGCGCCCCGTCACGCAGCCGGTGGGAGCTGTTGAAAAGCCCGCCCATTCTGGTCGCGATCATCTGCGCGATGGTGTCCTATTCACTGATGAACCTCGTGATGACATCCACACCGCTGGCGGTCGTCGGCTGTGGGTTCGCGCCCAGCTATGCCTTTGACATCGTTATGGCCCATGTGATCGCCATGTTCGCCCCCAGCTTTGTCACCGGTCACCTGATCAACCGGTTCGGGGTCGAGCGGATCATGGCGACGGGGCTGTGCATCCTTGCCTCGGCGGGCATTGTCGCGCTGTCCGGGGTCACGCTGGCGAACTTCTTTGGCGCGCTGATCCTGCTTGGGATCGGCTGGAATTTCGGGTTCATCGGGGCGACCACGCTTTTGGGACGTTCGCACTCCAAGGCCGAACAGGGTCGTGTTCAGGGCATGAATGACATGCTGGTCTTTGGCATGGTGACGATTGCGTCGCTGTCGTCGGGCGCGTTGATGGGCGGCGGGTTCACGAATTGCGACAATAGCGATGCGGTTGCGGGATGGAGCGCGGTGAACCTTGCGATGATCCCATTCCTGCTTTTGGCGGGTGGCGCGCTCTTGTGGCTGGTCATGCAGGACCGGGGCGGTCCAAAGCCAACCCTAGGCTCGAAGGCTCCGGAGCAAGAGGCCGCCGCGCCGGGCGAACTCTGATTGCACCAGATCACCGGCGGCAACCCGTTCGGGCGTACGTGCTGCCATTTTTAGAAGAGGGCCGGCACGCCATGCGGCCAGCGCGGCGACGCGTGCGGGTTTGCTTTTGAGGGGCGTGGCGAGCGTTTGAAGGCCCTTCTTGGCCAGTTCGCGTACCGCCTCGGGCCGTCCATCGACAAGAGGCATACGCCCGGCGGCCTCGAGCGCGGGAATGGCGAGGAACCAGTTGGCTAGCCCTTGGGCCCAGCCAACAGCGCGCAGCGTCGTTTCTTCCTTGGCCCCCAACAGCTGTCCGGCAGTCCAAAGCAGCAATCCCGCGGTGTTATCGAGATGCGCCTCGAAATCTTCTGCCGTTTCAAAGGGTTCGCGATAGATGTCCCAACGCCGCGCTGCAACGGTGGCATCCAGCGCCTGGGCCATGTCCGGCGTCAGGATCGCTGCAAGCGGCGTCGCGATTTCATGGCGGCGCACGGGGCCACCTTTCGCAATCTCTTCCAGCACATCGCGCCACCATTGCAGCCGCATTTCAGCGATCATGGGTTCCGTCGTCATCCATGGCGCGCGTGAGATTTCCACGTTGAACGCATAAAGGGGAAATAAGATCTGACGCGCGGCGGGCGGCGCGCTCATCGTAGCGAGGAACCGGTCGGGGTCCCCGCTTTGCACCCGCTCGACGCAAGCGTCCAGATCGCTCAAAGCGCGGGGTCCGTCTGGATGAGTTTCCAGTTGATCGCATCCACCAGCGCTTCGAACGAGGCATCCACGATGTTGGCGGAGACCCCAACGGTCGACCAACGCCGCCCGTCATCGTCCGCGCTATCGATGATGACGCGTGTCACGGCCTCGGTCCCGCCTTCGGTGATACGCACCTTGAAGTCGACAAGTCGCAAATCATCAATGCGGTCCTGATAGGGCCCAAGATCGGTCGCAAGCGCATGGAACAGCGCGTTGACGGGGCCCTTGTCATCTTCTTCGGCCGGGTTTTCGTTCTGGTAGAAGCTGGTTGTCTTGGTATCGTTTATATCAACAGTAACAACGGCTTCAGAGACGATAACGATGTTGCCGGTCGCGTTTCGGCGACGTTCAGTGATGACGCGATAGCGCTCGACCTCGAAATACTCGGGCATGATCCCGAGCGCCTCGCGGGCTTGCAGCTCAAAGCTGGCCTGGGCGGTGTCGTAGGAGTAGCCTCTGGCCTCGCGGTCCTTCACGCGATTCAGGATGTCGGCGAGGCGTGGGTCGCCTTTTGGGACCTCAAGGCCCATCTCCGACAAACGGCGCACGAGGTTGGATTGCCCGGCCTGGTTGGACATCGGCACGATGCGTTCGTTGCCGACCACGGCGGGGTTGACATGTTCGTAGGTCGTGGGGTCCTTGACGATCGCGCTGGCGTGGAGCCCGGCCTTGTGCGCGAAGGCCGATGCGCCGACGTAGGGGGCCGAGCGGAGGGGCACGCGGTTGAGGATGTCATCGAGCATGCGCGACACGCGGGTCAGGTCGGCAAGCGCTTCTTTCGAGACGCCCGTTTCAAAGCTCGACGCATAAGGTTCTTTCAGCAGAAGCGTCGGAATCAGCGTTGTCAGGTTGGCATTGCCGCAGCGTTCGCCGAGGCCATTGAGGGTGCCTTGGATGTGCCGCGCGCCCGCGTCGACGGCGGCCAAGGTGTTGGCGACAGCGTTGCCCGTGTCGTCGTGGGTATGGATGCCAAGGCGATCGCCGGGGATGCCCGCCGCGATGACTTTTTCTGTGATTTCAGAGACTTCCGCCGGTAGCGTGCCGCCGTTGGTGTCACACAGCACGATCCAGCGCGCGCCGGCCTCGAACGCGGCTTTCAGGCAGTCCAGCGCATAGGACGGGTTCGCCTTGTAGCCGTCAAAAAAATGCTCGGCGTCAAACAAAGCCTCGCGGCCCCGGGCCACGACATGGGCGAAGGAGGCTGAGAGGTTTTCGAGGTTTTCTTCGAGCGAGATGCCAAGGGCGGTTTCGACGTGGAAATCATGGGACTTGCCCACGAGACAAACGGTTTTGGTCCCTGCGTTCAGCACGCCCGCAAGCACCTCGTCATTGGCGGCCGAACGCCCCGAGCGCTTGGTCATGCCAAAGGCGGTGAACTTGGCGCGAGTCTTTGGAGCATCCTCGAAAAACGCACTGTCGGTGGGGTTCGCGCCGGGCCAGCCGCCTTCGATGTAGTCTAGACCGAGCCCGTCCAGCGCCTTGGCAATCGCGTGTTTTTCGGGGGTCGAAAACTGGACCCCTTGGGTCTGTTGGCCGTCGCGCAGCGTGGTGTCGAAAAGTGTGAGCGGTTCGCGTGTCATGGCCCAAAAGCCCTTTCGGTATCGCGTCGGTATAACGTCGGTATCACGTCGGTGCGTGCGTGCGGTGGAAGCGTGT
>CAZWZG010000168.1:0-6253 GCA_964638245.1 uncultured Rhodobacterales bacterium
AAGGAAGTCGATATGCAGATGCTTGATCCATCGAATGGACCAAACCGCCCACATATCTCTTCAGTTACCAACAATTTCAAAGAGCGCAGAAACAAAATCAAACCGAAGGCGCCGTTTTCTTACTCGGCGCCGCCCGCCCGTTCCGTCTCTGTTTGTGTCCCGCCGTCGCCTCAGCGCCGCCGGTGAGGGGGTATTTACGGTTGGGGACCGGACACCGCAAGTGCTTTTTTCGAGAAAGATGACAATTTTTTTGCAGTTCATGAATCCCCCACAAAATATGGGGTTTCCGGCGTCCTCGACGGCTAGGGGAGTCCTTGGGCATGTGGAAAACGCTGTGCACAAGGGCCTCAGGGGCGAATCCGACCTAGCGTCACTTTGGGGCTAAACCGGAATCGCGGCCCGATTCAGCGCCTTTGCCCCGTGAATCGCCCTGACTCAGGAATCGATTCCGCCCGACTCGGCCGTCTCTGCCTTCGAACCGGGCAGAATATGGACCGAGGGCCGCACCCAAGCCGCCAAAAACAACGCCGCCGCCAAGAACGGGATCACAGCCGCGAATCCCACGCGCAGGGAAAACGCCTCGGCCAGGAACCCGATCAACGGTGGTCCCGCCAGAAACCCGCACAGCGCCATGGTCGATATGATCGCGATGTTGGACGCCTCGTATTCGACGTCCAGCGCCGCCACCGCAGAGATCCCCAGAGGATAGCCCGCCGCGATCCCTACCCCGGTCAAAGCAAAGCCAACAAACGTCAGCCCCAACGGAAGCGGTATGATAAGCAGGAGCAGACCAACCGTCGCCAACAGCGCTGACACGCGCCCAAGGCCGACCGGCCCAAGAGCGTTGTTCAACGCATCCCCCATAAAGCGCCCCGCCGCCATGGCCCCGGCGAATATCGTCACCGCCAATCCAGGCTCGATACCGCCACCGGGTTGAAGCTCGGCCAGATGCACCGCTGCCCAATCCGCCATCGCCCCCTCGGTCAGGGTGAAGGCGAACATGAACAGCCCGATCGGCAACAGCGCCACCGGCGTTGCGCGCCACGACCGACGCGGGGGCGCGGTTTCTTCAGGCTCGCCCGGAAACCGGACCGCCGCGCGAGAAATCACCAGCCCCGCCACCCCGCTCGCCAAAGCCACCGCACCTTGCGCTTGCATCAGGGTCAACCCGACTTGCGCCACGAAAAAGCTACCGACCATCAGCCCCAGCGACCAAAAGCCATGGCACCGGCTCATGATCGAGCGTCCCGCGCGCCGCTCCACCCGGCCCGCGTAGACGTTGATGCCGACCTCCATCACCGCCAGTGACGCACCAAACGCCATCAGCGCAACGAACAGCCCGATCTGGGAATTGGCAAACAGCGGGAACATCGCCGCAATCGGCTGGACAACGAAGCCCGCCATGATCGTGCGGCGCACACCAAAGCGCGACACGATCGGCCCCGCAACCTGCAATGCCAGCAACAACGCAAACGGCGCGCCCAAAAGCGCGACCGCCAGGTCCGCTTTCGATAGCCCGAGATCATCCTTGATATGCGGAATCAGCGCCAGCCAGCCACCGATGGTCATCGGCTGCAGCCAGTACATTGCCATCGTGATGCGAATGGCGCGGGGGATCGGATCGTGGGTCATCTGGCGCGACCCTATCAATCGCGCCCGATCCCGCCAGACTTAACTGGTCGCCGTCGCTCTTTGTTTCGGCAATTTGATGCGCAGCGCCAGAAGGAACAGGATCGCCCCGAGATACAGCAGCGGCTCGATCTGGAACCCTTTCGCCAGCATCACAAAATGCACCGCGCCAAGGACGCCCGCGCCGTAGGTCAGCTTATGCAGCCGCCGCCACGCCACCGGCCCCATCTTGCGGATCGACCAGTTGTTGGAGGTCACCGCCAAAGGCAGCATCAGAACAAAACCGAGCATCCCTATCGTAATGTAGGGCCTCTTTATAATGTCCGCCCAAATCTCGCTCAGGACCTGCACGTCCAGCACCAGCCAGACCAGCAGATGCAGGAATACATAAAAGAACACGATCAGGCCCAGCGCCCGGCGAAACTTGATCAGGTTGATCCCCAGCCAGTCCCGGATCGGCGTGATCGCCAGCACCAGAACAAACAGCTGCAACGCCAGCTCGCCAAGGCGATGCTCAAGCGCCTTGATCGGCTCGGCCCCAAGGCCGCCCGTGACCCCCAAATAAAAGAACCAGACCGGCGGTATCACCGACAGTATATAGAGTGGCCATGCCGGCACCCGGCGCAGCACCTGATTGATCGTCTGGGTCATGTCACACTCCGGGGCATTTTCTGAAAGCCGGTCACATTCTTGCCCGACCCATGGGTCAAACCGGTCGCAAGATCACGGAGACGCCCAATGGATATTGAAACGACTATCTTGCTCGCCTTCCTTGGCCTCATTGCCAGCGGCGTTGGCTCGGTTTTGTTCCGGCTCTGGAAGCGCCGCAAAGGAAAGGCGTCCGCCTTCGCGCGCGACACATCGCTTGATGATGTCGCCTTTACCGCGATTTCATCCATCGGGTTTGGCCGCGCCACCGAGCGCATCGATGGCAAGTTCGAGCATCGCCCACCGTTTGGAGCGCGCATTCTTGGCCCCGCAATCGCAGGCGTATTTCTGGCGACCGTGGATTTCACGCCCCTGCTCCCATCATCGCTGAGCGAACAGCATCAGACATGGGCGATCTATGCGCTTTGGGGCCTTCTGGCCTACACACTATTACAACTGAATTTCGTGCAACGCGTTGTGTACGACCGGACCGAGATTGAAGCCTTTGGCGTCGATCTGAAACCGCAACGCCGGATGCTCGACGATCTGGTCGATATCGAAACCCAGTCCAAGCGCGGTTCACTGGTTCTGACGTTCGCCACCCAGAAACGCCTGCACGTGCCCAATCTTCTGGAAGACCGGGCGCGGTTCGTGTCCGCGATGCAAGAGATCGCAGCCGCAAACCAAGCGCGCGGTGTGGCCGTGCCCCGAAAAGGGCTGGCCGCGTCTCTGGGGTTCTAGGCGTCATCAGTGGAACTCGATCAGGTCCATGCCTTCGTAGAGGCCGGCCACCTCTTCTTCGTAGCCGTTAAACATCAGCGTCGGGATCTTCTTGGAAAACAGTCCGCCGCCGATGGGGCGCTCGGTCGCCTGGCTCCAACGCGGGTGATCGCGGTTGGGGTTCACGTTTGAATAGAACCCGTACTCACGTGCACTATAACGGTTCCACGCTGTGGGCGGTTGTTCGTCCACCAGCGTGATCTTCACGATCGACTTGATCGATTTGTAGCCATACTTCCAAGGCACGACGAGCCGGATGGGCGCACCGTTCTGCCCCAGAAGCGGTTCGTCATATATACCGGTCGCCATAATCGTCAGCGGATGCATTGCCTCATCCAGACGCAGGCCCTCGCGGTAGGGCCACTCGATCACGTTGCTGCGCAAGCCAGGCATTTCTTCGGGGCGGGCCAGTGTTTCGAAGGCGACGTATTTCGCGCCCGGCTTCACACCGACACGGTCCAGCAGGTCCTTCAACTCGAACCCGGCCCAGGGGATCACCATCGACCACGCCTCGACACAGCGGAAACGGTAGATGCGCTCTTCGATGGTCATACCTTCGACAAGCTGCTCGAACGAATAGGTGCCCGGGTTGTCCACCATCCCGTCAATCTCGACCGACCATGGCGAGGTCGTCAGCATATGCGCATTCCGCTTGGGGTCCTCTTTGCCGGTCCCAAGCTCGTAGAAGTTATTGTAGCTTGTGATGTCCTCGTAAGACGTCGCCTCAAGATCACGACCCCACGACGTCTTCTTGGCCCCAAGCGAAGCGGCAGCAGGCGATGCGGCCACGCCAGCAAAGGCCAACCCCGCGGCGCCTGCCATGATCTGGCGGCGATTGAGGTAGTGGGCCTTGGGGGTCACGTCGTCCCAGGTCAGCGGACTTTTATAGCGGTGGGCCATCGGGCAGATCTCCTGTTGCGTTGGTATGAAATAGACCGTTGCAGGGGTCCCCGCCAACCGGCCTCACAGCATTGTTCTTGAACAGAATATCCCTGTAACATTGCTTCACTGTTCTCACGTCGCATAACGAAATCGTGAGGTGAAACGCGAAAACGGCTTGGCTTAGTCGAGCCCGCATTTTCGTCAAGCCGCATCGGCAAAAATCCCCAGTGATCCGATCCCTCAAACGCCCCGTAAGCGTCCTCGTGCAACAACACACCAAACCATTCTCTATTGGAGGAAATGAAATGCTACGTAAGACTGCTCTGGCCGCATCGCTGGCCGCACTCGTCGCCGCTCCGGCTTTCGCAATGGACAAGAAAGACATCGTCGACACCGCTGTTGGCGCTGGCACGTTCGAAACGCTGGTTGCCGCTGTTCAGGCAGCCGGTCTGGTTGAAACGCTGAAAGGCGACGGCCCGTTCACGGTGTTCGCACCGACCGACGAAGCCTTTGCTGCTCTGCCGGAAGGCACCGTCGAAGACCTGCTGAAGCCAGAAAACATCGACCAGCTCACAGCAATCCTGACGTACCACGTGGTACCGGGCAAAGTGATGTCGGGCGATCTGTCGGACGGCATGATGGCGGCAACGGTCGAAGGCACCGAAGTGACTATCGACCTCGACAACGGCGTCATGGTTGACGAAGCCACTGTCGTCACTGCCGACATCGAAGCATCGAACGGCGTTATCCACGTCATCGACACGGTCATCATCCCCGGCTCGTAAGCCCGGGTTTCAGACCTGACTACAGGGGCGGCGCGTTGCCGCCCCCAATTACTTCCCGAAGGAGGGACATCCAATGAACCGTCGTTTTGCAATCAAAACCGTTGCTGCTCTTGGCCTGGCCGGCGTCGTCGCCGCCTGTGCACCCATGGGCGAACCCGACATCGTCGACATCGCTGCGTCCAATGACGACTTCTCGACACTCGTCGCAGCCGTGACCGCTGCTGGTCTCGTCGACACGCTGAAGGGCGATGGCCCGTTCACGGTTTTCGCACCGACCAATGCTGCGTTCGCCAAGCTGCCTGCGGGCACCGTGGAAAGCCTGCTCGAGCCTGAAAACATCGATCAGCTGACCGCGATCCTGACCTACCACGTCGTCCCGGGCAACATCACGTCCGATCAGTTGGCTGGTCAGCGTCTGAACGTCGCCACCGTCAACGGCGCAACCGTCCACGTGGACGGCACCGACGGCGTGACCGTGAACAACGCCACCGTCACGAGCGCGGACATCATCGCATCGAACGGCGTGATCCACGTCATCGACACCGTTCTCCTCCCCTAATTCCCTCCCGGAATTCAGTGGAAAAGGCCCCGCTTCGGCGGGGCCTTTGCTGTTTCAGATAGCCGCCCCATCGGCACCCCCTCGCCCATGTCCGCGGGCGGCACCCGGCCATGATCCGCCGCGTGGCGGATGTCCGCTTTGGAACAGCTAAGACGCGCTGATTCTCATTGGCCGTTTCGGCAATCGATAGCGCGATTGGGGGCCATTGCGCGCCACCCCCTGACACGCCCACCGACTCCCCTCAGCTTCATGCGCGGACCTGACGAAAGGGTCCTGACTGAGCAGAGAGGAACCAAAAATGAAACGCACTTTTCTTGCCATCATGGCCACCGCAATGGTCGGCACATTGGCCTTTGCCGCGACCATGGAAGACATGGACGTCAACACCGACGGGCTGATCACGTTTGAAGAGGTCACCGCCCTCTATCCAGACGTGACCGAAGATGCCTTCACCATCGCGGACACCAACGCCGACGGCATGATCGACGCCGAAGAACTGGCCGCAGCCCAAGAGGCAGGCGTACTCCCACCCGCCAGCTAGGGGCACGTCCGGGGCCCCCGCCTCTGGGGGCCCCGTGATAGTTTTAGTGAACGACCGCGTCGCCTGGAGGCGTCCGGTTGGAGGCTGACACGCGGTCCCCCACGATCAACCCATCCGCGCCCGCGCTGACCTCGATCGTCGCACCATCCACGACGTCGCCAGCAAGGATCATCTCGGCCAGCTGATCCTGCAACGCCCGCTGGATCACCCGCTTCAACGGCCGCGCGCCGAACACAGGGTCATAGCCCTCATCGGCCAACCATTTGCGCGCACCTTCGTCCAGCGTCAGCGTGATCTTGCGCCCCGCCAGCCGTTTCTCCAGCCGCTTCAGCTGGATCGACACGATGCCGTCCATATCGTCGCGCGCCAGCCGATCAAAGATGATCGTCTCGTCCAGACGGTTCAGGAACTCGGGCCGGAAATGCGCCC
>CAZWZG010000169.1:0-6196 GCA_964638245.1 uncultured Rhodobacterales bacterium
AAGCCAGCGCGGGGTGACGCCAAGAACCTCGGACACGGCACGAGCGTCGCGGTTGGTGGGCATGGCCTCACCATCCCAGGAGGCGATCGTGTCGGCTTCGACACCGGCGCGCTCGGCCAGTGTGGGAATATCAGAGATGCCAACCTCGGCCGCCGCGGATTCGATCCGGCTGGCGATGGTCTGGGGTTTGGGCGCCTCGGTCTTGGCGGGCTCGGCCACACTCAAAACCGACCCTGTAACTGCGTTCGGTCGATACGTCGTACAGCCCTTACAGCCGGTCTTCCACGCTTCCATGTAGACGTCCTTGAACGCCTCGAACGAGATATCCTCGGGCACGTTGATCGTCTTGGAAATCGAGCTGTCCACGTATTTCTGTGCCGCCGCCTGCATCGCCACATGTTCGGACGGGTCAAGCGTCTGGGCGCTGACGAAATGGTCGGGCAGCGGGGCATCGCCCTTCAGTTCCCGCCAAAGCTTTACGGCGTAATCGACCACCTCTTCCTCGGTGCGCGAGCCGTCCTTTTGCAGGACCTTGCGGGTATAGGCATGGGCAAAGACCGGCTCGATGCCCGATGAGACGTTGCCAGCATAGAGCGAGATCGTTCCGGTGGGTGCGATGGACGTCAAAAGCGCGTTGCGGATGCCGTATTTACGGATCGCTTCATGCACGTCTTCGCCAAGGTCTTTCAGCGATGGTGAGGCCAGAAACGCCTCTTCCTCATAAAGCGGAAAGGCCCCCTTCTCGGCGGCCAATTGCGCCGAGGCCAGATACGCGGCGCGGGCGAGCGCGCGCAACCAATGCTCGGTCTGACGCGCCGCCTCCGGTGAGCCATAGCGCAGACCGCACATGGCCAGCGCGTCGGCAAGGCCGGTGACACCTAGGCCGATCCGGCGTTTCGCGATGGCTTCTTGCCGCTGGGCGTCCAGCGCGAACTTGGACACATCCACGACGTTGTCCATCATGCGCACTGCGGTGGCGACAAGCTCGTCCAGCGCCGTCTCATCCAGCTTGGCGGCGTCAGTGAACGGATCGCTTACGAGGCGCGCAAGATTGATCGAGCCGAGCAGGCATGCGCCATAAGGCGGCAGCGGTTGCTCGCCACAGGGGTTCGTGGCCGCAATCGTTTCGACGTAAGACAAGTTGTTGGTCTGGTTGATGCGGTCGATGAAAATCACGCCGGGTTCGGCATAGTCATACGTCGCCTTCATGATCTGGTCCCATAGCGCGCGGGCCTTGATCGTCTTGTAGGTCTTGCCATCAAAGACAAGATCCCAGTCGCCATCCGCCTCGACCGCATCCATGAACGGGTCCGTGACCAGAACCGAGACGTTGAAGTTCCGCAGCCTTGCCGGATCGGACTTCGCCGCCACGAAATCCTCAATATCAGGATGATCGCAGCGCAACGTCGCCATCATCGCCCCGCGCCGCGCGCCCGCGGACATGATCGTGCGGCACATCGCGTCCCAGACATCCATGAAGCTCAGTGGCCCGGAGGCATCTGCGGCGACGCCTTTGACGTCCGCGCCCTTGGGCCGGATGGTGGAGAAGTCATATCCGATCCCGCCGCCCTGCTGCATCGTCAGCGCTGCTTCTTTCAGCCCGTCAAAAATGCCCGACATGCTGTCGGGGATCGTCCCCATGACAAAGCAGTTGAATAGCGTGACATTCCGCCCAGTGCCCGCACCCGCGATGATCCGCCCTGCGGGGAGGAATTTGAAATCCTCAAGGGCGGCGTAAAACTGCTTCTCGGCCGACTTCGGATCCGCCTCCTTGGACGCTAGATCCTTTGCGATACGCGCCCACGTATCCTCAACCGTCGCATCCAGCGGCGTGCCTTCAGCATCCTTCAGGCGATACTTCATATCCCAGATTTGCTCGGCAATGGGCGCGGCGAAGGCGGTCATGGGCTGATTCCATCAAGTTGGTAGAGCCCTCAATATACAACCTATTGAAGGCCTGAACAGATCAACTACGATATAAGGTAGGGCTTGGGGAAGAATCTGTGGATAAACCGCTTCATATGATCAAACTCTGCGTCGGGGCCGAAAAGGTCGACGATCTTGAGGCATGGCAGAAATCCCGCAGTGCATTGCTGCCCCACGGTCTGCCCCGCCACGTGACGCGCATGTGGCCCAAGCGTGCCGACGAGATCGCGGGCAAAGGCTCTCTGTTCTGGGTCTTTAAAGGCGTCGTGCTTGCCCGGCAGAAAATCCTGCGATTTGAAGAGGTCATCGGCGACGACGGCATCCGCCGCTGCGGGATCATCATGGACCCCAAGATCGTTCGCACCGAAGCAGTGAACAAGCGTCCATTTCAAGGTTGGCGTTACTATCCAGATAGCGACGTGCCGCGCGACCTGACGAAAAGCCGCGCGGAAGAGGCCAACATCCCACCCAAGCTGATGGCGGCACTGGCCGAGATTGGCGTGCGTTAGCGCGTCACCAAAAGAACCCCGCCCGCCACGACCAAAGCCGCGGTGATCGCGTGACGCAGGCCCAACACCTCCCGCTTGAAAATCCACGCCCCATAAGCGAGGCCCCAGAGCGGTGCGGTCGAGACAATCGGTGTCACCAGCACCACGTCGCCGATGGACAGGGCAAGCGCCATGAAAGCCAGCCCAGCCCATTGCGCCGCGCCCGCCGCCACCAGCCACCATGCGCCCTTGGACGCAGGTAACAGCGGCTCGCGACGAACAAGGCCCATCAAGTGGATAAGAACGGCTGATACGCAGGACATCACCAGCAAGCCGAACATCGGGTCAGGAGCCGTTTCCTGGCCAATCTTAATCGCGGGCATCCCGAACCCGCGCAAGGCCGCCGCCGCAAGCGGTATTAAGAGCGCCCAAAGCGCAAAGGTCCGCGCGGGGCCGCCCCATCGCATCGCTGAGGCGATCAAGGCCCCCGACATGACGCCAACCCCGATCCAGCCCTGCAACCCAAGTGTCTCGCCAAGGATGAAAATCGCCGGAAAGACGGCGAAGAAGGTCGAAAAATTGCCTAGTGCGGTTGTCAGCACTGCTCCGACCCGCGGCACGGAGGCGATCTGCAACTGCATGGTCAGAAACGGAAAAAGCACGCCGATCCCGGCGAAGATCAGCGCGCCCGGCGTCAGGAACATCGACCAATCCAGGTAAAACGGCGCCGTCATCCAGGACAGCACAAACAGGGTCGTCAGGTTGATGCGCGCAGCGGCTCCGGGACTTGTCCCGTCCAGTCCTTGGCGCTGAAAATGGGCCGAAAAGCCAAAGCCCGCCGCCGACAAAAGGGACACGCCAATTGTCAGGAAGAGCGGCGCGTCCAACCCTTAGCCCTGCCCGATCATGGGTCGATCCCAAGGCGATCCATCACCGCGCCATAGGCCGCCCGCTCGCCCGCGCTCCAGCTGCCGCGACGCCCCCGGAACAGCGTGGCCTGGCTTTTCAGGACCAGCCCGTCATCGAGCGGGCGCAAATGGTTGTCACGCAAGGTATCGCCGCTCGACGTGATGTCGGCCACAGCCTCGGCCGTCTCGTTCTTGACAGTGCCTTCGGTTGCCCCCTGGCTGTCCACGAGTTGATAATCGGCCAACTCGTGCGCTTTGAGGAACGCGCGCACAAGCCGGTGGTACTTCGTGGCGATGCGCAGGCGGTGCCCGTGGGTAGCCCGGAACGCCCCGGCGGCCTCGTCGAGGTCATCAAGCGTCGATACATCGTACCAGAAATCGGGAACAGCAATCACAAGGTCGGCCTGCCCGAACCCAAGCTCGGCCAAGGTTACAACGCGGCTTTCCCAGGCCGGGATTTTTTCCTGCACCATGTCCGTCCCGGTCACCCCGAGGTGCAGACGCCCCGCAGCCAGTTCGCGCGGCACTTCGCCGGCGGAGACCAGCACCAGTTCGACACCCTCCACACCATCGACGCTGCCGGCATACTCACGCTCGGCACCGGTCAGCTTCAGCGCAACCCCGCGCTTTTCAAACCATTGGAACGTCTTTTCCATCAGACGCCCCTTGGAGGGCACACCGAGCTTGAGCGTCATTGCCCGCCCTCCGCTTCGACCAGAATGCCGGGGCGGATCACGCCGCCCACGGCTTGGCGGGTCGCGCCATCGGTGAGCGTTGCCGCCAAGCCGTCATAACGCCCGCCCAACGCGATGGGGGGCAGGTCAGGGCGGCCTTGGGCATAGATGCCGAAGACAAACCCGTCATAGTATTCCAGCGTCGTGCGCCCATAGCTGGCCTCGAACGGGAGGGTGTCAACGTCAACACCCGACTTGGCCAACGCGTCAAGCCGCGCTTCAAAAGCGTTGACGGCGGATGTTAAGCCTTCGACGTCTACCGCGAAATTCTGCAGCTGTGACAACGCGTTGGATGCCGTTTCGCGCAAGTCCATCAAGTCATCGATCAACGCGACTTCGGTCGCCGAAAGCGGGGCCTCGGCGCTTTCGGCGTGCAGTGCGGCGACGCGTGCCTCTATCTCAGGGCGGCGGCGTTTGCCGATATCGGCGGCGGTACCCGGCGCGCGGGTCGAAACTGTGACAGGTTCGGAAAAGCGGTCCAGCAGACGTCGAAATCGACCGGGCCGCCAGAGATGCCGCAAAAGTGCGGCCTTTCGGGCGTCACTGGTGCGAAGGCCAAGGACCGCCGCCCGCAACAGGCCCATATCGCCGGTCACTGGAGCCAGTTCCATCGGCGACAGCGCCTCGATCAGGCGCGCAAAAACCTCGGCATCCGCCGTGGCCGCATCGGTGGGGCCGACGCGTTCGAACCCGACCTGAATGTATTCGGCAGGACGATCAGTGCCGTCCTCGGGGACGCGGAACACCTCACCCGAATAGGTATAGCGCGCGGTGTCGAGATCGCTGGTCGCGTGGGCGCGCATCATCGGGATCGTAAAATCCGGGCGCAGCATCATCTCGCCCCGAACCGGGTCGTGCACCACGTAAGCGCGGGCGCGGATGTCCTCGCCGTATAGGTCAAGAAGCGTTGCGCCGGGCTGCAGGATGTCGGCTTCAATCACGGACGCACCGGCGGCCTTGAACGCCGCAAGCGCCGCATCCGCACGGGCGCGGATCGCGCTTTTATCCGTCATTGTCCCGGCTCAGCATGGCCTGCACACGCGCGACCAGATCGGCGCGATCACAGGTGAATTGCGCGGGCTGATCTTTCCATTCCTCAAGGCTGGCGCTTTCGGCGATTTTGGCACCAAGAATAAGGTCCTTGATCTGCACGGTGCCAGATGCCGCCTCGTCCGAGCCTTGGATAATCGCGATGGGTGACGATCGTTTGTCGGCGTATTTCAATTGGTTGCCGAAGTTCTTGGGATTGCCCAGATAAACCTCGGCACGGATCCCCGCCGCACGCAGGTCTGACGCCATCGCCTGATAGTCCGCCATCCGATCGCGATCCATGACCGTCACGACAACCGGGCCGGGAGCAGTTTTCGCCGCGCGGCCCTTGGCGCTGAGCGCGGTGAGCAAACGATCCACCCCGATCGAAACACCGGTGGCCGGGACAGCCTGCCCGGTGAAGCGTTTGACCAGATCGTCGTAGCGACCGCCACCTGCAACAGAACCGAATTGACGCGGACGGCCCTTTTCATCGGTGATCTCGAACGTAAGCTCCGCCTCGAACACAGGGCCGGTATAGTAGCCGAGGCCGCGCACAACAGAAGGGTCGATCAGCGCGCGACCTGTTGGAAGCTGGGCGGCAATAGCGTCGAGTTCGGACACGCCTTCGGCGCCGATGGCTGACGCACCGACAACCTCGCTCAAAGCAGCAAGGGTTTTTGCTGCGTCGTGAGCCCCTGCGTTGACGAAGGCCATCACCCGGTCGGCTTGGTCGATGGAAAGCCCGGCTCCTTTGGTGTAGTCGCCCGAGGCATCCTCGCGCCCCTCGCCCAGAAGCGCACGCACGCCCTCTTGGCCAAGGCGATCGAGCTTGTCGATGGCGCGCAGTACGATCCCCCGTGCATCGGCCTGATCTTCTCCGGCAAGACCCGCGGCTTCCATTACGCCGTTCAGAACCTTGCGGTTGTTGATCCGGATCACGTAGTCGTCCCGCTCGATCCCGACGGCTTCCATGGCCTCGGCCAGCATGGCGCAAATCTCGGCATCAGCAGCCACGTTTGCAGACCCAACTGTATCCGCATCACAGTGATGAAACTGGCTGAACCGCCCCCGCACGGGGTTTGCGGTGCGCCAAACCGGCCCCATTGCG
>CAZWZG010000170.1:0-1195 GCA_964638245.1 uncultured Rhodobacterales bacterium
CAGACCCTCTCTTAGTTCACGCGGCCATCTGTCCCAAAAACCCTGACGACGGACAGGCGATCCAAGAGTTCATACGGGTGACGCGCGCTACCGGCCACGTCTGCCTCGTCTTTTGTGCCGACCGGCCCGCGGGATCCTTGATGGGTCGTGTGCTACGGAGCCACGTCGTTCAAACAAATCGAGGCCAATTCCTGGACCCGGCGCGTGTAAGCGCATTTGCTTTGTCTATTGGCGCCCTTCACGTCCAACGCCTTTTCTGCACGGGTCCTGCAGCCGCAATGATCATTCAAGTTTGAGTCCTTTGAAGGAAGCGGACCTACCAGAGACTGGGTTGCGTTTCGGAGTAACACGTTCAGGTTGGTCGAGACTAAACCACTGCGAGGGGTCTTGAGTTTCGGAATGGCGTTTCTCTTGATGGCCTTCACCGGTTGTCTTTCGGAGATGCCAATAATTTTTTTCACCTCTAGAGGATGTGCGTTTGCCTTCAAGCATGAAGTCGTCTCCGCCTCCAAAGCGCAGTCCTGCGTCCCGCCTTCGCGGCTTTTCGGTGCATTCGTAACAGGCGCAGTGATCCGGCTCGCTTCAAGTGGGAAAACGATAGCCCAATATACATCTGAACCGTCCGATCCCTCTGCGGCGAACGCTTGATTTCGGCACCTGCCAGATTGTTGCTCTGAAACGCCTGCTTTGGTGATCTGTGCTGCAACGCAACAATAATTATTCTGCGCTCGCGAGAAAATGCTGCGTCGGCAATAGCCGCAGTTGCATAAGTCCGCTTTGTCCGCATTGCCGCCACCGATTATAGGCGCGATGAAGGTCCGGAACCGTCACCTGCGAACCCTTAGGCAGGTCTGTTTTGAGACCGCCTAAGCGACGGCCTCGTCCCGATCCGGTTGCAGATCATGCAGAAAATCGACTGCACGCTGCGCATGGGTCGCGGCCTGGAAGATATATCGCGTGTCGCTCCGAAGACCACGAAGCCAATGATCGATAATGATCGATATAGGCGGCATGCTCCGGGCGCGGATCCGGCGACAATCCCAGATCGGCGGCCAGAAACGCAGCGCCCAGTTCCGCGACAAGCTCCTCTTGCGCATAGCCTTCATCGCCCCAGCGTTTTCGGCCGAAACTCCGGTCCAGGCGATCGGGATGGCGGGTCCAGTGGGTGATCTCGTGACCGAGTGTGGCGTAGTAG
>CAZWZG010000170.1:1295-2900 GCA_964638245.1 uncultured Rhodobacterales bacterium
CCCCCGTGGCTCCAAAGAAGGAGTCTGCAGCTGCATCGCGCGCGATTGTGTCGAGTATCGGCTCCGGGACGGCGTAGAACGCCGCGGGAAGGCCCTCGATCTGATCGACGTTGAAAACCGTGTAGCCTTTCATGAAGGGGATCGCGACCTCACGGTCTTGACCGGCGGCGTCGGTTTCGGTCTTGCGGAAGGTGTCTGCATAGACGACCAGCTCGCCCTTTGCGCCCTTGCGCACCTGACCGCCGAGTTCTGACGCCTGACGATAGGTCATCCAGGTCGGCGCGGCGAAGCCCTTGGCGACCGAGGCGACCCAGAGCAGGACGATGTTGAGACCGCGATAGGCGACCCCGTTGTGCCGCAAGGGTCGGGAAACCCGCCCCGCAAGATGCTCGGTGTTCCAGGGCTTGTGCCAGGGTTGTGTCCCGGCTTCGAGATCGGCGATGATCTTCGCGGTGACGCGGGTGTAGATGTCGGGTCGTTTTGCCATGATGTCCTCCTTTCGGCAGGTCCCTCGTGCGGGACGCGGAAAGGCAGGACGGACGCCGTGAGCCGACGGCGCATGGTCAACACGGGGGAGCGTCCGCGACCGGCGCGGGCAGGCCATTGCGCTGGCGGCGGCGTCTGTCAGGCCCGCGCTCCCCTGCTCGCACGGGGGACCTGACGGGAGGCGCAGCTGGCAGGCGGGTCGAGGATTGATCAGCCCCCGTGTCATCGGGGCTTGGGCCGCGGATTGGTCGGCAACCCACACGGAGAGGCGCTCCTAGAGCGTGCTCAGTTGGTCGATTGCGGCCGACAGCGGCATGGCACGCAGCCCGCCCTGCCCCGGCACGTCGCGGGTCTCGGCATAGACCAGAAGCCGCTCCGCCACGTCGAGATCGTCAGCGGCGATATGGAACCCGCGGGTGACCTTGGGACTGGTCGTGCGTTTGACCTCGATGGCCCAAAGCGCCCCGCCGGGCAATTTCAGGATCAGGTCGATCTCGGCCCCGGCGGAGGAGCGATAGAAACTGGCTTCCGTGCCACGCGGGGCCGCCGCGATCAGGTTTTCGATGCAGAAGCCTTCCCAGGAGCCGCCGACCACCGGATGACCGAGCAGCGCTTCCGCGGTCTCGATCCCCAAGAGCGCGTGGGTCAGGCCCGCATCGCGGATATAGACCTTGGGCGATTTGACGAGCCGCTTGCCGGTATTCGCGTGCCAGGGCGGGAGCCGTCGCACCAGCATCAGGTCCACCAGCAGATCGAGATAGCGCGCAATGCTTTGGCCGGAGACGCCGAGGCCCGCCGCCAGCTTTGCCGCATTCAAGAGCCCGCCCTGCTCATGGGCCAGCATGGTCCAGAACCGCCGCAGGGTTTCGGCCGGGATGCGCAGGCCGAAGCTCGGGATGTCCCGCTCGAGATAGGTGCGAATGAAATCCTCGCGCCAGGTCAGGCTGGCCCGGTCCGACTGGGCCAGGAAGCTGTCGGGAAAGCCGCCGCGCAGCCAGAGCCTCTGCAAGGCCCCCTGCCCCACTTCATCCAGCGTGAACGGGGTCAGTTCGTGATAGCTGACCCGGCCTGCCAGCGATTCCGCGCTTTGCTGCAACAGCGTATTCGAGGCCGACCCCA
>CAZWZG010000170.1:3000-6187 GCA_964638245.1 uncultured Rhodobacterales bacterium
CTACGCTCCAGATGCAGCTCCCCTGCCCCGGCCTTTTCGACCATGCCCCGCAGATATCCGCCCGGCGAGTTGACCTCGCCTGAATGGACCTTCTCGAAGACCAAGGCAAATGCAGCCGCAGCGGCGGGTTTGCCCATCTGCTCCTGTGCGGCGATCCAAGCGTGTTCCGAGATCCCGATCATCGGCCGCAATTCACCGGCGACCCGCACGAAATCGCGCCAATCGCGGATGTAGCCGCCCAGATTGCGCCCCCAGGAGGTGAATTCCGGGCAGGCTTGCAATATCGTTCCCAACTCGATCCCGACCTGCGGCTTGTTCGCCTCCCCTGCCCCACTGTCCGATGCTGTCCGTGCCACAGGCGCTGGTGTTGCCGGTCCGGTCGGTTCGGCCGCCGCTTCCTCATTTTCTGAGGAATTACTAATTACAGGATGAAGTTGTTTTGTAATTGGTATGTGAGGTCCGGAACTGACCTCCCTGGGGTCCATATTTTCCCTTTCCTCGGTCATCTCTGTGCTTTGATCCACAGGTTTTGCCTCCCGCAGAAATACCTTCTCGACCCGCGACAGCAGGTCAGCGAAGCGATCAGCCAGTCGCTGAAGCATGTCGGCCGTCGCACGCGGGCCTGGCAGGCAAGCCAGAAGCGCCTCGAAGGCCTGTTGCAGGCTCCGGAGCCCCGGCATGTATTCCTGGCGCTCCAGCGCCGCCTCGAGACGCGCCCGGATACTGCGCCGGGCAATCGTGATCTGACGCCGCAAACGCTGACAAAGCGTCCACTCCGCTGCCAGATCAGCCTCCAGTGCCTCGAACTCCGCGGCCCGGGCGCTCAAGGGGGCAAGATCGAACCCGTAGGCCTCGACAATCACACCATCGGCATCGCGGCGACCCCAGCGTTTGCCATTCGGGCTGTCCCGGAAAGTGATCACGCCGACCTCCGCCAGGCGCCGGGCGTGGCGTTTGAGCGTCGACAGGGAAAACCCGGTCCGCTCCATCAGATAGGCGTTCGACGCCCAGACGATGGGTCGTCGCCCCTCCTCCCAATCCTGGGGCTGGGTAAAGGCCGCAAGCGTATCGAGCAACAGAAGATCTGCCGCTTTCAGCCCGATATGGGCCCCCACACGTTTCGCCGCGACGACACTGCGTGTCTTGGCAATGGAAATCTGTTCGCCGTCTCGAGCCAGCTGATCCGCGGTCCCGAGAGCCGGCGTCGGCTTGCGCCAACCGCTCTGTGTCATGCCTGTATCTCACCTCCGATTTTGTGGAGGCAAAAGATTCCCGTGCGCCAAAACGACGTTCTTTCGTTGACAGTGATTCGCGGGAGCGGTATCCAGAAGGTGTCTAATCTATTTGGATAAGCTCTCGGGCCGGATCGGCTTGGGGGCTTTTCTTTTGCCTCAGGTCATGATGTCGATGTCTCCTCCGATTGAGACAGATACTCCGCATAGAGCTGGTCGAGGTTCTCCGAGAGAAACTCTCCAAAGCCTGCGGAATCCTTGGATGTCAGCGAGATGGTATAGGCGCGGCCCGCGCGTCCGATGACGCCCTTGATCCGGCCCTCTCCGGCGGTCCAGGTGCGCTTGACCGGTGTGGCTTTCGCCGCCCGGCGCCGGGGTGCCCTGCCCGCCTCGGTCACCTTGCTGTGCAGAATTTCGAATCTGGTGTCGCTGTCGAGCTGGTCAAACCCCTCCGTGGCCAGGATACGGTCGGCCACCGTGACATTGCTTTTGACCGCCATCAGCTTCTTGAAATCTTCCCAGCGGTCGCGCCCGATCTGCTTGGCGGGTCCGATCGCGGCGATGACATGGCCCGGCACGGTCCCCGCCACCGACAGCATGCGCGACAAGAGCGTGCCGTCGATGGTCAGCGCCTGCTGGATCACCTCCTTGGCCTGGCCGAGATCATGCAGGTTCCTGGCGAACAGCGCCTTCTCGATGAAGGAAAGATCGGCCCGGGCGGTGTTCTCCTGGCCCTGCGCCAGCACATGGGCGACATCGTCCATCTCCTTGACCACGGCGCGGACCGGCCGTCCGAGCGCGCGCGCGACGCGCACCCGGCGATGCCCGAAGACGACCATGTAACGGTTGGCGGCCTCCGGATGCGGCCTGAGCAGGACCGGCGTGTCCTGCCCGCCCGCTGCGATCGAGGCTTTCAACTCCTCGAAGGCCTCGTCATCGCCGCTGAGCCGGTCATTGACAAAGGAGGCATCGATCAAGGCGGGATCGATCTCGACGATGGTTTCGCCTTCGAGAAGCCGTTTGGAGTTTTCGGCGAGACTGTCGATCGAAACCTTCATGGATTTCGAGGCACCCCGCATCGCGTAGCTCGAGCGGCCCCCATCGACCGGCGGGTCGGTCGGCTGCCCGATCACGGATTTCAACAGGTCTTTTCTGGCCATGATGCCCTCCTTTCCGGGCCACGAGACCCCCCATCTGCACGGCTGTCAAAACGCATCTGCACGGCTGTCAAACTCATGGGCCTTCGCGCCCCCAGGCTTGATGCACGAGACCGGCGATTTCATCGTTAACCGCGTTCAGAGAGGTGATCGCGCGGTCATAGGTCGACCGCACGAACTGCGCCCGCTCGACCTCGTAAAGCGTCTGCTTGGTGATCCCGGCATCCGAGATCGCCGTCGATTTCACCATCTGCGCTTCGAGCATCTGGTTTGGGAACATCGCCTGCAGGAAGCCGACCATCTGCTTTTGCGGCCCATCGGTGGGTTCGAACCGCGTGACGAGATAGCGAAACCATTTGAGCCGCATCTCGGCCCCGGCTTCGCGGATGGTGCGCAGGATACCGCCCAGCATCAGGAGGAACTGGCTCATCGACATCACGTCGAGCATCTGGGGATGTACGGTGATCAGCACCGAACTCGAGGCTGTCAGCGCGGTTAGAGTCAGATATCCGAGCTGGGGCGGGCAATCGATCACCACCACATCGTAGCGGTCTTCGACCTCTTCCAGCGCTTTCGAGATGCGCGTGAAGAAGGCGCGGCCTTCAGAGGGGTCGCGACTGGTGAGGGCCACCGGCGTGTCGTACTCGTATTCCTGCAGATCGAGGCTGGCCGGAACGATATCGAGGTTCGGGAAGTTCGTGGGCCGGATCACGGCGCTTATCGGCTGGCGCTCCGCGTCATAGCGCAGAGTCTCGTAAAGCGAGGAAACAGAGTCTAATTCAGGCTGAATCCCGTGCA
>CAZWZG010000171.1:0-6089 GCA_964638245.1 uncultured Rhodobacterales bacterium
CGTGCCATAGGGGATCGCGACGCGCAGCATGTAGGCGTGCAATTGCAGGTACAGACCGTTCATGAGGCGTAATGGCTTGAATTCGTCCTCGGTCAGGGCGCCCGAGATGCGGCGCTCTACCTGGGCGCGGAATTGTGCGTTGCGCTCGGCGATAAAAGCGGCGTCGAAGTCGTTGTACTTATACATTTGCTGTCTCCACCTGCTTGCCGGTTTGCTTTCCGTGGGCATAGTTGGATGGGCCGCGGGTGCGGAATTCCTCGCGGAAATGGGTTGGCTCGGGGCCGTTGGGGCCATCCTTGGCATCGGCGAGATAGACGCCGACGACGGTGCCAGTCTGAGCGGCGCCGAAAATCAGGCGGATGTCAGCATGGGCTTCGTCCGTCAAAAGCTCTGCTTCTCGAATGTCGGTGGCCCACTGATCATCAGTGGTAAGCCAGACTGCGTCACCTTCCAGAAGGCGGTTGGCGGTGACGACTTTGGGCGTGAAGGCGCGGCTCATAGCGCGATCTCCTCAATCAAATCAGTGGCTTGGGCGACGGCGGCGCGCGGGGCGAGGCCGATGAAGGTCAGCGCAGGACCGGGCATGTCGGCATCTGCGATGTCTGTCGCCATCGACGCGACATCGGTGGTCAGAACGCGCTGATCGGGCCGTGAGGCGTTTTCGATGATCGTGACCGGCGTATTGCCCAATGCGCCGTGCATCAAAAGACGCCCCTGAACGAAACGCGCCGACTTCTTGCCCATGTAAACGGCGGTCACGGCGCCTTCGGCAGCCAGTGAGCGCCAGTCCTGTTCGGCGTAGCCTTTCATGTCGTGCCCCGTGACAAAACGAACGGCGGAGTTGCGGTTCCGCTTGGTCAGGCTTTGACCAATAGACGCAACGGCGGCGGAGGCTGCCGTGATGCCGGGCACGATCGTGAAGTCGATGTCGGCGGCGACGCAGGCGTCGACTTCTTCATCGAGGCGCCCAAAAATAGTGGGATCGCCAGATTTGAGGCGCACGACATGCGAACCGTTCTGGGCGTGCTCGACGATCAGGGCGTTGATGTCGTCCTGCTTCATCGAAGGGCCGAAGCCTTCTTTGCCTGCGTCGATGATCAACGCTTCGCGGCGGGCGAGTTCGAGGATCTCGGGCGTGACAAGGCGATCGGTAATAACGACGTCTGCTCCGTGCAAGGCTTTACGTGCCTTCAGTGTCAGAAGCTCCGGATCGCCGGGGCCCGAGCCGACGAAAGCCACGCGACCCGGTTCGTCCTGCGCAGCAAGGCGAGAGGCGAGCAAGTCTTCGAGCGCGTCCTGAACGGCGTCTTCGCCTTGCGTTTGCGCCTTGGGGCCAACGTCAAAGTAGAACGACGACCAGAAGTCGCGGCGGACCCGACCAAAGGGCAGGGCCTCGACGCGTTTGCGGAAGGCTTTGCCGATGCGGGCGAGGGTGCCAAGGCTTGGCGGCAAACGCTCTTCAAGGTCCGCCTTGATCGATCGGGCCAGAACCGGAGCGGCGCCTTCGGTGCCGATGGCAACCGTGACGGGATCGCGATCGACGATGGCGGGCGTGATGAATGCGCTTTGCTCGAGGTTGTCGACCCAATTGGTTAGCGCGCCGTCAGCACGCGCCAAAGCGATCACGCGGGCGTCTTCCGCGTCATCGTCATTCGCGGCATAGAACAGAGCAGCGCAAAGAGCGTCGCCTGCTTCAAGGGGGCGACGCACCAAAGTCAGGCGACCGTCCGTTGCAAGTTTTTCGATCTCGGGAATAGCCTCGGACGCAAAGACATTGATGTGCCCTTCGGTCTTCAACAGCAGGCGTAGCTTGGCCAGCGCGGCCTCACCCGCACCAGAGACCACAATGCGCCGACCGGCGACGGCGAGGAAGATTGGAAAGTGCTGCATGGCGCGTATCCCTTTGGCTTCCTCTCAACATAGAATATTTTCCTTGTTTGACGCCATTGGGCGAATGAAATAAGGACGATGCAGGGAAAAAATTTACCTAAACAGAACAGTGTTCCGAAACGGAGGCAAAACAGAAATGGCTGTATCGCTAGACGACACAGATCGGAAAATCCTCTCGGAGCTGCAACGCGATGCGAGCCAGTCTTTGGACGAAATTGCATCGAAAACAGGGTCTTCGAAGACGCCCGTGTGGAACCGAATCCGCAAGATGCGCGAGGCCGGGGTCATCAAAAACCAGGTGGCCGTGCTTGATCCTGAGGCTTTGGGATTGGAGGCGTGTTTTTTTGTCTTGATCCGGACAAGCGCGCATGAGGCGGACTGGCAACAGCGGTTTCTGAAAGCGTTGCAATCGCGGCCGGAAGTCCTGGAGGCGCACCGGTTGGCGGGCGATATCGACTATATCGTCAAAGTGCGCGTGGCGAATGCGCGGGCCTATGACACGTTCTATCAGGCGCTGATTGCAGAAGTTCCGATCTTCAACGTGACCGCCTTGTTGTCGATGGAAGAGCTGGTCGCGGAAACCGCTCTGCCGCTCTAACGGGATACCATGAGCCGTTCGAGACCCCGGAAGTGCCATGTGTTGGCAAAACGGGGCTGTTCGGTCAGGTGCAATGTTGGGATCCGCGCAAAGAGGACGGGCAGGGCGATCTGAAGCTCCAGCCGGGCCAACGGCGCGCCGACGCAGAAATGGATGCCGCCGCCAAAAGCCGAACTGGTCGTGACGGGGCGGCGCGGATCGAAAACGTCCGGGTCTTTCCAGACATCCGCATCACGGTTCGCGGCCGCCAGCAGGCAGGCAACCTCATCCCCTGGCATGAATCGCTGCCCAAATAGATCAACGGGTTCGTAGACGTATCGTTTGAACATATGCAGCGGCGCATCGAACCGCAGGATTTCGTCGATGGTGCGAACGACGTTGGTTGGTTGGAGTTCCGATGCCAACGTATCGGTCTCCAGGATTAACTTCACACCGATGCCAAGGGCGTTCACCGTGGCCTCGTGCCCCGCGTTCAAGAGCAGAACGATCGTCGACAGCAGTTCGATGTCGCTTAGCGCATCGCCGTCCTCATGTGCCGCGATGAGTTCGGTCAGCAAATCGTGCCGGGGGCGGCGACGATGGTCGGCAATGTGATCCTTCAGAAACGCGACAAATTCCTTCGCCGCGGTTTCGGCCCGGTCTTCCAGCGCGCGGTCCCGGCGCGATTGGTAAAGTGCGACCATGGCATTGGACCAGCGTAGGAAATCCGGCGCCATCGAGATTGGAACGCCCAAAAGCTTGGCGATAACGATGACTGGCAGTTTCTGGGTGAAGTATGTGACCAGATCAAACGGGCCATGGGGAAACGTATCGATCAGTTGGTCGACAAGTTCCGAGATGTCGCTGGAATAGATAGCGACCTGGTTTGAATTGAAGGCACGCGTGATGAGGCGCCGCAGGCGCGTGTGGCGCGGCGGTTCGAGATCGAGGAGTGAGTTGGCCTCAAGCTCGTTGAAGATGGCAAGGTGAGGCTGTGGTTCTGGGCCAAGGACGCCTTTGGGGCGTTCGCGACCAAGGGATTTGTGGCGCAGGATGCGCGATACGGCACGGTTCGAAACGGCGCAGGCCATGTCCAGATCCGCCCAATAGGCGAGGTGCCCTGCGTTTCGCATGCGCGCATAGTGCGGATAAGGGTCCTGCACGAACGCATCGTCAGTTGGTCTTTGGCGAAAACGCTCCATTCACTCCAAGGTTCCAGCGGTCACGAATTGGGGTGGCACATCCACCGTTGGCTTCGAGATAATGATCAAAAAATTGCAGATATACCCGCCAAAAGCAACGCCCCTGTGCGTTTTCGCTAAAGGTCCAGGCTGAATTCCTGCACCAAATGGAGCGCAACGGCGCTGAGAGCTTCGTGGGAGTCAGCGCCCGCTTCCTGTGCGTTGGCAAAGGCGCTGCGTTGACGTTCCGCGCTGGTTCCAGATTGAACAATGTCCCGCAAGTTGTTCATTTCAATCACGCAATCAAGCGCCTCGGCGTCCTCACTGGTCAGGTCGATGATCTCTTCGACAAGGTCGCTCATTGGTACTACTTGTCGCGCACCGAAGTCGACAAGTCCGTCTTCTGCGCCAAATCGTTGCGCTCGCCAACGATTTTCCTCGACGAGGAAGTTATCGTACAGCCGCCAGCGTTGGTTCGCGCGGCGCAAGCGCCATAGCATGCGCGCAATGCATTGGGTGGCTGCGGCAATGGACAGGGTGTGTTCGAGGCGGGGTTGGACGTCACAAATCCGGGACTCGATCGTCGGAAAGCGTGCTGACGGGCGCAGGTCCCACCAAATTTTCGAGCTGTCTTCGATCAGGTCGAGGTCAACAAGCGCGGCGACGGTCCGCTCGTACTCCGGCCAGCTTTCGAACCGGGGGGGCAGGCCGGTGCGGGGCAGGTTGTCAAAGACGGTCAAACGATAGGAAGACAGCCCCGTATCCTCGCCCTGCCAAAACGGAGACGACGTCGAAAGCGCCAGAAGGTGAGGTAGAAAGTAGGTCATCTGGTTGACCAGATCGATGCGCAGTTCAGGGTCCTCGATGCCCACATGGACATGCATGCCGCAGATCAGAAGACGGCGCACAACGCCGCGCAGCGACCGCTCCAACTCGTTGTAACGGTCCTTGTCGGTGTGGGTCTGTTGCTTCCAATCGGCGAAGGGATGGCAGGAGGCAGCAATCGGAGCCAAGCCAAACTCGGCGGCGCAATCGCGCACCGTGCGGCGCAGGTGACCCAGATCAGCGCGGGCGTCAGCGACGGTGGTACAGACCTGCGTGCCGACTTCGATCTGGCATTGCAGGAATTCCGGGCTGACCTGATCCCGGAGCGCGGCCTGACATTTGGCCATCAAGCCTTCGGGAGCCTCCGCCAGGTCAAGCGTTTCGCGGTCAACAAGGAGATATTCCTCCTCAATCCCAATCGTGAAGTCCTGATTCATAACGTCCCCGTTGCTCCAGCCGAACCTGCGGGAGACGGGAGCAAAGCGCAATTCCTTTGAAATTCGGTCCAATCACGTCTCGCAGGTTCAATTGGTTCCAATCCCGAAACAGGCACAGCAATTGAAGCCCATCCTCCCCTCCAGATTGGCTTGTTTTGCTTGATGGTGGGCGTCTTTTTGCCTATCACAGCCCTTAGGGTAATTTTAACTTTGGCCGGGGTGCGTAGCGTTTGGCCATACTTGAGGGGCAATTATGAAGAGTTTCGAGAAAGCAGCAGTCTTGGCTGCGGTCACCACGTTAGCTGGGGCGACACTTGCTCAGGCTTCGACCTACACGTTCAATTTTGTCAACGCGTTCCCGAACGATTCAGAGTCGGTGTACGTTCGCGACACTAAGGACGAGATCGGCGTGACGATTACCGGTCAGTACTATTCGAAGTCGGGGGATACCTTTGTCGCCGGCGGCGCTCACGATGTGGACTCCAATAACTGGGGGCTCATCAGTCAGAACGGCGAACAACACACTCTCGACAGTTACGGCAGCCTAGAGTCATTTAAGTTCACTTTTGACGACGGCATGGAATACTCGCTCGAAGACGTTGACGTGAGTTGGTCGTACCAATGGGAGTTCGAAAACGGCAAACGCGTCAAGACTCGTTATGACGGTGGAGCCGACTATGCATACTACGACCTTTTCGCTGACGGCTCTTACGTAAGCACGATCGACGGCGCTTTTGTAGCGACAGATGATGTAGCGAACATGTGGGCTATTGGCATGGCAATGCAATCGGGTGTGACCGAGGCTACCTGCCAGAGGCCGGTAAGGGCGAAAGAGGCCAAGGCCCATGGTATGACGAGGCGTGAATGGCTAAAAAATAACCGGTCTATTGATTTCGCGTGTTACCGTTCCTGGGCAAAGTACAGCGGCATCAAGATTGAATCGATCACAGTTCTTAAAGAAGACCCGGCACCTGTCCCTCTGCCCGCCGCTGGCTGGCTGCTTCTGGGCGGCATCGGCGGCATGGCTGCGCTGCGCCGGGCGAAGAAGAAATCCTAACCCGATCCTCATCGGGACACGCGAAAAGGGCCGCTGTTTGGAGCGGCCCTTTTCCGTTTAGTCGATGGCTTTGAAGTTGAACTCGCCGCCTTCCTTGATGCCCGAGGGCCAGCGCGAGGTGA
>CAZWZG010000172.1:0-5993 GCA_964638245.1 uncultured Rhodobacterales bacterium
GCGTCTGTCATGGCCACGTAATTCGTGAGACTCGCGAATGGTTTTTTGTTTGTTTTCAGCGGCCACTTGGTAAGGTTAGCTTTGGGATGGTAAGGTTATTTATGAGATGGTAACTTTGACCGTGAGACAGTTTTCATTGTGGATAACTTTAGATTTTGACGGAAGAAGCAAGTGACAAAGCGCTAGAAAGGGCCGAGGTGCTCAGGCCACTCTTATCGCCGCTGGCTCAGGGCCAAAGTATCGGGCGGGCGGTCGAAGCGGCGGCGGCCGAGTTGAACATATCGCGCAGTACAGCCTGGCGTATTTTGAGCATGTTGCGCGAGAACGATGGCCGGGCAAGTTCGCTCCTTCCTAAACGCAGCGGCCCCAAGCCCGGCTCCCTTCGTCTGCCAGCGCAAGTTGAAAGCATGATCGCCCGGGTCTTGCGTGAGCGATATCTGGTTCTGGAACGCCCGAGCTTTCGCAGGATTGTGGGCGAGATCCGTGCCGAGTGCGTTGCCAGAGGTTTTCAACCGCCAGCACGGCAAACGATCAAGGCTCGCCTTGATGCCATGGATCAGCGCGAGGTGTTGCGGAAGCGGAAAGGGGCGAAAGCCGCAAAACAAGTTTTCGAAGCGAGGGCAGGGAGGTTGGAGGTGGAACAGCCACTGGAAGTCGTCCAGATCGATCACACGTTGGCGGATATTATTCTAGTTGATCAGGTTGAGCGCAAACCTCTGGCACGACCATGGGTGACACTTGCGATCGACGTCGCGACCCGTGTGGTGCTGGGTGCCTATGTCACTTTCGACGCGCCATCCGTCTTGTCCATTTGCCTTTGCCTTGACCACTGCGTGCGGCCGAAGTCCATCCGGACACCGAGTTCGCTTGAGCAACTCTATTGGCCGACAGCCGGGGTTCCACAGGCCATCCATGTCGATAACGGGCGGGACTTTCGCAGTGATGCCTTCCGGTCGGCCTGTGCGGAATGGGGCATCGCGATCAAGTACCGACCACCGGGCCGTGTGCATATTGGTGGGCATATCGAGCGGCTGATCGGCACGACGATGGGTGCCGTGCATGTATTGCCGGGAACGACGCAATCCTCGCCAAAAGACAAGGGCGAGTATGACAGCGCTGCCAAGGCCTCAATGACGCTGGACGAGTTCGAGGACTGGCTGCAGCTGGAGATTTGTCGGTATCATAATACACGCCACAGCGGATTGAAGCGGACCCCGCTGGCCGCCTGGGCCGATCTTGGGGGCGACGATGCCGGCAGGCAGGTCGTGGATACAGATGCCTTCCGGATCAGTTTCCTTCCTTCCGAACGCCGCCAACTTGGCAGGACCGGGATCAACCTGTTTTCCATCGGTTATTGGAGCGACGCCTTCGCGCCCATGATCGGTCGCGGGGCAGGGAAGGTTACGGTCAAGTACGACCCGCGAGATATGTCCCGGATATGGGTACTCACCGACGATGGTCGAACAATTGCCGCGCGCTACAAGGATCTTTCGCGGCCCAAAGTTTCCCTTTGGGAGTCGAGGCGCGCCAGTGCAATTTTCCATGAGCGTCACGGCGGCAGGATATCGGAGGCAATTCTGTTTGGGATCATCGACGAACAACGCCGTATCGCCCATGCGGCGCGGCAACGAACGCTTGCGACGCGCCTGGACGAAGAACGCAAAGCACGCCTGCCAAACGACAAACCGAAGCGGGATCCGTCCCGCGAGATGTTTGCAATTGATACCAGCAACCCCAACCTACCAACCTACCCGATAGATGATTTTGATGGACCTCGACGAAAGACTTGATCTCATTCGCAGTGATCGCTGGATCGCCTTTGATCGCGCAACCATTGTTCTCAACAGATTGATATCCCTGATGGAAATGCCTCGGCAGTCCAGAATGCCGGGCCTCATGGTTTATGGCAGCTCTGGCATCGGCAAGACCATGATCGCCAAGCGGATGGAGAGCCTCTACCCGAGCGCTCAGACCTCGGGGTGACGCGCACGCCGATCCTGCTCTTGCAGGCGCCACCCGCACCAGACGAGCGGCGGTTCTATCAACATATCCTGGCGTCGATCGGCGCGCCGATGTGGGGCCGTCACACCATCTCCGAACTGGAGGTGCGGGCTCTCAGCCATATGCGCGGTATGGACTTGAAGATGATCATGATCGATGAGGTCCATAATCTCCTTGCCGGTAGCTATCGGGAGCAACGCCGCTTCCTGAACATGCTGCGCTTCCTTTCCAACGATCTGTGCGCATCACTTGTCGTCTTTGGTGTCAATGAAGCTGCTGAGGCGGTTCGCGGTGACGAGCAACTTGCGCGCCGGCTGGACGAACATTTTCTGCCACTCTGGGATGACGATGTTGAGTTTTCCCGATTGGTCCAGACTCTGATTGCTGCCATGCAATTGGAGCGCGGATCTGGTCTGAGTGTTCAGTCTCTACGTACCATTCTCGGTATAACCGGCGGCGTCACATCGCGTGTGTTCACGATGATCAAGGCACTCGCCATCGACGCCATTGAAACCGGCGAAGAGCGGATCACTGACGAGGCCGTCCAATCCTGGCAGCCAATCTGGGTCAAGCACAGCTGGACCGTTCGGAACCAACCACAACCGGCATTTTAGTGACCCGCAAACCTCTGCCAAGGCGTCCGGCACCTTTTCAGGACGAACTGCTGTCCAGCTGGATCGCCCGCCTGGCAGAGGCCAACTATTGTTCGGTCCCAGAGCTCTGCCGATATCTGGGCCTTGCACAAGAACGTCCGCCGGAAACGCAATCAGATTTGGCTGGCGTAGACATCGGCGGGTTCTGTGCAACGATACGTCTCCCGCCAGAGGAGCTCGACAGCATGTTGATCCAGAGACGGGCTGATTTCCCGATCGAGTGCATTTCGTGGTCGGATTTTCAGAACTGCCCGGCATGTGCACTCAAACAGCCTGGGATATCGCTTCGTCATTGGCGCTTCGCGTGGTCGTTGCAATGCGAAGTCTGCGGATCCGAGTTGTCGCCAGTGGGCCGTGATCCAGCGGCACATGTGCACCTGCCCACCCGGCTCCGCACTCGCGCCAAGGGGGGAGCGAAGCGGCTGATGCTCGCCAATCGACACGGGGACCGCCATGCTAGTCGACGGATGGATCTGACGCTGCAATTCGCTGCTGTGCTCGCGCCGGAACTCCGTCACGGTGCGCTCTTTTCCCAGAACCGAATAGATCGCTTTAAAGCCCTCGCCGCCATCAATCTCGGAATGACCCGACCTTTGCTCGCAGCCGCATTGACGATGAAGAGCGACCGGGTTGGCGAGACCAAACTTCGTAACGCCTTCCCGCACAAGCGGAAAGTTGTGGATCGCCTTGCGCGACTTGCTGAAAGCTTACCAAGTCAGAGGTCTCGAGAGGTAGGGGCCCCCAAGAACCAATCACGGACGAACAGCACAGGTACTACCCTTTCACCACGACAGGAATACCTTCAGGCGGCGCGGAGAGCGATTGATCAGCTTGGGGAAAACGCAGACCGGTCCGACTTGCTCAATCGCGCGGTGAAGTTCCTCGAAAGCGCATCCCAATCCCATGTGGATATCTCATGAATAGCCTTACCAAATATCGAAAATGGAGGGCCACTGCGAAAGAGTGTCAAGAATAACGTGACCATGACAGGATGTGACGGCGTTTATCCTCGCGGACGCGGCGTTGGCACAAGCGCTCGGTTGGAAGCAAATTGTGCCTTTGCTGGCTGCGGGCGTGAAACGGGCTGACCTGCGCAACCACGGGGACGAGTTGAGGCTGGCCTTTCATCGCGCCCTGGCTAAATCGGCGATCGAGGCTGTGCGTCAGGCGGCGGACCTATTACACCGGGCGGCACACCTGAAAGCGGTCGCGCCGAAGCTACGGGCCAAAGCGGCAGGGGAAGCGGTGCAGATGTTCCTGACCCGAGATGCCGTGGCCCCTTCGGCCTTACCCTTGCCGGATCGCGCCGCGCGGCGTCTTTGCGATCGGTTGATCGACCTCGGAGCGATCCGTGAACTGTCAGGCCGCGACACGTTCCGGCTCTACGGGATGTAAAGATGGCCAAGGAACGCCCCGAACCGGCTCTGGATAGAGAGCTTGAGGACTTGCCGCCAGAGCTGCGCTGGCGCGAATGGCTGCGCCGGATCGAGGCGGTGCTCTTTGCTAGCGCGTCACCGGTGCCGCGTGGGGACTTGGCTAAGATCGTAGGGCAGGGGGCCTCGGTTGATCTGCTGATCGAAGATCTCGCCGCCGATCTGGAAGGTCGTTCTTTTGAGATCGCGGAGGTTCCTGGTGGATGGATGTTCCGGACGCGGGCCAACTATGCCCCTGCGATCCGCGCTGCGGCGGATGTAGGCGATCATGTTCTGGACCTCAATGAATTCGATGTCGCCGTGCTGGCGGCCATCGCCTACCACCAACCGATCACGCGGGATGGGCTGAAAGACATCTTCGGGAAAGAGATCAGCCGTGACCTGCTCGGTCGACTACACGCGCGCGGCCTGATCGGCACCGGACCGCGCGCACCCAGACGAGGGGCACCATATACGTTCGTGACGACGGAACAGTTCCTGGTGGCGTTCGGGTTGGAAACCCTCGCAGACCTGCCTGATCGAGAGCAGATGGAAGATGCAGGTGTCGCTGGGGATGAAACGCCGCCTTTAATACCGGGCGACAAAGAAACCAAATCTCAAACGGTTACCCTGTAGTGCCCGTTCGGGAATCTTGCTATTTTGAGCGAGATCGCTATATTTGGATCGCTATGACCCAAGAGATGCAAACAGCTTTGCTCACGACCGTGAACGCACCGTACCAGACTTATCTGGACGGCGGCGCGTTGGCGGCTGCGCTGAACTCGGGTGATATTGCGAAGGGCCAGGTAAACTCGTTCTTCACGGAAACGACTGTGGCGGACCAATTGGCCTTTGCAAAACTGCATGGCGTTCTGGAAGACACCTTGACCGCGACTGCGACGGCATTCGCCACCTGGTCCGGTCAGAAACTCCCCCTTCTCGCGTGACACCGTTTCCATCCCGTTGGGAAGACCTCCTCAAAGAAGCTTTCAACATCATCGATGCGGTAAACCGCGACGGGGACATCTTGAGCGGTTGGACCTTCGGAGGCGGCACAGCGATGATGCTGCAAATCGACCATCGTGAAAGCCACGACGTCGATCTGTTCCTCGATGATCCACAGCTGTTGTCCTACGTCGAAGCAACCGTTGCCGAGATGCAATTTCAGATCGGAACACCCACTTATAACGGTGATGGGCGCGGGCACCTCAAAATCGCCTTTGAAGAAATCGGCGAAATCGATTTTATCGTCACAGGACATGTGACGGCAGACTATGCTGTGGAGCGTTCGATACTTGGTCGAGAGGTGCTTTTGGAAACCATCCCGGAAATCATTGCGAAGAAGATCCGGTTTCGAGGCGCGCGCATCCAACCCCGTGACGTGTTCGACATCGCTGCAGCCATTGAATCCGGCCATGGGGCGGAGATCGAAGCCGTTCTGGCTGACAACGCGGACGCTGTGGTCATCGCTTCGGAACGCCTTGCGGGTTTGTCGCCGGACTATGTTGAGACAGTCATTGGGCAACTTATGATCCGACCTGCGTTTCGGGACCTGGTGCCACGCGCGCTGCCAATTGTAAGAGAGCTCTTCGACAACCGCTGAGTTGTTGAAACCGCCATGCTCAAATTTGCTTAGCAGTGAATATGGCCTGTTTCGCGAACCTAGCCTGATCGGGGCGATCACACCCCGAGTACGAATTTCTCTTTGTTGTGCTGCGGGTGACTTTGTCTTCCCACTGTTTACCCCCTTGTCCCGTCCCCGTGCGAGCAAGGGGATCGCGGGTTTGGCGGACGCCGCCGCCCGCGCAATGGCCTGCCCGCTCCATTCGCTGACGCTCCCGTGTTGACCATGCCCGGGCGGCTTTTTGCGTCCGCCATTGTCATGGTCACGTTATTCTTGACACTCTTTCGCAGTGGCCCTCCATTT
>CAZWZG010000173.1:0-5894 GCA_964638245.1 uncultured Rhodobacterales bacterium
GGGCGTGTTCACCGCCCTCCTCCAGCCCGGCGACACCATTCTGGGCATGAGCCTTGATGCTGGTGGTCACCTGACCCACGGCGCGCGACCCAACCAGTCGGGCAAGTGGTTCAACGCGGTGCAATATGGTGTGCGCCAAGACACGCTTGATGTGGACTATGACCAGATCGCCGCATTGGCCAAAGAGCATCAGCCAAAAATGATCATCGCCGGTGGCTCGGCCATTCCGCGCCAGTTGGACTTCGCCAAGTTCCGCGAGATTGCCGACAGCGTGGGCGCTTTCCTTCTGGCGGATGTCGCGCACTACGCGGGTTTGATCGCAGCGGGCGTGTATCCCTCGCCCTTCCCGCATGTGGATGTCGCCACGACGACGACCCACAAGACCCTTCGTGGTCCCCGTGGCGGCATGATCATGACCAATGACGAAGCCATTGCAAAGAAAGTGAATTCCGCGATCTTCCCGGGCATTCAGGGCGGTCCCCTGATGCATGTGATCGCCGCCAAGGCCGTCGCTTTCGGCGAAGCGTTGCGCCCCGAATTCAAAAGCTATCAGGAACAGGTCATTGCCAACGCCAAGGCGCTTGGGGATGAGCTGATGGCGTCTGGTCTTGACCTTGTGACCGGCGGCACCGACAGCCACCTGTTGCTGGTCGACCTGCGCCCCAAGGGCGTCAAAGGCAACGCGACCGAGTCGTCCCTCGGTCGCGCCTACATCACCTGCAACAAGAACGGCATTCCCTTCGACACTGAAAAGCCGATGGTCACCAGCGGTATCCGTTTGGGCACGCCCGCAGGCACAACCCGCGGTTTTGGCGAGCCCGAATTCCGCCAGATCGGCCGTTGGATCGCAGAAGTCGTCGACGGGCTGGCGGCAAACGGCGCCGAAGACAACGGCGCAGTCGAGGCCAAGGTTCAGGCCGAGGTCAAGGCGCTGACGGCGCAATTCCCGGTCTATCCGAACCAGTGAGCACGCTGAGGACAGACATATACGAGGGGCCGGGCGACCGGCCTCTTTTGCTTGTGCATGGGCTGTTTGGGTCGGCGCGCAACTTTTCGACCATGGCGCGCAAGCTGTCGGATGAGCGCACGATCATCGTCCCCGACATGCGCAATCATGGCACCAGCCCGCGGTTTTCGACCCAGAGTTACTTCGATATGGCGGGCGACCTGGCCGCGTTGATTAATGAACCAATGGATGTCGTCGGGCACTCAATGGGGGGCAAGGCCGCGATGGTTCTGGCCCTCACCCAGCCGCAAAAGGTCGCCTCGCTGATCGTCGCGGACATTGCGCCGGTTGGGTACAGGCATACTCAATTGCCGTTGATTGAGGCCATGCAACGGCTTGATTTATCAGGGATTTCGTCGCGACGCGATGCTGACAATGCTCTGGCACAGTCTGTAGCCGAACCTGCGGTTCGCGCCTTTCTGCTGCAATCGCTGGATGTCGCGGACAAGCGTTGGCGCTTGAACCTGGACGTATTGGCCACAGAAATGGACAAGATCATCGGATTTCCGGCGATGAGCCAAAGCTACGAAGGTCCAACGCTGTTCTTGCGGGGCGGCAAGAGCGATTATGTCCAGGACGCGAGCCACGCCGAGATAAATCGTCTGTTTCCCAACGCGACCCATCAGGAACTCCCCAATGCGGGGCACTGGCTTCATGCGGAAGACCCGAGCGGCTTCGAAGCCGCGTGCCGCACCTTTTTGGCGGGGCTCTGACCTACTGCGCGATGTTGCGCGCGGCATTCGTTCCGGCGGAAGTCACGCCACCAGCCGCACGGGCGCTGGACGAAAAGCTGCTGCTCGCCGAACCAGACTTTGAGAAGCTCAAGCCACCGGGGCCTGACATGTCTTCCAAAAACACAACGGCGCCCACAAGGATCACCAGAATTGCGAGAATACGCATAGCTTTACTCCACTGCCCCAAAGCAGTGTGTAACGCGTGACTTTGGCCACAGTTCGACGAGAATTTGAAAGGAATTTAGCAGAAAATCCGCGAGATGTTGTTGCCAGACCGGTATCGGCCCGCTACATCTCGCGGCACAGGTGCAGTATGACGCGGTCGCATCACTGACGCTAAAGGGGCCCGACTGCGGCAGAAGACGGGTCCCGACAGCGCTTTTCTCTAGCCAGTCCAATAAGTTAAGGCGCCAGGTGCTCAGACGCGGTCCTCGCATCGTGGGTTGCCCCACTCCCTGACGCCTTAATGGTCCACTTTGCCCGAAGGCTCTGTTTCCCCGCCGCTTTGACCGAAGTCTCTGCGACGTTTGGATCGCTCCACCCGAAGGCTTTGCGTCCCCACCACATCCGCCGAAGCGTTTGCAGTGCTTGGTCCATGTCCCCCGAGGGGCACGTGTCCCCATCGCTTTGACCGAAGTCTTGGCGATGTTCGGTCCGCCTCGCCCGAGGGCGTTGCGTCCCCACCGTTTTGGCCGAAGCCTCTGCGGTGTTTCGGTCCGGCTCGGCAGAGCCTTTCCGATCCGCTCCAACCCGCCTCGTGTCAGCCAAACCGACCAAGGCCGAAGCCTCACTCAATCCTGCTAACCCGTTGCAATCCTTCGCAGTTTCTCGCCTTCCCAGAAGGTCCAGCTTGTCCCCGCTCCAGACCCTAGGGGCCTTTGCGCGCCGCCCGGTCCGTTGCCGTCCCTTGCGGTAATAAAACATTCACATTGCACACCGCCGCACACAACAAAAAAGCACTGCAGCATGAAAAATATGTGGGGATAAGGGGTTGAATAGGTTGGGGATTTCGCTGTGGATAACCTGAAATTCTCGTGTGCGCCCAAGCCCTAAGTTGGGGAAAACTGCCCGATAAGCAGGCAGAGTGTGAAAACGTGATTTTCTGCGTCTGCGAAGGCATTTTTCCGCATTTTCGGCAACCCGCAATCAATCAGAGCGAGAATCGGTGCCCTCGACGCCACCTTAACAGGCCGGTCTTGAGATATGGCTTGAGGGGCGCTCGGGGGCCGCCTAGGGTTTTGGCGACCATCAGGGAGCTTATCATGACCACCAAACTCACAGTTCTTCTTGCCCTTCTCGCCCTACCGTTCGCGACGGCGTGCGTTCCTGTCGCCCTTGGCGTGGGCGGCGCGATCGTGGCCGACGAGATTGTCGAGCAGGAACAGGGCGGCGATGGGCTGTTCTGAGCCATGAAGAAGACAGGCGTATTGAACGCGGAACTGTCACACGCCCTTGCGACACTGGGGCATGGGGACATGCTGGTGCTCGGCGATGCAGGGCTGCCGGTGCCGCCGGGGGTGGCGTGTATCGACCTTGCGGTGACGGTGGGCGTGCCGCGGCTCTGGCCGGTGCTGGACGCCGTTTTGAGCGAAATGGAGGTTGAGCGGTCGGTGATCGCCGAGGAGGCCTCGGGCGAGGTTGCGGGCGGCTTTGCTGAGCGGTTGGGGGCGTCGGAAACGATGTCACACGAGGCGTTCAAGGCGCTGACGGGGGATGCTCGCGCCGTGGTGCGGACCGGGGAGACGACGCCTTATGCCAACGTTATCCTGGTCAGCGGCGTGGTGTTTTGAGGGCACCGTACGCAACGTCGGTATTACGTCGGTGCACCGTCGGTATTGCGTCGGTGCGGATGTCGGCGCATCGGGCATTTGCCGCGCTGCGGCAGTGTTGCGCGCGCGGTGGGGTTACGAGGCGTTAAGGGGCAGCGATGATCCAGCATATCGTTTTGTGCAAAATCCGCGCGGAGGTGAGCGCGGACGAGGTCGCGGCGATCTGGGCGGCGCTGGACGCGGTGCGGGACGTGGTGCCGGGGATGGGCGCGGCGTCGTTTGGGGAGAACGCCTCTCCCGAAGGGCTGGCGCGCGGGTATACCCATGGGTTTGTGATTGCGTTCGAGGATGCAGCGGCGCGGGATGCGTATCTGGTGGCGCCGGAGCATAAGGCCGCAGGGGCGCGGTTGGTGGCGGCGTGTGAGGGGGGTCGCGAGGGGTTGGTTGTGGTGGATGTTTGAGGTGACCAATTCTAAGATAACTTCAACTTAACTCAATCTCTCATAAAATGAGTGCAATAGCGCTGGACCCGGCATTTGGTGTCTTGAATTGGCGCACACGCTATATAAGGTGTAGTTCGGAGGCCAAATGCGACTTTCATCTATTGAGTTCTGTGCGGGCGCGGGCGGACAAGCGCTCGGGCTAGAGAAATCCGGGTTCGACCACAAATTGCTCGTGGACAATGATCGGGACTGCTGCGCGACGCTTAAGTTGAACCGTCCGAATTGGCGCGTTGAGCACGCAGATATGGCGACTTTCGACGCATCCGAATTTAAGGGCGTTGACCTATTTGCCGGTGGTTTGCCGTGCCCGCCATTTTCTTTGGCCGGAAAGCAACTTGGCGAAGACGACGAACGAAACCTATTTCCATCAGCATTTCGATTGATCGAGCAAGTAGAGCCAAAATTCGTTTTGATCGAGAATGTTAAGGGACTTCTTTCGCCGAGGTTTGAGGGGTATCGAGAAAAACTTGCGTCAGAGTTTGAGGCGCTAGGCTTCAAATCCAAGATCAAGCTTCTCAACGCGAGCAGCTACGGTGTGTCGCAACTCAGACCACGCGTTGCGATTGTTGCGGCGCGAGAAAAATACTGGCGCTTCTTCGACTTTCCGCGCCCTTTCCGCAGGTCACCGAAGACCGTTGGAGAAAAGCTCTTTGACCTAATGGCTGAGCGCGGCTGGTCGGAAGCTTCCGTATGGGCACAACAGGCAAATGAGATTGCGCCGACGATTGTTGGCGGCTCTAAGAAGCACGGCGGTCCTGACCTGGGCCCGACTCGGGCGCGGGCTGCGTGGTTAAAACTGGGAGTGAACGGAAAGTCGATTGCAGAGCTTGCGCCGGAGCGCGATGCAACGGACATCCCAAGGCTGACGCCTCGAATGGTAGCGAGGATTCAGGGCTTCCCGGACACTTGGCAGTTCTCCGGAAAAAAGACTGCAGCCTATCGGCAGATCGGCAATGCGTTCCCACCTCCTGTGGCTCGAGTACTAGGCAATAGGATTAGAGCTGCAATCCTAGCCGAAGATCGAGGCTTGGACATCGTGTCAGCGTCGATTGCGGCGGAGTAGTTATGACAAAACGCGGCGCAAGACACTTGTTAAGAGAACACTTCTTAGCAAATGTCGGACGAATCCTCGACTCATCCGAGCTCCAAGAAGTTGCTGGTGGCATCACGGAGTGGGGGCGCCGCGTTCGCGAATTGAGAAATGAAGAAGGCTACCAGATCCTGACACACAATGATCGCGGTGACCTCAAGCCAGGGCAATATTTGCTCGCCGATCCGAAACCCATACCAGCGTTTGCCAGAGCGATCTCAAAAGAAACTCGAAGCTTCGTATTGGATCGCAACGGGTTCACTTGTCAGATGTGCGGAGCCGTGGCTGGAGAACCTCACCCATACGACGGTTCAAGAAAAACGCGCCTTCATATCGGCCACGTCATTGACAAATCGATGGGCGGCACTGATGAGCCATCGAACCTTCGCGCGCTTTGCTCGGTTTGCAATGAAGGTGCTGCTAATTTGACTCTGGATCGGCCGAGCCTTCAAAAGCTTCTGGTGCAAGTGCGGAGAGCAACGGCCTCTGATCAGAAGTCGGTTCTCGAATGGCTTAAGACAAAGTTTCCAGACGTCTAGCCATCCATCTTGAGCGCATTAATAAAGGCTTCCTGCGGGATATCCACCTTTCCGAACTGTCGCATCTTCTTCTTGCCCGCCTTCTGCTTCTCGAGCAGCTTTTTCTTGCGGGTCGCGTCGCCGCCATAGCACTTGGCGGTCACGTCTTTCCTCAGCGCGGCCAGCGTCTCTCGCGCAATAATCCGTCCGCCGATGGCGGCCTGGATCGGGATTTTGAACATGTGGCGGGGGATGAGGTCTTTTAGTTTTTCGC
>CAZWZG010000174.1:0-5841 GCA_964638245.1 uncultured Rhodobacterales bacterium
CAAATGGGCACGGTGTGCCGCACCCGTTTGCGCGAAGAAATGCAGATCGAATTCACGATCGAGGCCGGTCGTTTGGCCGTTCTGGACGCCATTCGTATTCCGCGGTCCGCGCGGGCGTCTGTTTCTATCGCCGTGGCCCTTGCGCGCGACGCGATCATCTCGAAAGAAGAAGCTATTCTGCGGATCGAGCCGACGATGCTCAACGAACTGCTGCACCGCCGAATCGATCCAAAATCCACGCGTGACATCTTCGCCAATGGGATCGGTGCCAGCCCAGGCGCGGCCACGGGGCGGCTGGTCTTCACGTCGCGCGAAGCTCAAGCCATGGCATCACGGGACGAGCCTTCGATCCTTGTGCGCCGCGAGACGTCTCCAGAGGACGTCCGCGGGATGCACGCCGCGGTCGGTGTTCTTACCGAAAAGGGTGGCGCGTCGAGCCATGCGGCCGTGATTGCGCGTGGCCTCGGGCTTCCCTGCGTTGTGGGGGCGGAGTTGAAACTCCGCAGGCGCGAGGAGACGTTGACGGCCTCGGACGGTCGCGTCCTGCGCTCAGGTGATCTTGTCACTCTCGACGGGACGACCGGAGAGGTTCTTTTGGGCGAGATCAACCTTCTTGAGCCCGCCCTCGGAGATGGGTTTCGAACCCTCATGGCTTGGGCCGACGAAATCCGCGACATCGGCGTGCGCGCCAATGCTGATACGCCCGAAGAAGCGAAGACGGCTCGGGCCTTTGGCGCATCGGGGATCGGGCTTTGTCGGACTGAACATATGTTCTTTGACGAAAGCCGCCTGACGGTGATGCGCGAGATGATCTTTGCTGACACGGCCGAGGATCGCGACGCTGCTCTTGCGCGGCTTTTGCCGATGCAACGTGATGACTTCATCCGTATCTTCGAGATCATGGAAGGCCAACCCGTCTGCATCCGCCTTCTTGATCCGCCGCTTCACGAGTTTTTGCCGGCGGAGCGTGAGGCGCAAAGGGACCTTGCCGAGGCGTTGGGGAAACCGTTGTCCGACGTCAGCCGCCGGGTCGCGGAACTGACTGAATACAACCCTATGCTGGGATTGCGGGGCGTTCGGCTTGGTATCTATTTGCCCGCGATCTATGACATGCAGGCGCGCGCCATCTTCGAAGCGACGGTTGCGCTTCAGGATACCGGCGTCAAGGTGACGCCCGAGGTGATGATCCCGCTCGTGTCGGCAAAACGTGAGGTTGAGCTGGTGCGGAGCCGTATCGACGCGATAGCGGCTGCGGTACGGACGGAGACGGGGTCGGACTTTTCCTACACGCTAGGTGTCATGGTTGAAACGCCCCGAGCAGCGCTGCGTGCCCACGAGATTGCGACGCATGCAGCCTTCCTTAGCTTTGGTACGAACGACTTGACGCAGATGACCTATGGCCTTTCGCGCGATGATGCCGGTCGGTTTATGGGCGCTTATGTCCGTCAGGGCGTCTTCGCCGAAGACCCATTTCACCACATGGATCTGGATGGCGTTGGCGAGTTGGTCATGCTGGGGGCCGAGCGTGGACGACAAGGACATCCCGAAGTCACCTTGTCGATCTGCGGCGAGCACGGCGGCGACCCAGCGGCCATTGCATTTGTTCGAGATGCCGGGTTCGACTACGTTTCGTGCTCGGCGTACCGCGTTCCCGGAGCCAAGCTTGCCGCAGCCCAGCTTGCCGCGCGGATCCCGGAAGCCGTCTGAATCTGGTCGTTGCGCTGTTGGCAACACTGTTATGCGGGCGGTGAGGTGGACGAAACCGACCCAAGCCGATATATGCCCCCGAACGATTGAGTAAACGTAGCGTTAAAAGAAAGGCTGGAGGGGGAAATGCTATCCATTCTACGTGCAGGAGCGATCGCGCTCCTCTGCGGGGCTTGGGGCGTGCAAGCCGAGGTTGTTGTGTCGACATCCAACCCGACGGGTGAAGAGCTGAGCGACCAGATCGCCATGCTTTTTGAAGCCGAACGCGATGCCATATCTGGCGTAAGTCCACGCCGACTTGACCGCCTGTCCCGAGTACCTGAAGCTTCGAATGACGGGGGAATGTTCACGAGGACTTTCCTTGCAAGTCAACCATTTAAGGAAGGTGGCGCCGAGTGGGCCTGCCTGACCGAGGCGCTTTATTTCGAAGCTCGTGGCGAAAGCGTCAAAGGCATGTTCGCGGTTGCTGAAGTGATCATGAACCGGGTCGAAAACAACGGCTATCCCGATACTGTCTGCGGCGTCATCAACCAGGGTACCGGCGAACGCTATCGCTGCCAGTTCACCTACAACTGCGATGGTCGGGCCGAGGTTTACAACGAGCCGCGTGCCTATGAGCGGGTCGGAAAAGTCGCACGCCTCACCCTTGATGGTGTCGTGCCGGATCTGACCGACGGTGCGACGCATTATCACACAAAGTCGGTTTCACCGTCCTGGGCGCGCGTATATCCGCGCACGGCCACGATCGGCTATCACCACTTCTATCGCCAAGAATACGCACGCGCGGGCGGCTAACCGCCCGCCGTGAACTTGGCAACGATCCGGTCACAGAAATTGAATGGCCGCCGGTGACGCATGTGATAGTGTCGCGCCAATCAAAAAAGGCGTGAGAGCAGTCATGACCCGTACACTCTTTGGCACCGACGGCGTTCGCGGTCGTGCAAATTCCTATCCGATGACCGCCGAAATGGCGTTGCGCATCGGCGCAGCAGCAGGACGGTTCTTTCGCCAGGATGGGCGGAACAAGCACCGGGTCGTAATTGGCAAGGATACCCGCCTGTCGGGCTATATGCTCGAAAACGCCATGACGGCCGGGTTGACGTCGATGGGCATGAATGTTCTCTTGCTCGGCCCCGTGCCGACGCCTGCCGTCGGTTTGCTGACCCATTCGATGCGCGCCGATCTTGGGATCATGATTTCGGCCAGTCACAACCCGCACCATGACAACGGGATCAAGTTCTTTGGCCCCGACGGGTTCAAGCTGTCCGATGCGGCAGAGACGGAAATTGAAGCGCTGATTGTGCAAGATCCGGTTCTGGTGGATGCGGGCGATATTGGTCGGGCGAAACGGATCGATGATGGTCTGCATCGCTATGTCGAATACGCCAAAACCACGTTTCCGGCGCGCCGCCGCCTGTCGGGGATGAAAGTGGTCATCGATTGCGCCAACGGCGCTGCCTATCGTGCGGCACCTGAGGTGCTTTGGGAACTGGGCGCGGATGTCATTCCGATTGGTGTCTCGCCCGATGGCAAGAACATCAACGATGGCTGCGGTTCAACCAGCATCGACGCGGCGTCGGCTGCCGTCGTGGAGCATGGCGCGGACGTCGGCATTTGCCTGGATGGTGATGCGGACCGTGTCATGATCCTTGATGAAACCGGCGCGGTGGCGGATGGCGATCAACTCATGGCGCTTTTCGCGACCCGTTGGGCCGAGGAGGATCGACTGAACGACGGCACGCTTGTTGCCACGGTGATGTCGAACCTTGGACTTGAGCGGCATCTTGGCGCCAAGGGCCTATCGCTTCACAGAACAAAGGTCGGCGACCGTTATGTCGTCGAAGCGATGCGCGCCAAAGGCTATAACCTTGGGGGCGAGCAGTCCGGGCATATCGTGATGACGGACTACACCACGACGGGTGACGGGTTGATCGCAGGGCTTCAATTCCTTGGCGAAATGGCACGGACGGAGCAAAAGGCGAGCGCCTTGACCAAGCAGTTCGAGCGGGTGCCTCAAATGCTCAAAAATGTGCGCTACGCGCCGGGGAGCGACCCGCTTGCGGCGGCGGCGGTCAAGGACGCCATAAATGCAGCCGAAGCGCGGCTTGGCGAGACGGGCCGTGTGCTTATCCGGAAATCCGGGACCGAACCCCTGATCCGCGTCATGGCAGAGGCCGAAGACAACGCCCTTTTGACAGAAACCGTCGACGGCATCGTGGCTGAGATCGAAGCGAGGGTTTAACCGATCCCCAACGCGTCATGTGGCGGAAATGCCGCCAGCCCGTCGTTTCCCTTGCGATAGAGGATTCCAACGGCTGCTCCGCGCGCAAACTGTTCATATGTCAGAGCCTGCTTGATCTGTAACTGGCGGACCCCTCCCGTAGGCGAGATTTCGACCTCTCCGTTTGCAATCACCAGTGACTCAAGTCCGGCAGACGCGTTGGTCGCCGCTGGTACGACTGCCACTGTCTGACCTAGCTGATGGAAGCTGCCAATTGCCTCTGCGCCCTGGAAACGCTTGCGGATCGGATCTTCGTTGATTCCGCTAAACAGGCCCCCACTGCTGCGGTCGATGGGCTTTTGCGGCATTCCGCGCCGCGTGCGTGCGGCCAGGATCGTCGTCAGTCCCGCAGTCATGGAAGAGGAGATAATGAACAGGATGACGAGCGTAATCACAACCCCATTCAGCCTGAGCAGCCCGCCGACCGGATCAATAAGGCTGGACCCGTTTGTCGTAGCGACTGCCTCGTCCGGGCGGATCAACATGGGCGCGGCAACGCTGCCCAGCAATAGCCCTTGCGTTACGCTCCGGCGGTTGATTGGCCTCTCTGTCATTTCCGTTCCCCCTCTTGTGTTGGCCTGATGCTAACAGCGAAGGGCAAAATCTCAAAATGGGGTTATCGCGCGATGGACCGTGCGATCCGGCCAAGCGCCGTACCCTGACTGATCGCCAGACCTGCCAGGACCAGCGCGGTTGCGAGCGCAAACCCTTCGGGCATGACCTCACCCAGAAGAACGACCCCAAAGATGACCGCCCAGAGCGGAACCATGAAGTTGACCAGTGTCACGAAGGTCGGCCCTGCGGAGCGGAGCGTGCGCACGAGAAGGAGAGTCGCGATTGCCGTTGGGAAAACCGCTAGAAACGCCAGTGCCAGAAGGGGCTGCCCTATGGTCATAGTTGGCACACCTTCAGCGATTAGGGCGAGAGGTACCATTCCGAGTGCTGCAAGAGCAAGGGCGCAGGCGCTGAACGCGATTTGGTCCATTGCCGGGGCAAGTCGCGTAAATAGCCCGCCCAAGGCGTAGCAGAAGGCTGCCAGAACGCAGGCCATGCGAGGGGCCCAACCGGCACTTCCGCTCAGGATCTCGCGCGGACCCAGAAGCAGGACGACCCCGAGGAACCCAAGAACCATTCCGATAAGTTTCAGGAGCGAAAACCGCTCTCCCGGGACAAATGCGATCGCCAAGGGAAGTACGAAGAGCGGGACAGAGGCCATGGTGACGCCCGCAAACGCCGAGGTTACGGATTGCTGTGCCCAGTTCAAAAGTGTGAAGGGGAGGGCGTTCGAAAAGAACGCGAAGGCCAGCACGAATGCCCAGAGCGACCATCCGCGTGGCAGTTTGCGGCCAGTTGCAAACACAACCGCCAGCAACACGAACGCCGCCAGCGTCAGCCTGCCTGCGGCAACCGTCAGGGGGCCAAAGCCCCCCAACGCGACTTTTACGCTCATGAAGGACGCCCCCCAGATCAAGCCAAGCGCTACGACGGACAACCAGTCGATCGTGTTGGGTTGAGGAGCGTCCTTCATTGGGTTCCGATCAGTTCTTAGCCTTGTCGACCATCTTGCCAGCCGAAATCCACGGCATCATGCCGCGCAGCTTTTCACCGACTTCTTCGATCTGGTGGGCGTCGTTGATGCGGCGCGTCGATTTGAACATTGGCTGTCCAACTATGTTTTCAGCCATGAAGTCGCGCACGAACTTACCCTGCTGGATGTCGGTCAGGATCGCCTTCATTTCGGCCTTGGTGCGCTCGTAAGGTACAACGCGGGGGCCGGAGACGTACTCGCCGTATTCCGCCGTGTTCGAGATCGAGTAGTTCATGTTCGCGATGCCGCCTTCGTAGATCAGGTC
>CAZWZG010000175.1:0-5798 GCA_964638245.1 uncultured Rhodobacterales bacterium
AGGGCCAGCGCCCGATCGTCTGGGCGTCGAACGCCTATCTGATGGAGCAGACAGGCTTCTCGCTGTCCGCGCTAAAACGCCACGCGCGCCGCCTGGCTGAGATCGGCGTGATTTCCTTCAAGGACAGCCCCAATGGCAAGCGGTGGGGGCATAGGGACGCTGATGGGCGCATCATCGAGGCGTATGGCTTCGATCTGTCGCCGCTGTCAGCGCGTGTCGAAGAATTCGAGCAGCTCCAGGCCGAGTTGCAGGCCGAACGCGAGCTCTGCCAGCGCCTGAAGCGTCAGATCACGGTTGCGCGCCGGATGATCCGCGCCCGGATCGAAGCGGTGTCTCACGCGGCGCTGAGAGGGCCCTGGGAGCATCTTTCTGGGCTGTTCGAGGATCTCCTGGACCGTCTTCCGCGCCGAAATACCGCCTCTGAGACGCTTGAGCGGCTCCTGGCATGGTTCAGGGAGCTTCAAGAGCGCGTCGAGGCGACGTACCTCAAGGCAGTTCGAGCGGTTGAGGTTGTGGAAAACACAGCTGAAACCACCGAACGAGTCAGTGAAAAGACTCAAGAAATGGACCCCAGGGAGGTCAATTCTGAACCTCATATACTAATTACAACCCAACTTTATCCTGTAGCCTGTAATCGCTCAGAAAATGAACAAGCGGCGGGAGTGGTGCCCAATACGCCAACGGAAGAGCAGGTGGATAGGGAGTTGGAAGATTGGGTTGCCGAAACCCGCAAGAAACGCGGTGCGGCGCTTGATTTGCCGACTGTGATGCAGGCCTGTCCTGAATTTGCGTCTTGGGCGCGCAATATCGGCGGATATTTGAAGGATTGGGGCGATCTGCACCGGATTGCCGGGGAGTTGAGGCCGATGATTGGCGTTTCCGAGCATGCCTGGAACCTCGCGCAGGATCGTCTTGGGCCTCAAATCGCGACAGCGGCGCTGGTTCTGACCTTCGACAAGCATTGCGCCGGTGAAGTGGCGTCTCCGGGCGGGTACCTACGTGGCATTGTGCAAAAAGCCGGGGCCGGGGAGTTGCATCTCGAGCGCAGTTTCTACGGTAGGCTCAGCGGACAGGCGGCGTGATGGAGGTGCGGATCAGAGCCCTGCGGCCTTGGTCAGGTTCACCCGGAACCGATCCCGGCGCCGCTGATATCGGCGGGTCATCTCAGCCGACGCGTGTCCGAGCTGCTTCTGGACGTAGCGTTCATCGACCTCGGCTGAACTTGCGAGACCGGCGCGCAAACTGTGCCCGGAAAACAGGGCGAGGCGGTCTTTCTCGGGGAGTTCCGCGCGGATGCCGGATTTCAGGACGGTGCTTTTGATGAGGCGCGCGACGTGTTTGTCCGACAGTCGCGCTTCAAGAGCGCGTTTTCCGTCTCGCGAGGTGCGAACAAAGATCGGACCGAAGTCGATCTTCGCAAAGTGCAGCCATTGTTCGAACGCATGCACCGGGCAGGTTTGTTCCGAGGATCCACGCCCGATCTCAACCTCTCGCCAGCCGGTTTTGGCGTTGAGCGTCAGCACGGCGCCATCGTCGAGAATCTCGATCCAACCGCCGGAATCTGGTGTGTCGTCCTTACTGGCATCCAAGCTGACGATTTCCGAGCGCCTGAGACCACCGGCATATCCCAGGAGCAGGATGGTCCGATCACGCAAGCCCCGCAGATCGAAGGGCAGGGTGGCGACCATTGCGAGGATATCCTCGGGCAAGATGGCCTCTTTCTGTACCGGGGGTTTGCCATGCTTGCGCTTGATCCCGGCCAGCACGGTGGCGATGTGCCGGTCCTTGCGGTTTAGCGCGAACCCACGCTGCGCGTAGTTCCAGGCAAGTCCGGACAGACGCCGGTCTATCGTACTGACGGAAAGAGCAGGGGAGGGGCCTGTCGGCGCGGCCAGGTCAGTCAGGTAGAGGCCGATCATCTCCGGTGATGGAGGCAGCGGGTCCGTTCCTTTCATTCTGCACCAGCGCGCGAAATGCTTCCAGTCGGCGGCATAGGCCTTGTTGGTGTTCTCGGCCGTTGAGGCTTTGGCATAGTCACGGGCGGTGTCGACCAGCCGATCGAGGGTGCCGGAGCCGGCAACATGAGAGGGCAGGGCGATCGCATCGCGGCTCGCGCGATCTCTCTCGTCGACCTGAGCATCATCCGACGTATCAAAGGACGATGAGCTGGATTTCTCAGCCTCTGGGGACTGGTTTTCGGGCGTTTTACTCATGCTTCCGAGCCTATCTCAATTACGTCCGATAAGGTAAACTTATTGGACATAGCGGGGATCAGCAAGGCGGGGCGGTTTGCACATCATATTGTGGACAAAAGCGCCGTGACAGGATAGTCTTGTTTCATGAACTATGCCCGACATGGCCCGATCGACGACCACGACACATTACCCCGGATGCCGGCCTGGGTCACCTCGAAACGACCCGAAACCCCTGAAGATGTTGCGTTTTTGTCCGGGGCAGCCCTCAGTCATCTGCATCTTGTGCTGAACCAGCAGGACATCCCCCAGACCTTGCCCAAAGAAGTGTTGCGTGCCCGGCTGGCATTGCGCGCCGCGGAGGCCTGCGTGACGCATCAGGGACGCCCGGAACGGGTTTCGGAGTTGCGCGACGCGGTGGCGTTTCTGCAGCCCGGCGACAGTCCGGGTCCGGCGGGCGAGGTCTATCTCGCCTGGCAGCAGGCAGTGAAGCGGCCGATCTCGGTCAAAGCTCTGCACGGCGCGCTTCCTGATCTGGAGCCGGAGCTGATCGCCGTTTGGCTCGACGCGGGGCAGGGGGCGCCGGTCCCGAGGGCCGCGTCCGTGTTGCAGGCAGTTTTCGCGGATCGGCCGCGCGATCTCGCGGCCGCGCTGCTGCTGGCCGAGGCGGCTTTGGCGCAAGCGCTCGGGTGGAGCCATGTCCTGCCGCTCCTGGCACTTGGTTTGAAGCGGGCCGATCTGCGGAAGTCAGGTGACGAGCTGCGCTTGGCCTGCCATCGGGCGATCTTGGCGGCTGCGGCCGGGGCGGCGCGTGAGGCCACTGATCTTGTCCGTCGCTCGGCGCGCTTGAAAGAGGTCGCGCCGCAGCTCCGGGCGAAGGGATCCGATGAGGCCGTTGAGCTGTTCCTGAGCCAGGACGCTGTGGCGCCGACGGCGCTGACCTCACTCCGATCCGATCGCGCTGCGCGCCGGTTCTGCGATCGTTTGGTCGCGCTTGGCGCAGCGCGTGAGCTGACCGGTCGCGACACATTCCGGCTCTACGGCGTCTGAGCGATGGCGAAGGATCAGGCAGATCAGGTGCTGGATCGGGAGTTGGACGATCTCCCTGCCGATTTGCGCTGGAGGGAATGGATGCGCCGGATCGAAGCCGTGCTCTTTGCCTCTGCCTCGCCGGTCCCGCGAGAGGACCTGGCGCGCGTGGTGGGGCAGGGGACTTCGGTCGAACTCCTGATCGACGATCTAATAGCCGATCTTGAAGGACGCTCGTTTGAAGTGGTCAAGGTCGCGGGCGGGTGGATACTGCGGACTCTTCCGGCATATGCGGCGGCGATCCGGACGGCGGCGGATATAGGCGATCAAGATCTCGATCTGCGCGAATACGACGTCGCTGTCCTTGCCGCCATCGCCTATCACCAACCGATCACAAGGGATGGGCTGAGGGATATCTTTGGCAAGGAGATCAGCCGCGACTTGATCGGGCGGCTACATGCCCGCGGTTTGATCGGAACGGGGCCTCGGTCACCGCGGCGCGGAGCACCGTACACCTATGTGACCACCGAAAATTTCCTCGTGGCGTTCGATCTGGAGTCGCTTCAGGACCTGCCCGATCGCGAGCAGTTGGTGGATGCGGGTATGGTCGCGAGGGGATAGGCAACTATTACTCCAGTTCTTCCGGGGCAGCCTCAATGACTTCCTTCGAAGAAACGTGTGCGTGGGTGAGTGCTGCGGCGCGCAGCACCCGCACCAGTAGTCGTTCAAGTTCGAGTTGATTGCTGATTTGGAGAGCGTGATGTACGGCGCCCCGGATTCGGGCAGCCAAGATCAAGTCCGCTGCAATCTCACTGGCTCCTCCCTCTGCGCCGAGCGCATTGATATCTTCCAGCAGGTCTTCTGGCGGCTTGCCCTGTTCCAGCAATTTCTTGTTCTTCCTCAGGAGGCGGCCAACATCAGTTCCCTCCCAGAGACCGAGAAACATGTGCGAAAGTTGGGCCCCTTGCCCACCCATGGCGCGCACTGCTTGCTCTACTGCAACAGACATTCCTTGAAGGTCACTGTGCATACCCGCAAGCCGGGAATGTCCGTACTCGAAAGCGTGTCTTTCGAATGATCGCAGGCGGTGAAAGATGGCGTCTTGGTGCGAGGCTTGAAGGAATTCGCCAAACTTCCGCAACTGTTCTTCCTTTAGATCCGGTGACTTAAGTGTTTGAACAAGGCGGTTGACCTGTTCTTTCGCCCAATCCGGCCATATGACCTCGAGGGTGCGTTGGCCACCGCCGCCCTGAAAGCCAACGAGTTCGTTTATTTCATCGAACGTCATTTCATGTCGGATTTGGAGCAGGCGTACGCCTTCCGCGAGGAAGATCTTATACGCATCAGCTGCGATAGGCCTTCCTTCGTGCGCCCACTCATGCCAGCGCCCCGCCAGAAATTTGCAGCATGCCAGAAGGTGGTCTTTGCCGACCGAGAAACGGCTGAGTGCTTCACCGGCAACTGCAAGCCGGATTTCATCTCTGGCGGCGACCTGTTCGTCGGTAAGAACGATCCGTCCGCCGCCCGAACCTTGAAGCAGCCTGAAAGTTCGGTCGCGTTCTTCTTCGCGTGCCCATTCTATTGCGTCGAGCCCTGCCTGGTATCGCTCAAAATCTCTAAGCGCTCTTACAGGCGCAAACGCTTCTGTTGCGCGTCCGCCTGGCCATCGCTTGCTGCGGATATCTTCACGCACCCGTCGTGCGATGTCTTCGTCCTCTATGTTAATCCGAATATGAAATCCCATGTCAGCAAGTTCGATGGCGGTCAGCAACTGCCAGCTTGAATAGAAATCCTGGACATTGTCACTGTCATGAAGGTCGGGCTGAGCGTCGCTCGAAACACGGACTCGGCGCTCTCTGTGCGGCACGAACGTCTGTTGCTCTGGCCTTTTGAGAAATTCTGACCATTCGGGCTTTGGTGCGTCAAAGGGATGATTGTCACCCTTCAGACTTCTCATCCCTGCATCTTGCAGAGCATTCCAAAGGTCTGCCGCTGCGTCCATGCGGGGGCCATCGGGCTCAACCGGATCGTGTAGTTCTGGTCCTTCTCTTCGGCGAGTTTCCTGGCAGATCCGTCGTGCAATTGGATCTGGCCAGTGAAGGCGCATGCGTGGTCGAAGAAGCCCCAGTTCTTCAAGGCTTTCGAGCAGTGAGGCGCCAGCGTACCCTCCACGAAAGGCTTTCAGCTTTCCCAGATCGGATGCAAATGACGACGCTCTTATGTAGCGACCGACAGTTATGCGCGCTCTGTAATCCATGACTGTTTGTCTCGTTGGTGTTTGTCACTCTCCAGCAGGAAAGTTCGTTGCAATCCATATGCAACGTATACCTCGAAAGGCTGACTTATTCCCGGATTTCAGTAGGTTAATCGTTTCACTCACGAGGTACCAGTTGTGATAGACACCAGCCACTAAAATCGTTGCAAAGTACCTGAAACGAAAATTTGCTATGGCGGAAAATATATGTATAACAATGTAATAATCGCTTCACGCACTTAGAAAATCGTTTCATGACCCGTTTAGAGTGTCTGACGTCAGCGCCCATGGGACAGTTTAGGGTGATTTGATAAGAGAGGGTT
>CAZWZG010000176.1:0-5760 GCA_964638245.1 uncultured Rhodobacterales bacterium
CAAACCGCCGTTCGATTTCCTTCATCGGCGACGGCGGCTTTTGGCACAACGGGCTTACATCCTCGATCGGCAACGCTGTGTTCAACGAACATGACGGCGTGGTGGTGATTGTCGACAATTACTATTCCGCGGCAACGGGTGGGCAAGACATCCTGTCGTCGCGCGCCGACAACGCTTCGAAATCAACCAAGCACCCAATCAAGAAGGCTGTTCAGGGAATGGGCGTGAAATGGGTCCGCCAGATTGACCGGACCTACGATGTCGGACTGATGGAGCGCACTCTGACCGAAGCGCTATCAACGAAAGAAACCGGACCAAAGGTTATCATCGCCTCGTCAGAATGCATGTTGAACAAACAGCGCCGCGAGAAGCCCGTGCGCAGCAAGGCGCGAGCATCAGGCAAACGTATGCTGCGCACGCGGTTCGGCGTTGATGAGGACGTCTGCACAGGTGATCACGCATGTATTCGTTTGTCGGGCTGCCCGTCGCTATCGCTAAAGACTTTGGATGACCCATTACGCGACGATCCCGTCGCGGCCATCGACACCAATTGCGTCGGTTGCGGGAATTGCGGAGAGGTTGCTGATGCGGCAGTGCTTTGTCCGTCGTTCTATCAAGCCGATCTGGTGGAGAATCCACGTCCGTTCGAAACTTGGCTGAGTGGCCTTCAGAACCGCGCCATCGCTTGGTTACAAAAGAGGCGCGCATCCAAACGGATTACACTTGGGCCACAGGCGTGAGTGCTATACTCAAAATTGCTGTTCTTGCGGTCGGCGGCCAAGGCGGCGGCGTTTTGTCAAACTGGATCGTGGCACTCGCCGAAGCCAACGGACACGTCGCACAGATGACGTCTGTTGCTGGGGTCGCCCAGCGCACCGGTGCAACCATTTACTACATCGAAATAGCGCCTGCCGCAGCAGAGCAGATGATCTTTGCGCTATCTCCCACTCCCGGCAATATCGACGTTCTGATCGCCGCGGAAATCATGGAAGCAGGCCGCGCTGCACAACGCGGGTTTTTATCGCCCGACAAGACAACGCTGATCACCTCCACCCACCGCATCTTCGCGGTTTCGGAAAAGGAACTGCCCGGCGACGGTCGTGGCGACGGCGGGGCAGTGCTGGATACGCTGGCAGGTCACGCGAAAAACATCGTTGCGTTCGATATGGAACGGATCGCGCAAGACACCGGAAGCTTTATCTCTGCAAGCTTGTTTGGGGGACTGGCCCGATCAGGCGCGTTGCCGTTCGAGCCAGATGCATTTCGGGCCGTACTTTCTGAATCGCCCAAAGGTGCCGCAGCCAGCTTGCGCGCCTTTGATGCTGCCTTGGTGTTTGAGGATGTAGCGGACCGATTGCCTGCTGACCACGCAGACATGCACATTCCACCCAGCCTATTGTCGGATTGGCAAGAACTTGAGAAGCGCGTGTCAGATGCACCGCAGGACGCGCAGCGAATGCTGCGTGCTGGTTTGCGGAAGGTCGTCGATTATCAGGACGTGGCTTATGGTGCCGAGTATTTGGATCATGTTTCCACTTTCCTCGATTTTTCGACAGACCTGGATCAGGTCGCTGCGAAGTACATTGCCAATGCGATGTGTTATGACGACATCATCCGCGTTGCCGATCTAAAGACGCGCGCCAGCAGGGATGCGCGATTACGTAGTGAACAAGAGATACCACAAGACGGGATTGTTCACGTCACAGAGTACTTTCACCCCCGCGCGGAAGAGATTTGTGCAACGCTGCCGCTTGGTGCGGGGGAATGGATATCCGCGCGCCCAATGGCGATGCGCGTTTTGGGTCTATTCTTCCGGAAAGGGCGGCGCATTCGATCTGATCGGTTGTTCGGATTTGCGCTATTGTGGCTTTTGGCTGGTCTTCGCCCGAAACGGCGCAAGCTCTTACGACACGCGACGGAGCGCGCACATCTGGAACGGTTGATCGGCCGGGCGCAGTCTTGCCTTCCCGAACGCCAGGAACTGGCCGTCGAAGTCTTGAGCTGTCAAAGGCTGATCAAGGGATACTCCGACATACACGCTCTGGGGTTATCCCGTTTTGACAAGGTCATGTCGGGGCTCGAACTGGTTGAAGATCGGGAGGATGCATCTGAATGGGTGAAACGGCTACGCACCTCAGCACTGGCCGACACTACAGGTGAAGCTTTGGACGGAGCACTGAAAACCGTGAGGAGTTTCACTGCTCGGGCGGCTTAAGCGCGTTTAAGAGCGCTTGCAAAACCGGCTTTATTCTTGCGGCATCCGTATCCGCCAGCGTCGCCAGCAACCGGTCCTCGTGTGATTTTGCCCGCGCAACGAGGTTAGCCGCCAAACCGCGACCTTGCCGCGTCAAACGCACGCGCACCCGCCTTCTGTCAGACATATCTGGCACACGTTCGACGAAGCCACGCTTGTGCATCTGATCAACGGTTTTGGTCATCCGGGATTGTTCGAGCAAGCACTTTTCAGCTAGCTCGGTGATCATCAGCGCATCTTGATCGACAAGGCAGGCAAGCACGCGCCATTCGGGAACGCGCAGACCCGCGTCACGCACCGAGGCATGGAAATCCGCACTCGCCCGCTCGCTGGCGACGGCCATGAGGTACAGCAGATATCCGTCAACAAAGTGTTCCGATTTATCGTATGGGGGCGACATTCATCCTCCGGCAAGCTCACGCTTGACAGATTTTATATGATATTTCATATTTTTCTAGTCGAAAGGATTCCGATGGCTCAATTTCGTCTTGAAGCAAAGCAGGCGCTTACTGAAAGGATCTCTGCTTTCACGCTTGCGCCTTTGTGCGCGGATGCACCCACGTGGAAAGCTGGCGCGCATATAGACGTCGACCTTGGCGATTTGGGCACGCGGTCCTATTCCCTCATCCGATGGCCCGATAGTACCAACGAAATCCTGCAGATCGCCGTGCAGGCAGAGCCTGACGGAACCGGCGGCAGCCAAGCGATGCATGCGCTTGAGGTTGGTACCGAGCTAACCATTTCCCATCCCAAGAACAGCTTTGAATTACAAAACACCGAGAAACCGGTCGCCTTGATTGCAGGCGGGATTGGCGTGACGCCTTTGATCTCCATGGCGACACAACTGCTCGCAGAAAATGCGCCATTCGGTTTTCACTACACGGGTCGCAGCCGATCGGTCATGGCTTACGTGGACGAACTCGCAGAAACCATCGGCGAGCGATTGAGCGTCTACACCGACGATGCTGATCCGATTGATCTCTCAGCCCTCCTTAAAGGGAAATCCGAGCAAACCGTCTATATCTGCGGTCCGAAGGGCATGATTGATGCAGCACGGAACGCAGCGTCAGATGCAGGCATCGCGAATGACGACATTCATGTCGAGCTTTTCACCACGCCAGACGCGCAAGACGGCGATGTCGCCTTTGAGGTCGAGCTTGGCTCTACCGGTGAAGTGGTTACCGTTGGTGCGGGCGTGACGATCATCGAAGCGCTCGAAGAGGCGGGACACGATGTTCTCTACGACTGCCAGCGCGGGGATTGCGGGATTTGTCAGGTTGATGTGCTGGTTGGCACGCCCGATCACCGTGATGTCGTGTTGAGCGATGATGAAAAAGCCAGCGGCAAAGTTATGCAGATCTGTGTCAGCCGTGCAAAATCTGCCCGTCTGGTGTTGGACATTTAGGAGGTGACCATGAACGCAGCCGACATCCGCGCGATGGTTCAAGGCCATCAGGTCCATCGCGACGTCTATACATCCCAAGCCATTTACACGGCGGAAATGCGGCATCTGTTCACCAATGCCTGGATCTTCGTCGGGCACGACAGTCAGACACCCAACAAGGGCGATTACATCACCACGCAGATCGGCGATCAGCCAGTGATCCAAGTACGCCATAGCAATGGTGAAATTTACGTTCTGGACAACCGGTGCCCCCATAAGGGCACCAAGATTGCAATCGACCGATCTGGCAACACAGGCAAATTCTTTCGCTGCCCCTATCATGCGTGGTCATTCAAGACAGATGGCTGCCGCCTCGCGATCCCACTGAAGAAGGGATATGATGGCACCGGCCTCGAAAACACCGAAAATGGCAAGGGCATGGCGTCGGTTGGGGCTGTAAAGGTCTATCGCGGTTTCGTCTTTGCCCGCCTCGCCAAAAACGGCATCGCGTTCGAAGACTTCTTTGGGGAAAGCCTGTCGTCGATTGACAATATGGTTGATCGTTCTCCAGAGGGGCGACTTGAAATCTCGGGCCCGCCTCTGCGCTACATGCACAAATGCAATTGGAAGATGCTGGTCGAAAACCAGACCGACACATGTCACCCGATGGTGGCGCATGAAAGCAGCGCCGGGACAGCCATCGATATCTACAAAGAATTGGGCGAACCCGAACCGCGCCCACCCGCGATGCAGATCATTGCGCCCTTCATGTCGCCCTATGATTTTTTCGAAAACATGGGCATCCGCACCTGGCCCAATGGGCACGGTCATACCGGCGTCAACATGTCGATCCATTCGAACTACGACGCGATCCCCGGATATTTCGAGGCGATGACCGATGCGTATGGTGCAGACCGCGCCAAAGAAATCCTGGACGAAAACCGGCACAACACGGTCTATTTTCCAAATGTGATGGTCAAAGCGCCGCTGCAGCAGTTGCGCAATTTCATCCCGCTTGGGCCGGACAAAACGCTGGTGGAAAGCTACGTCTACCGGTTGGTCGGCGCGCCTGACCGGTTGGTTGCGATGTCGGCAATGTACAATCGTATGATCAATGCACCCACTTCCATCGTCGGTCATGATGATCTTGAGATGTACGAACGCGCGCAGGAAGGATTGCTGTCTAACGGGCTGGAATGGGTGAACATCCAGCGTCTTTATAAAGAGGATGAGGACTTCTCGGTCGAACGGCACGACCGAGCGCCAGATGCGCAACCAGTTCGACGCTTGGGTCAAATTCATGACAGCTGACCAGCCCGAGGAGGCAGAGGCATGAGCGCCACCATCACACGTGATAACATCATCGACTTCATCTATGCCGAAGCACGCATGCTGGACGAGGGGCGTTATACCGAATGGCTGGGCCTCTGGATGCCGGACGCTCATTACTGGATGCCACTGGATTACAAGCAAGCCGATCCTGTGAACGAGACCTCTCTGCTCTACGAGGATCAGTTCATGCTGCGCTTGCGTGTGGAACGGTTAAACGGCGAACGTACCTTCAGCCAAAAGCCCAAAAGCCGTTGTCACCACGTCATTCAACGCCCGTACGTGGACGTGTTTGACCCTGACAATGGTAATTTCCAGACCAACACATCGATGCACTATGTCGAGACGCGATTGGACGAACAGCAGCTTCTGGCGCTGACGGCGACACATGATTTGTGTCTTTTCGACGGTGAACTCAAGATCGCGGGCAAGAAGATGGAATTGCTGAATTCAGATGCCGCATTTGGCAACATCCAATTGCTGCCGTGACCATCGCGACGGTATGTGACCGCCTTACGCACAGCGCGCGTCGCTGGCCTGAACGGGCGGTTTTGGACGTCATGCCAGAAACGGCAAAGATTTATGACGTCGCGCCGGGCCCAATATCCTACGAAGCGTTTCTTGTGGATGTGGAGCAAATGGCCGAACGCCTTCGTGCCGCAGGGTACGGTACTGGAATGCGCGTTGCGGTCCTTCTTGAAAATCGGCCCGCATTCTTTGCCATTTTCTGTGCGCTCAACAAGATCGGCGCATCTATCGTGCCGATTAATCCGGATCTGCGACTTTCCGAGTT
>CAZWZG010000177.1:0-5704 GCA_964638245.1 uncultured Rhodobacterales bacterium
AACGTCTACACGACGGGCGACGGTGCGATGCGTGACGCCGATGGCTACTACTGGATTACCGGACGCGTCGACGACGTGCTCAACGTATCCGGGCACCGCATGGGCACGGCCGAAGTCGAAAGCGCGCTGGTGGCACACCCCAAAGTCGCTGAAAGCGCCGTGGTCGGCTATCCGCACGACATCAAGGGGCAGGGCATCTATGCCTATGTCACGCTGATGGGGGGCGAAGAACCTTCTGAGGACCTTCGCAAGGAACTTGAAACCTGGGTCCGCTCGGAAATCGGCCCCATTGCCAAGCCCGACCTCATCCAGTGGGCACCGGGGCGTCCCAAGACACGCTCGGGCAAGATCGTGCGCCCCATCCTGAGGAAAATCGCCGAGGACGACTTCGGTGCGCTCGGGGATACCTCCACGCTGGCGGAGCCGGAGGTTGTCGACGACCTGATCGCCAACCGCATGAACCGAGCGGACTGATAAAAAGCACAAGGCGCCCGCCTAATGGGCGGACGCCTTGCCTGTAGCGACCCGAGGCTTCGGGATTTGATCGTCTAGTTTGCCGTATGGGCCGACGAAATGGCGTCAGCCATGTCATTCGTCACAATAATCGTACTGTCACCGACGCTCAAAAGAACAGCGACCGCAAGCGCTGCAACCCCCGCTGTGACCACGACCCAATCGATCGTGACATTCCCTTTGTCGTCGTGTGAAAACCGCTTGAGCGGGCCCATAATGAACATTCGCAATACTCGTTACCGGGCCCCCACCCAAGCAACTATGGCCACAATACGGCAAAGCGCTGCCGCAACAATGCCGCAAACAGGAAACAGTCTGTCCTGCGCTAGCGCGTCTCGCGGCGCAACCGTCGTTCCGCTTGTACGCGCGCAAGGTCCTCGGCCAGCGTTTCTTCCATCAGCCGCATCAGACCACCAAAGGTCCGCGCCTTGGACACAGGTTCGGGCGTCGCGCGTCGCCGGTGAAACCAGAGAACACGTCGCTCATCGCCCTGTTTTTCGGCCTCAGCGACCACTAGAGGCCCTTACGCCACCAGTTGCGCCACCGCTTGAACGCCATACGCCGCTCGTCGGACCCCTTAAGGGCCATCTTGATAACTTCTGCCATGTATCTGCTCGTCTGCCTGCTTCGGCCCGAGGTTGACCCCGGTGCTCGATGCCAGAGCTAGCCGAGGGTTGATGCACCTGGCAAGCCGCTCTGCCCAGATTGCGCCATATTCCGCCGCCCGTGAGTCCTTGTTGCAACCCCAGCCCATTGAAAAGGCCGCAGCGCTGTGCACGCCGCGGCCCATTTTCTTACTTAAGATACGCTTAATTCAGCGCCGCGTCCGTGATGTCATGTGTCCAGGCACCCTCAGGCTCTTTGGTGATCGCCGGGTTGTCCGGGCTGACCGCCGACAACAGCGTAGCGACCGTCTGTTCGTAGTCCGCCGGGTCCAGCGCTCCGTTGGAACCTGCCGTCAGCTTGGCCACCTCGCCCATCATGTAGACTTGGTGATCCAGCGTCTGCGCACCCGTCTCATCATTGTCGAGCACGATCTGCGCGGCTTCTTCGGGGTTCTCTTCGGCGTATTTCCAGCCCTTCATGCTGGCACGCACAAAGCGGACCATCTCGTCCTTGAACTCAGGATCTTCGAGCCGGTCTTCAAGCACATAGAGCCCGTCCTCGAGCATCCCGAAGCCTTCTTGCAGGTAGTTGAACGTGACCAACTCATCTTCGCCAATGCCGGCCTGCAGGATCTGACGGTACTCGTTGTAGGTCATGGTCGAAATGCAATCGGCCTGGCCCTGTACCAGCGGATCGGCTGAGAAGGCTTGCTTGAGAACCGTCACGCCATTGTCGTCCGCGCCATCAGTCTCGATCCCAAGCGACGCCATCCACGCATAGAACGGATACTCGTTGCCAAAGAACCAGACGCCCATGGTTTTGCCCACGAAGTCATCCGTCGTCTCGACGCCGTTTTCCTTCAGGCAGTTGACCTGGAGGCCGCCCGTCTTGAAGGGCTGCGCGATGTTGACCAGCGGCACGCCACGCTCCCGCGCGGCCAGACCGGCAGCCATCCATGTGGTGATCACATCGGCTCCGCCACCGGCAATCACCTGTTCGGGCGCGATATCAGGGCCACCCGGCTTGATCATGACGTTCAGGCCTTCTTCCTCATAAAAGCCCTTGTCCTTGGCCACGAAGTACCCCGCGAACTGCGCCTGGGTCACCCATTTCAGCTGAAGTGTCACGTCATCAAGGTGTCCGCCCGCAAAAGCTCCCCCTGCGCTCATGGACAACGCCACGGCGCCAGCAATCAGATTTCTCATTTACTTTCCCCTCTTAAGGTCCCTGTTAGTCAACGTCTTTGCGATGGGTGCCAGAAGGTCACCCACCGTTCGATCTGCGCAACCGCGCCGTAAAAGGCCGACCCGGCGACAGCAGCCACCGTGATCTCAGCCCAGACCATGTCGAGCGCGAGTTGCCCGACACTGGTCGATATCCGGAACCCCATGCCTACGATGGGGGATCCGAAAAATTCCGCCACGATGGCTCCGATGAGGGCCAGCGTGGAGGAAATCTTTAATCCGTTGAAGATGAACGGCATCGCGGCGGGCAGCCGTAGACGCCAAAGCGTTTGCCAATAGCTGGCCGCGTAGGTTTTCATCAGGTCCGACTGCATCGAGGACGCCTCTTTCAGGCCCTGCACCGTGTTCACGAGCATGGGAAAGAAGACCATGGTAAAGACGACCGCCGCCTTGGATTGCCAATCAAACCCGAACCACATCACTAGGATCGGCGCAGTGCCCACGATGGGCAGCGCCGCCATGAAGTTGCCAACCGGCAGCACGCCCCGCTGCAAGAAGTCCGAGCGATCCACCGCAACCGCCGTGGCGATCCCCGCCGCGCAACCCATGGCGTAGCCCGACAGCGCGCCTTTGAGGAAGGTTTGCTGGAAGTCTGCCCAAAGCAGATCAGTCGAGCTTGCGATCCGCGCCGCGATGTCCGTGGGCGCCGGCAAGATGACGAGCGGGACATCGAAAAGCTGTACCACCGCCTCCCACAGTCCCAACAGGGTTGCGCCGAAAATGGCCGGAACAAGGTATCCGGCCAAACGCGTTCCCGTCTCGGCCAACCAAGCGTTCGCGGCCCAAGCCACAAGCCAGCCCAACAGGACCGCACCAAGCCGCCAATCGATGAGAAAGCCTGCGATCACCGCAAGACCAGCAAGGATGTAAGGCAAGCGCACCGCTGTCATGCGCCCATTCCCATCCGCTTCAGGGTGGCCCGTTGCGTCGCCCCAATGGCTCCGACCAGCACGGCGGCAAGGATCGCCGCCACAAACAGCGCCGCCCATATCTGGATCGTTTGCCCGTAGTAGCTCCCCGCAAGAAGCCGCGCGCCCAGCCCCTGCCCGCCGCCCGAGGGCAACTCACCCACGATGGTGCCGACAAGGCTCGCAGCTGCCCCGATCTTGAGAGATGTGAAGAGGTAGGGCATCGACGCAGGCAGACGCAGCCGGAACAACACCTGCAATGCCGAGGCATTGTAGGTCTTCAACAGATCAAGCTGCATCCCATCGGGCGCGCGCAGCCCCTTTACCATCCCGACCACCACCGGAAAAAAGCTGAGGTAAGCCGCAATCAGCGCCTTGGGCAAAATGCCGGTCAGGCCGACACTGGCCAGCACCACGATCACCATCGGCGCAATCGCAAGAATGGGCACTGTCTGACTGGCAATGGCCCACGGCATCACGCTCAAATCCATTGCCCGATTGTGCACGATCCCAATCGCCAGAAGGATCCCCATCCCCGTCCCGATCAGGAACCCCAATCCTGTCGCCGACAGCGTGACCCAAGCGTGGAACACAAGGCTGCGTTTGTCCGTGGGCGCGGTTTGCAGAACCGTCCGATTCATCTCGGCCAGTACCTGGTGGGGCGCAGGCAGACGCGGCTTGTCCTGGGACAACGTATGCGGAATTGCCCAAGTGTTGAGCCGGATCATTTCGATTGCACCGGTATCGCGCCGCGCGCCCCGCCCCTCTGGCATCGCCGTTTCGCCATAGGTCCGCGCCAGATTAACCGTGCCGTGAATGTTCATCGGCACACACGCCGCATACCAGATCGCAGCAATCACAGCCAAAACGACCAAAACCGGAGCCACCATTCGACCGACATCCGCACCGACGTGATACCGACGTCGCACCGACGTAATACCGACGTTGCGTTCGGAGGCGTAATCACTCATTCATCATGCCCCGCGCGCAGGCCGTCCCGCACCCGATGCGCAACCTCGATGAACTCGGGCGTGTCCCGGATATCGAGGGGGCGTTCCTTGGGAAGCGGGCTATCTATCACGTCCGTAATCCGCCCGGGGCGCGGGCTCATCACAACGATTTTGGTCGACAGATAAACCGCTTCGGGGATCGAGTGGGTCACGAAAGCAATCGTCTTGCCGGTGCGCGCCCAAAGATCGAGCAACTCCTCGTTTAGTCGGTCGCGCACAATCTCATCAAGCGCGCCAAACGGCTCGTCCATCAACAGGATATCCGCATCAAACGCCAGCGCCCGTGCGATGGAAGCGCGCTGCTGCATCCCGCCCGAAAGCTGCCATGGGTATTTCTCGCCAAACCCTGATAATTCAACGAGTTCCAAGACAGAGCTCACGCGATCATCCATCTCGGATTTGGAATACCCCATGATCTGCAAGGGCAGCCGGATGTTCCTCGCAATCGTACGCCAGGAATAAAGCCCGGCAGCTTGAAAGACATACCCGTAAGCCCTTGATTTACGGGCCTCATCGGGGCTGACGCCGTTCACGGTCAACGTCCCGCCCGTCGGCGTTTCCAACGCCGCAATAGCGCGCAACAAGGTGGTCTTGCCGCAACCCGACGGCCCGATGAACGACACGAAGTCCCCTGGAGTCACGCTCAGATCGACGTCTTTCAAGGCGTGCACCGGCCCGTCCGACGTCTCAAACGTCAAACTGACTCGCTTTGCTTCAATCACTGCCTGCGATGATGCCGCCAAAGGCGGCGCCGAGTCCCCTTCAGCCAATGCCATCAAACACCGCTCGCCGGGATACCGGTCCGTTCAACCTTGCGCGGCGCTGTCAGCTCTTTCCAGGTTGAAAGAGCCTTCGTAACTGATTGGCCTGGATCACGTTTTACGAATTTACCGTGCCCCTCTTCGGTCTGGATCGCGCCGTCATTCACGGCGACCTTGCCCCGCGTCAGCGTGAAGCGTGGGAGGCCTTTGACGTGCTTGCCCTCGAAAACGTTGTAATCAATCGCCGATTGCTGCGCGCCTGCCGAGATCGTCTTTTCCTTCTCCGGGTCCCAAACAACCAGATCGGCGTCGGCTCCGACAAGCACCGCACCCTTCTTTGGATAAATGTTCAGGATCTTGGCGATATTCGTAGACGTGACCGCCACGAACTCATTGGGCGTCAGGCGGCCGGTGCCCACACCATAAGTCCACAGCATCGGCATCCGATCCTCCAGCCCGCCGGTCCCATTGGGGATCTTGGTAAAGTCGCCCACGCCGTACCGCTTCTGCTCTGTCGTGAAGGCGCAATGGTCGGTCGCAACGACCGACAGCGACCCCGACTGCAGACCGGCCCAAAGGCTGTCCTGATGCTTCTTGTCCCGGAACGGCGGCGACATCACACGGCGCGCGGCGTGGTCCCAATCGGGATGGGCGTATTCGCT
>CAZWZG010000178.1:0-5677 GCA_964638245.1 uncultured Rhodobacterales bacterium
CAGCTTCAGCATCGCCGTCCCGACCTCGAAGTGGTCGAGTTTCGCGGCAATGTTCAGACGCGACTCAAAAAACTGGATGAAGGGGTCGCGGCGGCGACGTTCCTTGCTATGGCGGGCCTGAAGCGTCTCGGTCTCTTCGACGACCTGCCTGCGACTGCGCTCGCCACTGACGACATGTTGCCAGCCGTCGCGCAAGGCGCGATCGGCATCGAACGGCGCGGGGACGACACGCGCGTTGCAGATATGCTCGCTGCAATCCACGATGGCCCAACGGGTCAGCGTTTGGCGGCAGAGCGTGCTTTTCTGGCCGGCCTCGATGGGTCTTGTGAAACACCAATAGCTGGTTTGGCCGAACTCCGCGACGGCACGCTTCGCTTGCGCGGTGAAATCCTAAAGACGGACGGCAGTGCCGCGTTTGCGGGGGAAGAGTCTGGCGCAATCGAAGATGGAGCCGAGATGGGTCGCTCTTTGGCGGCACGCCTTTTGTCACAGGCCGGCGAAGGCTTCTTCGACTGGCACTGATCAGCAGGCGTAAAGCATCTCTTCGGTCTCGGCACACTCCCCGTCGCATCCCGTCGAGCCGCATCCGCAGATATCGCCATCGGCGATCATAACGGCAGGGATGCCGTCAACGGTCGTGGCAGTGTCTTGGTCTTGGGAATGATCGCCATCGCACGCTTCATCTCCGCACATACACGTGCCATGATCATGCGCATGGTTCGCAAGGTAGGCTTCTTCGTCGATGTATAGCTCGTGTACTTCGGTTAGAAGGACATCATCTTCTGGTGACGTCTCTTCTTCTACTTCATCATCATCGCCGCCGCCGCCCGCGGCAAGCATCGCCACCGCTGCACCGCCGCCCATTCCAAGCACGCCTGCGATAATCGCAACGAGAGCGCCTAGCAGGGCAATGATGGCTCCTCCTCCGCCACCACCGTCATCCTCTTCACCTTCGGGCGCCGGAGAGTTATCACCGGGGTCATCATCGGTTGGAACGAGCGGTTCAATGTCCGGCACCGGACTTCCACCGCCACCGCCTCCACCACCCGATCCCGTAGCAAGGCCATAGAGCTCTTGCGCTCCATCAATGTCGCCCCAGCCAAGATCGTCCGCGCTAACAACGGCGTTCATGATCATGTTTGAATTCGTGATATGGTCCAGTCCGATGGTATGGCCGATTTCATGCAGCATAACTGCATGGAAATTGAGGTCCGTCTCGCCGTAAGGGGCCCAGCCTTCAGTGCTGTCCATATCGATACTGGCGCTACGGATTTCGAAAACGTCGCCGGCCCCGCTGCCCGACCCGTAATTGATGAAGGCGCGGCCCACAGTATCGCCCGAAAGAGCGGCCATCTCGATGGAGATGTCTGTCTGGGACGCGTTGTTGGTGTATTCGAAGTCCAGACCAGAGACGTTTTCCCACGCTTGAAATGCATCGTAGGTTGCCTGCTCGAAGTCATCCTGGTCGTACCGAGACGAATTGTAGCTAAGGCCACTGAAGCTCTCGATCGACCAGTAGACCGTTCCACTGGCTTCACCGAGGGTCGTATTGCCCCACTTGTAACCGTTCAGAACGTAACTCATTCCGCATGCCCTGCGCCGTTTATCCCTCGTTAACGGTTTTGCCGAGAAATGCGGCCAAAATGTGGTTTGTGAGGCGGATCAGGCGGGCATTTGCCGGAGTGTGGCGGGGGAAGCCTAGTCAATCGCCGCGACCAGTTCCTCAACACTGGGCCCCATGGCGTCGACAATGCGCAGGACACCTTCGGCGTTCGGGTGGATTCCATCGCCTTGCATGAAACGTTGAGCAGCGGCAGGGTCGCCGTCAGCCTGCAGGCCCTCAAAAAAGGTCGGGAAATAGAGCGTTCCGTACTGTTCGGCCAACTCAGGATACATTGAATCGAATGCCTGTTTGAAATCGGCCCCGTAATTCCCGGGTGCCGTCATGCCGACAACCAGAACGGACACGCCAGCACCTTCTGCTTTCTGAAGGATCGCCTCGATGTTTGCACGGCTCAGCGCTGGATCGATCCCGCGCAGCAGATCGTTGCCGCCAAGCGCCACGATCATCGCGTCAACATCAGGCGTCAGGGTCCAATCGGTCCGCGCCAGACCGCCAGCGGTCGTATCACCGGAAACCCCTGCATTGCGGATCTCGACATCCAGGCCCTGTGCCGTAAGCCATGCTTGCATCTGGGGCACAAACCCGTCTTCCTGTTGAAGCCCGTATCCCGCCGTCAGGCTGTCCCCGAGCGCCGCGATCACCATCGAATCCGCCAGCGCGGGGCCAGAGGCGATCACAAGAGCGAGTCCAAGCTTGCGGATCCCACTCTTCGCCCCATATCGGAGCCTAAGCCCAAAGGACGTGATGCCCCCCATGACCGACCCGATTTTATCGCTCAAAGACGTTTCCCTGTCGCTCGACGCCAACGCTGGTCGGGTCGACATACTGCACGATATCTCTTTGGACATCGCGGCGGGCGAAACAGTGGGTATGGTCGGGCCGTCCGGATCGGGCAAATCATCGCTCCTTATGCTCATGGGCGGGCTCGAGACCGCCACGCGGGGCACCATCACCGCGCTTGGCCATGACCTGACGGCGATGGACGAGGACGCTTTGGCGCGGGTGCGCAGGGACAATATGGGGGTGGTGTTCCAATCCTTCCACCTTATCCCGACGATGACCGCACTTGAAAACGTCGCGACGCCGCTGGAACTGGCCGGTGTCGCGGATGCTTTTGAGCGGGCGGAGGCCGAGTTGGCATCTGTCGGGCTGGGCGACCGACTGGGGCATTATCCGGCACAGATGTCGGGTGGAGAGCAGCAGCGGGTCGCGCTCGCGCGTGCGGCGGCACCGCGTCCCAAGCTGCTTTTGGCGGATGAACCGACCGGAAACCTTGATGGCGCCAATGGCGAGGCGATCATGGATCTCTTGTTTTCGCTCCGGGATGCGCACGGGGCGACGTTGGTGCTTGTCACCCACGCGCCCGAACTTGCTGCGCGAACCGACCGGGTGATCACGCTGCGCGATGGGCGCATTGAAGAAGACGCCGCGCGGGCCGCTGCCGAATGAGTGTCGCTTGGCGCATCGCGCTGCGCGAATTGCGTGGCGGCTTGAACGGGTTCACAACCTTTCTGGCGTGTCTTGCGCTTGGGGTTGCGGCCATTGCAGCCGTGGGCAGCGTTCGCCAAAGCATCTCGGCTGGCCTGGAACGCGAAGGAGCCTCCCTTCTGGGTGGCGATGCGGCCGTCGCGCTGACCTATCGCTTTGCCGAAGCGGACGAGCGTGAAGGTTTGGATGCGCTTGGAACGGTGTCCGAGATCGTGGATTTCCGATCCATGGCGGTTTTCGGGGACGAACGCGGCCTGACGCAGGTCAAAGGAGTGGACGCGTTTTACCCGCTATACGGCTCTGTTGCACTTGCTCCGGAAATCTCGCTAGCGGACGCTCTTGCAGGGACCGCAAGTTTGCCAGGGGCCGTCATGGACCCGATCCTTGTGGATCGCCTTGGCATGGCCGTGGGAGACGTTTTTCGACTTGGAAATCAGGAATTCGCCTTGATGGCCCGACTTGAGGCCGAACCAGATGATGCCGGTGACAGCTTTGGCCTGGGCCCCCGCATCATCGTTGAGACCGAGGCGCTGAGCGAAAGCGGGCTTCTTGCGCCGGGCACGTTGTTTTCGACGGAATACCGCATTGCCGCGCCAGAGGCGGATGTGGCTGCGCTGGCGGCCGCCGTCGACGACGCGGTCGAAGGTGGGCGGGTCGAGGATCGGCGCAACGGCGCACCAGGCGTGGCCGAATTCGTGGATCGACTAGGGGCGTTTCTGGTGCTTGTTGGCCTGGCGGGTCTTGCCGTAGGCGGCGTGGGCGTCTCGGCAGCCGTGCGCGCTTATCTGGATCAGAAAACCTCGGTCATCGCGACGCTGAAGACCTTAGGCGCGTCGCGCGCCGTTGTTTTCCAGACGTATTTCATCCAAGTCGGCATCTTGGCGGCCATCGGGATTGCGGCCGGTTTGGCGCTGGGCGCGGCATTGCCGCTCATCTTCGCGCCATTGATCGAAGCGCGATTGCCAGTGCCTGCGGTATTTCAAGTCCATCTGCGTCCCCTCGCAGAAGCAGCGCTTTATGGCGCGTTGGCCGCGGCGCTTTTCACGCTTTGGCCCTTAGGGCGCGCACAGGATATACGTCCCGCCCAGTTGTTCCGGGATAGCTTTGCCGCCGCGCGTCGCAAAACACCGTTCGGGCTACTGGCCGTTTCCGCACTCGTACTCGCCCTCTTGGTTGGCTCGGCCGCATGGTTTTCGGGCATGGCCACGCTGACAGTCTGGGCGGCGGCGGGCACCGTTGCGGCGTTCGCCACCCTTTCCATTGCCGCCCGTGGCATCCGTGCCCTTGCCGCGCGTCTTGCGCGATCACGCGCTTTGCGGCGGGCGACCACCTTGCGCATGGCGCTGGGCGCTGTGGGGGGGCCGGGGAGTGAGGCGATGCCTGTCGTGCTGTCGCTTGGGCTTGGCCTGACCGTTCTGGCAGCGGTGGGCCAGATCGACACCAACCTGCGCAGCGCCATCGCGCAGGATTTGCCCGAGGTGGCGCCGTCTTTCTTCGTGGTCGATATCCAGAACGCTCAGCTTGAGGAGTTCCGCGCACGGATCGAGGCAATCGACACAGTCGAAAGCATCGAAAGCGCGCCAATGCTGCGCGGCGTCATTACACAGATCAATGGACGGCCCGCCGCGGAAGTCGCGGGCGATCACTGGGTCCTCGGCGAAGATCGCGGCATCACCTATTCAGCTGCTCAGCCAGACGATACGACCCTGACCGCCGGAACGTGGTGGGGCGAAGACTATTCGGGTCCGCCGCAGGTCAGCTTTGCCGCCGAAGAAGCGATGGAGATGGGGCTGAGCCTTGGGGACGACCTGACGATCAATGTGCTTGGGCGCGACATCGTGGCTGAGATCACCAGTTTTCGCGAGGTCGACTTTTCGACCGCCGGAATTGGCTTCATTCTGTCGATGAACCCCGGCGCGCTGGCCGGAGCGCCGCACACACATATCGCAACCATCTACGCCGCCGAAGCGGGCGAGGGGACGATCCTGCGCGAGATTGGCACGGCCTATCCCAACATAACTGCCATTGGCGTGCGCGACGCGATCGACCGGATCACTGGTGTCTTAGGGGGGATCGCCGCCGCCATCACCTATGGTGCGATGGCAACGCTTGTGACGGGCGTTGTCGTGCTGATCGGGACAGCGGCAGCCGCAGAGCGCGCGCGGGTTTATGAGGCGGCGGTCCTTAAGACCCTTGGCGCATCGCGGCGGAGCATTCTTGTGAACTTTGCCGCGCGCTCTGCATTGTTCGGACTGGCGGCAGGGATCGTTGCCGTTGGCGCGGGTGGCCTCGCAGGCTGGGCCGTGTCGACCTTCGTGATGGAAACCGACTTTAGGTTCGAACCGGTCTCAGCCCTGACAATCGTCTTTGGCGGTGTGTTCGCGACCCTCTTGGCCGGCCTTGCCTTTGCCTGGCGGCCCCTTGCGGCAAAACCGGCGCGGATTCTTCGGGCGAAGGGGTGACAATCCTCTTGACGAGGCGGCGCGCGGGGCTTACCCACGCGCTCGGTTTGGCGGAGTAGCTCAGGTGGTTAGAGCAGCGGAATCATAATCCGCGTGTCGGGGG
>CAZWZG010000179.1:0-4250 GCA_964638245.1 uncultured Rhodobacterales bacterium
GGCGCCTGGGGCTACCGCGTGGGCGCCTCCATCGCGCTTGGCATGGTGCGCACCGATCTGGCCGAGCCGGGCACCGAGCTTGAGGTCGATATCTATGGCGAGCGTCGCAAGGCAACTGTCCAAGGCGATAGTGCCCTTTGGGACCCCAAGAACGAGCGAATCCGGGCATGAAGAAGGACGTCCCCTCAAAGGCGCGCGCGGTTATCATCGGTGGTGGGGTGTCGGGCTGTTCGGTGGCCTATCACCTGGCGCAAGCTGGGTGGACGGACATTGTCCTCCTTGAGCGAAAGGTTCTGACCTGCGGTACGACGTGGCATGCGGCGGGGCTTATCGGGCAGTTGCGCCCGAACGAGAACATGACGCGGCTCGCGAAGTATTCGGCGGACCTCTACAACCGGCTTGAGGAGGAGACGGGCGTTGCGACGGGCATGCGGCAGGTGGGCTCTTTGACCATCGCGCTGACCGAGCATCGCAAGGAAGAGATCTTGCGGCAGGCCACATTGGCGCGCGCATTCGATGTCGAGGTTGAAGAGGTCGGCGCCAATATAGTCAAGGAGTTGTACCCGCTTCTGAATGTCGATGACATGGTGGCGGCGGTGCATCTTCCTGGCGACGGGCAATGCGATCCGGCGAACATCGCCATGGCGCTGGCCAAGGGTGCCCGGATGAAGGGCGCGAAGATCATCGAGGGGGTCAAGGTGACCGCCGTGACCGATGATCGGGGGAAGGTGACGGGCGTCGATTACGAGGTCGATGGAGAGCCGGGGCATATCGCGGCGGATGTGGTCGTGAACTGCGGGGGCATGTGGGGGCGCGATCTGGCGGCGCAGTCGGGGATCACGCTGCCGCTGCATGCCTGTGAGCACTTTTACTTGTTGACGGAACCTGTTGACGGCCTTGGACATTTGCCGGTTTTGCGGGTGCCCGATGAGTGTGCCTATTACAAGTCCGACGCGGGCAAGATGATGCTGGGCGCGTTCGAGCCCAAGGCCAAGCCATGGGGCATGGGCGGCATTCCCGAGGACTTCGAATTCGACAGCCTGCCGGAGGATTTCGAGCATTTCGAGCCAATCCTAGAGCAGGCCATGCACCGCATGCCGCTGTTCGAGACGGCGGGTGTGCATACGTTCTTCAACGGCCCCGAAAGCTTTACGCCTGACGACAAGTACTATCTCGGCGAGGCGCCGGGGCTGGACGGGTACTGGGTTGCGGCGGGGTATAACTCGATAGGGATCGTGTCCTCGGGCGGGGCCGGGATGGCGCTGGCGCGCTGGATCACGGAAGGGGCGGCGCCGTTTGATCTTTGGGACGTGGATATCCGCCGGGCGCAGCCGTTCCAGCGGAACCGGAAGTACCTGCAGGAGCGGGTGTCCGAGACGCTGGGCATGCTATACTCCGACCACTTCCCGTTCCGTCAGGTGGAAACGGCGCGCGGCGTGCGGCGCTCGCCCGTGCATGCACATCTTGAGGCGCGTGGCGCGGTGTTTGGGGAGACTTCAGGCTGGGAGCGGGCGAACTGGTTTGCCTCCCCCGGACAGGAGCAGGAATATCGCCACGACTGGCACAAGCAGAACTGGTTCGAGAACCAGCGGGCCGAGCATATGGCGGTGCGTGAGGGCGTGGGCCTGTTGGATATGTCTTCGTTTGGCAAGATCCGGGTCGATGGGCCAGACGCTTGCGCGTTCCTCAACCATGTGGTGGGCAACGAGGTTGACGTGCCAAAGGGTCGGCTGGTCTATACCCAGATGCTGAACGAACGAGGCGGGATCGAGAGCGATCTGACTGTAACGCGTCTTGGGGAGACGTCATATCTGCTGGTCGTTCCGGCGGCGGTGGTGCAGCGCGATCTGCAATGGTTGAAGAAGCGCGTGGGCGATCGGGCGGTGGCGATCATAGATGTCACCAGCGCCGAAGCCGTGTTCCCGCTGATGGGGCCGAAGGCGCGGGATCTTTTGGCTGCTGTGTCGCCGGATGACTTCAGCAATGAGGTCCATCCGTTTGGGATCGCAAAGGAAATCGAGATCGGGTATGGCCTCGCGCGGGCGCATCGGGTGTCTTACGTGGGCGAACTGGGCTGGGAGATCTACGTCTCTGCCGATCAGGCCGCGCATGTGTTCGAGACGCTGGTCGAGGCCGGGGAGGATCACGGGCTGAAGCTCGTTGGGCTCCACGCCATGGACAGTTGCCGGATCGAGAAGGCGTTTCGCCACTTTGGCCATGACATCAAGGATGAGGATCACGTGCTCGAAGCCGGGCTTGGCTTTGCGGTGAAGACCGATAAGGGCGACTTCATCGGGCGCGACGCGGTACTGAAGAAGCGCGAGGTGGGGCTGCAGCGCCGGATGGTGCAGTTCAAGCTGGATGATCCCGAGATCATGCTGTTCCACAACGAGGCGCTTCTGCGCGATGGCGAGCGGATTGGGATCGTGACCAGCGCCAACTACGGCCACCATTTGGGCGGCGCGATTGGCATGGGCTATGTGCCCTCGGCGGGAGAGAAGCCTGCTGATGTGTTGGCCTCGACCTATGAGATCGAAGTGGCGGGCGTCCGGGTTCCGGCAACCGCCAGCATGAAGCCGATGTACGACCCCAAGGGCGAAAGGATGAAAGCCTGAGACCGAACGAGCGTTCAAAGCACCCGCCTGATCTCCTTTGGGAGGAGGGTGCCGTTTTGTCCCTGAACCGGGGCGGGCAGGCTTTTTTCAAGAATAATGATCTGCGTTGGACCACGCCGCTCCTTTGGGGCGGCGTGTTTCGTTTTGAGGGAGGGAGACCCTGATGGTTGAGACGACAGCAGCAAAGCCGGAGCGGCGCGCGGCGCGACGCGCCGGTGGGCGGTCAGCGCGGGTGGCTTTACGCTCCGCGCCCTTGGCCGAGGATTTGCGGCCCATTTACGCGGGGCTTGAGGGCGGGGCGTATAAGCCGATGTCCGACTTTGACGTCCAGCGCATCCACGAGGCGGCGTTGCAGGCGCTCGAGGTGATCGGGCTAGCGGATGCGCCTCAGACGGGCGTCGAGATCATGACCGATGCGGGCGCGATCCTGGGCGATGACGGGCGGCTTCGGTATCCCCGCGCACTGGTCGAGGACATGCTGGCCAAGGCGGCGCGGGGGATCACCTTGCACGGTCGGGACGAAAAGCATGACCTGAAGCTGACCGGGAACCGGGTGCATTTCGGGACCGCGGGCGCGGCGGTGCATATGGTCGATCCCTTCACGCGGGAGTACCGCGAGTCGACGTTGCAGGATCTTTATGATTCCGCGGCGATCACGCAGGCGCTTGATAACGTTCATTTCTTTCAGCGGACTATGGTCGCGCGCGATATTCTCGACAGCTTCGAGCTGGACATCAACACGGCCTACGCGAGCCTTTGCGGCACGACCAAGCATATCGGGACCTCGATCATGGACCCGGCGAATGTGCCGGGGCTGATCGAGATGCTGCATGAGGTGGCAGGCGGCGAGGGGGCGTGGCGGGAGCGGCCGTTCATGTCGAATTCGAACTGCTTCGTGGTGCCACCGATGAAGTTTGCAACCGAGAGCTGTCAGAGCCTTGAGCAAGCAGTGCGGGCTGGGATGCCGGTGTTGCTCCTAAGTGCGGGACAGGCGGGGGCGACAGCGCCCGCGCCGATTGCGAGTGCTATTGTGCAGGCGGTGGCGGAATGCCTTGCCGGATTGGTTTATGTGAACGCGATCCAACCGGGCGCGACAGCGATTTTCGGGACATGGCCGTTTGTGTCCGACCTGCGCACCGGCGCGATGTCAGGCGGGTCGGCGGAGCAGGCTTTGCTCACCGCTGGTTGCGCGCAGATGCACCAGTTCTACGGGCTGCCCGGTGGGGCGGCGGCGGGGATTACCGACTCAAAACTGCCCGACATGCAGGCCGGGTGGGAGCAGGGGATCACCAACACGCTCGCCGGGGTCTCGGGGCTGAACATGGTGTACGAGGCGGTGGGGATGCACGCCTCGCTCCTGGGGTTCTGTCACGAAAGCCTGATCCTCGGGAATGACATCCTTGGCCAGTCGATGCGTTGCATCAAGGGGATCGATGTCTCGGACGAGGCGCTTTCGATCGAGACGATCAAGTCGGTCTGTCTTGAGGGGCCGGGGCATTACTTGGGCTCGGACCAGACGCTGCGCCTGATGCAGTCGGAGTATATTTATCCCGAGCTTGGCAACCGGATGAGTCCCAAGGAGTGGGACGAGGCGAAGAAGCCCGATCTCTTGGAAAACGCGCGGGCCAAGAAGGA
>CAZWZG010000179.1:4350-5509 GCA_964638245.1 uncultured Rhodobacterales bacterium
ACGTGGATCGAGATGTCCACGCTGGGCCGGGATGAGATGCGGCGGATGGCGGACAAGGCGGCTGAGGCTGGCGTTGCGACGCTGGAGTGCCCGGTGACGGGCGGGGTGCATCTGGCCAAGTCTGGGGAGATCACGGTGCTTGTTGGAGGCGACGCGGCGCTCTTTGAAAGGCACCGTCCGGCGCTGGAGGTCATGGGGGGCAAGATCTTTCACATGGGGCCCTTGGGCTCGGCCTCGATCATCAAGGTGATCACCAACATGCTGGCTTTCATCAACCTTGTGTCCTGTGGCGAGGCTCTGATGCTGGCCAAGCGGGGCGGGCTTGATCTGGGGCAAGCTTGGGCGGCGATTGCGGCGTCGTCGGGGAATTCGTTTGTGCATGAAACCGAAGGTCAACTGATCCTGAACGGGTCTTATGACATCGCCTTCACGATGGACCTCGCGCTGAAGGACCTTGGGTTCACGATGGATTTTTCCGAGGAGTTTGGGGTGCCGCTGGCGCTGGCCTCCAAGGTCAAGGAGATCTTTGACGAGGGCAAGGCGGCCTACGGCGGCGATGCGCAGTCGAGCCAGATCGTGAAGCTCCTCGAAGACGCGTTGGAAACGGATTTGCGCGCGCCGGGGTTCCCGGCGCGGCTGGAGTGACGCCGATCAGTGGGCGAGAAAAACCGGCTGGTCGGTCTGCTCCATAAGGCTTCGCGTGGTGCCCCCAAAAATCGCCTGACGCATGCGCGACCGCGCGTAGGCACCCGACACGATCAAATCGGCCCCGAGCTCCTTGGCGCGAGATGTCTGAGCCGCCGCAATCTCGCCCCCGCCTGTAGCAAACTGCGCGATTGTGACGTTACAGCCGTGATGGCCAAGCCATGCTGAAAGCGCCGCGCCCGGCTCGTAAGGGTGCCCGTCTGAAAGCGGCGAGGGGTCAAAACAGGCAACAGTCACCTCTTTGGCGGCCTTGAGCATGGGCAAGGCCAGATGCACGGCGCGCGCCGCGGGCGGGCTGTCATCCCAAGCGATCATGACGTGTGCTGGGCGCAGTTCCGGCCCGGCGTTCAGGACGACGCCGATTGGCGAGTGGAACAGGATGCCATGGAGCATCGCGCGCATGACCGTCTCGTCGTCGCGAAGGTTGGGGGCGGCAAAAGCGATATCGGCGGTG
>CAZWZG010000180.1:0-5501 GCA_964638245.1 uncultured Rhodobacterales bacterium
CGCTGATGCTGACGCGGCCGTCGCCGCGGCCAAGGCAGCCTTCCCGGCCTGGGCGGCAACAGACCCTTTGGGCCGGATCGCCGCATTGGAGCGGTTGATGGAGGTCTACAAGTCGCGGTCGGAGGAAATGGCGCAGGCCATCAGCTATGAGATGGGTGCACCTATCGCACTGGCTAAGACGGCACAGATCGGTGCCGGTGCAGGGCATCTCAAGAACACCATGCGGGCAGCTAAGGCTTTTGCCTTTGAACGTCCCCTCGGGAACCACGCGCCCGGCGACATGATCCTATACGAGCCGGTGGGTGTTTGCGCCCTGATCACCCCATGGAACTGGCCGATGAACCAGGTGATGCTCAAGGTGGCACCTGCATTGGCGGTGGGCTGCACAGTGGTTCTGAAACCCTCGGAACTGTCCCCACTCAGTGCCATTCTGCTGGCCGAGATGATCGATGCAGCGGGCTTCCCACCAGGCGTGTTCAATCTTGTGAACGGCGATGGTGCCGGTGTTGGCGCGCATCTCACCGCGCACCCTGACGTGGATATGGTCAGCTTCACCGGGTCAACCCGAGCTGGTGTGGCGATCAGCAAAGCGGCAGCGGAGACCGTCAAGCGCGTCAGTCTCGAACTGGGGGGCAAGGGGGCCAACATCATCTTTGCCGATGCCGATGAAAAGGCCGTCACGCGCGGCGTGCGGCACTGCTTCAACAACTCGGGCCAGTCCTGCAACGCGCCGACTCGGATGCTCGTGGAGCGCGCGATCTACGACCAAGCCGTTGAAACCGCCCGAGCCGTAGCCGAGAAAACAGAGGTCGGACCGGCGGACATCGAAGGTCGCCAGATCGGGCCGGTTGTGTCTGAAACTCAATTCAACAAAATCCAATACCTGATCAAGCGCGGTATTGATGAAAACGCCACGTTGATCGCAGGCGGCCTTGGCCGCCCTGACGGGCTGAAACGCGGTCACTTCGTTCGCCCCACGATCTTTGCCGATGTCACGCCGGACATGACGATCTGGAAGGAAGAAATCTTTGGGCCAGTCCTGTGTATCTCGCCCTTCGACTCTGAAGAGGAGGCGATCGCCTTGGCGAATGACACGCCCTATGGCCTGACGAACTATGTCCAGACCTCTGACAAGTCCCGCGCACGCCGGGTCGCGCGTCAGCTGCGGTCTGGTATGGTCGAGATGAACGGTAAGTTCGGCGGGGCCGGGTCGCCTTTCGGCGGCATGAAGCAATCGGGCAATGGCCGAGAAGGCGGTGTCTGGGGTCTTGAGGAGTTTCTGGAGGTCAAGGCCGTCAGCGATTGGGGGTAGGTATGGCAAAAGTTCTGTACGAGAAAGATGGCCGGATCGGGCGCATCACCCTGAACCGACCCGAGGTGATGAATGCCATCGACGATGACCTGCCGCGCGAACTGGCGGCGGCCGTGGCAGAAGCCGACTATGATCGCGACATACACGTGATGGTCCTGTCCGGCGCAGGAAAGGCCTTTTGCGCAGGCTACGATCTGGCCCACTACGCGTCAGGCACCGGCCCCAACAAGGTGGTGCAGGACATGCCCTGGGACCCGATGCAGGATTTCCAGTTCATGTGGGCCAACACACAGGCCTTCATGTCGCTGTTCCGGGCGATGAAGCCGGTGATCTGCAAGGTTCACGGCTTTGCCGTCGCCGGTGGATCGGACATCGCGCTCTGTGCCGATCTGACCGTCATGGGCGACACTGCGCAAATCGGCTACATGCCCACCCGCGTTTGGGGCTGCCCGACAACTGCAATGTGGGTGCATCGGCTCGGGCCGGAAAAGGCCAAGCGGATAATGTTCACCGGCGACAAGATCAGCGGGGTTGAGGCTGCCGAGATGGGGTTGGTGCTGAAATCCGTGCCCGATGACCAACTGGATGATGAGGTCGAGGCACTGGCAACGCGCATGGCGACCGTTCCCATCAACCAACTGGCCATGCAGAAGATGGTGATCAACTCCGCAGTAGAGGAAAAGATCAACCAAACACAGCGCCTTGCCACCGTGTTCGACGGCATCACTCGCCATTCACCCGAGGGCATGAACTTCAAAGCCCGCGTAGAGCAAGTCGGCTGGAAAAAGGCGGTGCAGGAACGGGACACCGGGACTTTTGACTGGACCCGCAACAAGCCCTTCGACTGACAAATCCCGCGAATTACTTGGAACCAACCGTTCGCGTTGGCGTGCCAAATTACGAAAAAGTCCCGCCGCCCGAGTATAGAATAGGGAAAACCCGCTGCGCTCCGAACGAATGGCGGCTCTTCTCGTCGTGCAGCAGCACTCTGACCAATGCATGCGCGGCAGTTTTTCCGCTGCAAGCGCACGCAGCATAAAAAACGAACTCACAGGATGGGCTCGTCACAGCCATTCGCGCGAGCTGCTTGAAGGTCTGCTTCGGCGATCAATCCATAGAGGCGCGATACCAAGATGCGGGTCCCGCCTTTAGCTCTTCTTCGCGTCGGCGAGTCGCTGGGCGCGCGCTTTTTGGGCTTCCATCCGGGCCGCTGTCCCTGTCGATGGCGGGTTGGCGTTTGTGGGGACAGAATTATTGGCAGGAACCATCGAGCCACGAGCTGGCATGTTTTGGAAGCCCAGGAGCTGCCGAGAACGCAATGCAGCATACTCTGGAGCTGTGGCTGTACCTACTAAGAACCGATTGTATGCTTGTTGGCTACCGATTGCAGCACGGCTGAACGCGTAGGTCCCGCCTAACCCTGATGTCAAAGCGGGCATCACAATGTTGCCGGAGATTGCTCTTACAATGAAGGGTGTCGCAACGATGAATCCTTTTGCCATCAGCACCATCATGAAGAATGGAATTAGAGCGCCGATGTTGGTTGCGCCTTCGGGATCTCCTAGCTCAACAAGCAGCGCGCGCGATACACCTGTAATCGTAGCAAACACTCCGGCCACGACGATTGGGTATAGCGAAAAAGATACCAAGGCCGACAACCATCGAGCGAAGTAGTCTTTTGTAACGTCGAAAAGCGTGAGGAAGATCATGATCGGAGCGATTCCGATCAACAGAGCGATCATTAGCCGTGACGCAACGATTATGAAGGCCGCAAGTCCGCCAAGCAGCGACAGAAGAACAACTCCTATAGTGTCCATCAGCGCGCCTGCCATCCAATTCAGTTCTGCTCCCGCAGCGTTGAGATAGTCACCCAAGCTGGCAATTAATCGGTCAAACTCTTCGGCGAAGGTCCCAGAGGGTCCCGGTGTACCACCCCCCACCGAGGCGACCAATGAACCTGCTATGCTATCGATCCCGCTCAGAACAGCCGAGGAAAGCGAATTGAATTGAGCCCAGTTGGTCGCAAACACGCCTACAAGGACGATTTTGATGGCTAACCAGAAGGCGCTTCGACCGTCTACTGATCGGTATTGAAACGCGGCGTTCAACAGAACAAAAATTACAACGATGGTTGCAGCTACCTGGATAATCGTGCCGGTAGTGGCGGCGACGGCGCCAAACTGCGTTTCGGCGGCAGTCTCCAGAAAGCTCTCAGCTGTTTCAACGAAGTATGTAACGACCGACATACAGCGACCTCAGTTCCAATGCCCTTGAGCAACGCAAAGCTCTCTGGCGAGCGTCCGGTTGGTCCTAATCGCGGCTTCGTATTGCTCGGTCGCTTCGTATACATCATGGCGATCTTCAAGCCGGGCAAACCGCTCCAGGTATTCAGCAAGCACAGCTTCCCAATCAGGAAACCTGTTGTCGCATGAACAGTCGTTTGTTGAGGCGATCAAATCGAAGGAATGAGCGCGATACATTCGCTGGAGCAAGTATGCCCGATGCGATTCCTTGGGGCCCATTTTGGAGATTATCGGCGGTTCTTCCGGGCGATCCTGGCAAAAAGGGAAGGTCTCTCTTTCGTTTGCCAACGCTTGATGAGAGATCGCGTCCAGTATCGTGGCAGCTAAACCAAGAATGACTGGGAACGCCCACCTCATGCCGCTTGTCCAGACTTGTCGCTCTGATCATCTTTTGAGCGTTTGAGGAAGACTGTAACGACGCTTCGGTAGTTGTCCGAGTTGACTACAGATACGACTTCAAACCCGGCAAGCCCCCATTCTGCAAGCTCGGTCTTCATTTGTGCAGTCATGCCTTTCTCCGAAAGATCGTAAGTCAGGATTTCGTGTTCAAATGTCTTCATGTTGCGTTTCCTCCCGTCTGTCCGGGCAAATAGAATTCCGTGATCCCGCGGTCGCCTGCATGGCGCGCGGCATGGATGATCACGTCAATTGAGCTTTCGATGTATTGTACCATGTCGGTGTGGGTCATCGGCACTTCAGTCTTGAGAGCAGCGATCGCTAGGCGTTGAATTGCCAACTGGGGCGTTTCGGCGTGCAACGTGGTCATGGATCCGCCGTGGCCGGTGTTGATCGCTTCAAGGAAGGTCATTGCTTCGGAGCCTCTGACCTCGCCCAGGACAATGCGATCCGGGCGCATGCGCAACGTCGATGTCAGCAACGTGTCAGCGCTGCGCGTTCTTCCCTCCCGGCTGGCCAGGAGGGTCACGACATTTGGTTGCGCGGGGATCAGTTCAGCGGCTTCCTCGATTGTGATGATGCGTTCTTCTGGCGCGACGAATGACAGAATTTTGCGCGCTGCCACCGTCTTGCCGGTAGATGTGCCGCCAGAGACGATCATGTTCAGCTTGTGCGCCACGCAGAAGCGGATCGCGGCGTAGATGTCGCCGCCTTTGACGACATCTCGAAGTTCCCGGTTTCTGTTCAACCTATCTGTCTCGAGGCTGCGCTCGGCCCCAAAAAGGAATTTCAGCTCCACGTCGTGGAGTGGCAGGGACGTGAAAAACCGCAGCGAGATCGACATGCCCTCGCTGACTGCCGGTGGCATGATGACTTGTGCCCGAACCGGGCGGTCCCGGTACTTGATGCTCACAGACACAATTGGCTTGTCTTTGCTGATCGTCGAGTTTGAGGCCGATGCGATCTGGGTGCCGATGTCCTTGATCTCGGTCGGCGTCAGGCTGCTCTCCAATGGCGACATGAACCTGTCGCCCTGGAATTCGCCCCAGACGGAACCGTCTGGATTGATGCAAATCTCGATGACGTCGTCGCGGGAAGCATCGGGGAGCTTGTCGAGCGAGGCCTGGAGGTAGGCGCCCGACATCAGAAGATCTCCATATCACGGTCCACCATCACAGTGATCCTTGCCCCCTGTTCGACGTAGATCACCGGACCGATGGACAGATAGTCGTCTATGACACTGTCGGCGCTGTCCGCGAAGTCGTCACCCACAACTTCAAGGATCTCGGCAGACGTTTCGTCTTCGACCTGCGCCGCGGCGGCGCCGGGTAAAGCGGTGATCAACGAAATGAGCGCCGCCGAGCCGAAACGCTCCTTGAATCGCGTGTCGACAAACCCCGTAGCGCCGGCGCGGCCTAGTTCATCGCCTCCAAATGAGCTGATGGTGACCGTTTGGTTGGTGGGCAGAATGATCCGATCCCAGGCGATCG
>CAZWZG010000181.1:0-5476 GCA_964638245.1 uncultured Rhodobacterales bacterium
CAAAAGCCACCGGGTTCCCGATCGCCAAATTCGCGGCCAAGCTCGCCATTGGCTACACGCTCGACGAGCTCGACAACGACATCACGAAAGTGACCCCGGCCAGCTTCGAACCGACCATCGACTACGTCGTCACCAAGATCCCGCGCTTCGCCTTCGAGAAATTCCCGGGCTCCGAGCCGAACCTGACCACCGCCATGAAATCCGTCGGCGAGGCCATGGCCATCGGACGGACCTTCCACGAATCCATGCAAAAAGCGCTGGCGTCGTTGGAAACGGGCCTCACCGGTTTTGATGACATCGACATCCCCGGCGCGCCCGACAAGGCCGCCATCACCAAGGCGCTTTCAGCCCAGACGCCCGACCGCCTGCGCGTGATCGCCCAGGCCATGCGCGAAGGTCTGTCCAACGACGACATTCAGGCCGTCACTGCGTTTGACCCCTGGTTCCTGAACCGCATTCGCGAAATCATCGACACAGAGGCGGAGGTCAAGAAAGACGGCTTGCCGATGACGGAAGACGGCCTGCGCCGGCTGAAGATGCTTGGCTTTACCGACGCGCGCTTGGCGATCCTGACAGGAAGGGACGAAGACGCGATCCGCCGCGCGCGCCAGAACCTTGGCGTCACCGCCGTGTTCAAACGCATCGACACCTGCGCCGCGGAATTCGAGGCGCAGACGCCGTACATGTACTCGACCTACGAAGAGCCCATGATGGGCGAGGTTGAAGACGAAGCCCGCCCCTCGGGCGCCGAAAAGATCGTCATTCTTGGCGGTGGCCCGAACCGGATCGGGCAAGGGATCGAGTTCGATTATTGCTGTTGTCACGCCTGCTTTGCGCTTAGCGATGCGGGTTACGAGACGATCATGATCAACTGCAACCCCGAGACCGTGTCGACCGACTATGACACATCGGACCGGTTGTATTTCGAGCCGCTGACGTTCGAACACGTCATGGAAATACTGCGGGTTGAGCAGGAGGCCGGCACCCTAAAAGGTGTTATCGTGCAATTTGGTGGTCAGACCCCGCTGAAACTTGCCAATGCGCTGGAAGAGTCCGGCATCCCGATCCTCGGCACGTCGCCGGATGCGATTGACTTGGCCGAGGACCGTGAGCGGTTCCAAAAGCTGGTCCAGGACCTTGGGCTGAAGCAACCGGAAAACGCCATCGCGTCCACGGATGAGCAAGCCATTGAGGCAGCGGGCAAAATCGGCTTCCCACTCGTCATTCGCCCCTCTTATGTCCTCGGTGGTCGCGCCATGGAAATCGTGCGTGATATGCCCCAGCTTGAGCGCTATATCGCTGAAGCCGTGGTCGTTTCGGGCAAAAGTCCGGTCTTGCTCGACAGCTATCTAGATGGTGCGACCGAGGTCGATGTTGACGCGCTTTGCGACGGTAAGGACGTCCATGTGTCTGGCATCATGGAGCACATCGAAGAGGCAGGCGTGCACTCTGGCGACAGCGCTTGCTCGCTGCCGCCCCACACGCTCTCGGACGCGGTCATCGACGAACTGATCCGCCAAACCGAGGCCCTTGCGCTCGCGCTCAACGTCGTCGGCCTGATGAACGTCCAGTTCGCGATCAAGGGCGAGGACGTCTACCTGATCGAAGTGAATCCGCGCGCCTCGCGCACGGTGCCGTTCGTCGCCAAGGCCACTGACAGCGCAATTGCCTCCATCGCCGCGCGCCTGATGGCGGGAGAGCCGCTTTCGACCTTCCCCAAGGCCCCCAAACCAAGCCAGCTAACAGAAACGCCCGTCCCGTCCGGTGACCCGATGCAACTGGCCGACTTCCGCAGTCCGTGGTTCTCGGTCAAGGAAGCCGTCCTCCCCTTCGCCCGCTTCCCGGGCGTCGACACTCTGCTGGGCCCTGAGATGCGCTCAACCGGTGAGGTCATGGGCTGGGACGCCACTTTCGCCCGTGCGTTCCTGAAGGCACAGCTTGGCGCGGGCGTGACGCTCCCGACCCAAGGCACGGTCTTCTTCTCGATCAAGGATGCCGACAAAACGCCCGAGCTGGTAGACACCGCCAAGCTGCTCAAGGAGCTTGGCCTCACCATCCTCGCCACGCGCGGCACGGCAGAGTTCCTCAACGAGAATGGCATCGAAAGTGACACGGTGAACAAGGCCTATGAAGGCGGGCGGACCATCGTGGACGTCATGAAAGACGGCCTCGTGCAACTGGTCATGAACACTACCGAAGGCGCGCAGGCGGTCGAAGACAGCCGTTCCATGCGCAACGTCGCGCTGATGGACAAGATCCCGTATTACACGACGGCTGCGGGTGCCCATGCAGCGGCGCTGGCGATGAAGGCGGCGCAAGAGGGTGCTGTGGATGTGAGGTCGTTGCAGGGGTGAGCGAGAGCCTCAAGGCATTCAACGCTCCATTGGGCGAGATCAGGATTCTCGGCTGCTACGCCTGCGGCTCGCCTTTGACGCGGCCAGTTAAGCTTGTCTCGAGAGACATGCACGGTGTCGAAGAGCCGAATTCCCAATGTGACGACCCACACCAGGAAATCATAGAGGAGGGCATTGCCTACCAATCGCGCAAGCCCCGCGTCCAAAGCTTCGATGGCAGGGGGCCGGGCCATCGGCTCGATTTCAGACCACAGTACTGGCTCACGCCACGAGACCTACTCGACCATGTCGGATACTCTCCGATCCCCACTCGCCACCAAGGATGCTGCGGATTGGATGGAATGGACGGCCCAAATCGCGTCTGCGCGTGCGGAGCCGAAGTCGGAACCGAGCAAAGCGATTGTTGGACTGGACAGCTCTTCGTACCAGACCCCGACACCTGTGTTTGGATAAAGCGAAAGCGGAAAACCTAAAACTCCGTCCGGGATCAAAGCTAACCTCCGCCAAGCATGAAACTGCTCTTTCCGAGGGACAGACGCCCGCCCCTCTCAATCCCTAAAAGTCTATCCTTTACCACCCCTTAGCATCCCAAGCGCTACGCCGTTGCGAAACCAATGCGCGACGGAGATTCCGATGGATTTGCCCAAACCTCTCGACCTCGGCCTTGATGCCTCGACCGAAGACATCATCGATGTCGCGCTTGGGACGGTGCGCAAGCACTTGGGGATGGAGGTCGCCTACCTTTCAGAGTTCGTGGACGGAAAATCGGTCTTTCGCGCCGTTTCCGCGCCCGGTCTCGAAGCGCTGATCAAACCGGGCGATAGCCAGAACCTTGATGATGTCTATTGCCAGCACATTCTTGATGGCCGCCTGCCCAACGTCATTCAGGATACCGCGAACGAGCCGATCTGTCAGGCGTTGCCGATCACCAAGCAGGTCCCCATCGGCAGTCACGTCAGCGTGCCGGTGACGCGCGAAGACGGCACGGTCTATGGCATGTTCTGTTGCCTCAGCCCAACGCCGAACCCGTCGCTGAACGATCGCGATCTTGCGGTCATGCAGACCTTTGCCGATCTCGCCAAAAAGCAGTTGAACACCAGCCTGCGCAGTCGGGCCGAGCGTGACGAAGCCCGCCAGCGGATACAGGACGTCATGGACGCCCATGGTTTCCGTATCGTGCTTCAGCCGATCTTTCCCCTCGGGAGCACGCGCCCTGCCGGGTTTGAGTCGCTCTGCCGGTTCGAAGCCAAACCCTATCGCCCCCCAAACATCTGGTTTGACGAGGCTTTCTCGGTGGGGCGTCAGTTGGAACTGGAACTGGCCGTGATCGAATGCGCGCTGGCGAGTTTTGAGACCCTGCCCGCCGATATCTACCTGTCGGTCAACGCTTCGCCGGGAACCGTCGCCTCCGGCCGTTTGCCCGACATCTTCAAACCCCACCCCCAAGAGCGCATTGTGCTTGAGTTGACCGAGCATGCCGTTGTCGATGACTACGCCGTGTTGGAGGCCGAGCTTCGGGTGCTTGCCTTTGCGGGCGTGCGTATTGCGATCGATGATGTTGGCGCGGGTCACTCTGGACTGAGCCACATCCTCAAGATCAAGCCCGACCTGTTGAAACTCGATATGGAGCTGACCAAGGACGTCGACACGGATGTTGCGCGCCAATCGCTGGTCAAAGGAATGGTGCATTTCGCGGATGCCTGTAATGCCAAGATCATCGCAGAGGGAATCGAGAAGGCCGCGGAAGCCGCGAAACTTTCCGAACTTGGCGTCGCGCTCGGCCAAGGCTACCACCTTGGCAAGCCGGACACGATGGAAGCGGCGCTTGCGTGGTTTGCCGAGGAACAGGTCGAGCGGGCCGGTTAAGGCACAAAAAAACCGCGCTCAAAGACGCGGTTCTTTTTTTCAAAAGGCAATCAAGTGCTTACTTGATTTTGCCTTCCTTGTATTCGACGTGCTTGCGCACGACCGGGTCGTACTTTTTGACAACCATCTTCTCGGTCATCGTGCGCGCGTTCTTCTTGGTCACATAGAAATGACCCGTGTCCGCTGTCGAGTTCAGGCGGATTTTGATCGTGGTCGGCTTGGCCATGTCTAACACCTCTTGCACGGACGCCCGCGCGTCCGGAAATTCGAAGTCCGCCTTCTATCCGATTGCCGCCCCAAGTCAACAGGGGCGCTGCGGTTTTCTCAGCCAACGCCCATCGTGGAATGGATCCGAGCACGTTCCGTATCCGAAAGGCCCAGTGCTGCGGCCAAGGCATTCAGGTATTGCGCCTCGGCAGGGTTATCCACGCGCACGGCCATGACCGACATCGCATAAATCTGGCTCGCACCCTGACCCCGCGCATCCGCTGCAAGGGCATGGACGTCCACCGGTGCCGCCAGCTCTGCCTCGACGAAAGCAAGCTCTTCGGCATCAAGGTCTTTCATGTGCTCCAGAAGCTTGGCCCGCTCTTCAGCGTCGATCTCGCCGTCGGCCTTGGCCGCCTGGATCATGGCGCGGATCATCAGCTTTGCGTTGTCTTCCATGGTGTCGGTGGCAAGCGTCGTGCCGGTCATTGCATCCATCATGCCCGCCATGCCCGTAGCACCAGCAGCGCCAGCCCCGGCAAAAGCGCTCATCAGACCACCCAAGCCGGCCGCAGCCTGATCCCCGGCCGATCCGGCCATACCGCCGAATTTCGACATCATCTCGTTGAGGCCAGACGCGCCACCCGGCACGCCCATCTTTTCCATCATGTCGCCAAGCGGACCTGTCATGGCCTCCATGGGATTGTCCCCCATCTTGTCCTTGACCCCGGCCATGCCGCCCATGTCCTTGAACTTATCCATGCCCTTGGCTGCGGCATATCCAACAGCGAGCGTGGCCAATGTGCGAACGAAACTCATGCGATCCTCCAAACCTGACGTTGGCGCAAGCCTAACATCCTTTGGTGAAACGTCATGGGAAAGTTTTGCGCGGATGGCCTGTAAGCCGGATTCTGTCCAAGGCGTTGCCGCCTCTGGATGACCATTCGTCTACACGCGCCGTTACCGACGCGCTCTAGCTGCCGACCCGGACGCCGGGGCGAAGCACCCCATGTGGCATCCCTATTTGGCATTGCTCCCGGTGGGGCTTG
>CAZWZG010000182.1:0-5455 GCA_964638245.1 uncultured Rhodobacterales bacterium
ATGGCAAGATCTTCGAGAGCACAAAGCACTCCGAACGCCTGCACTATTCCGCCGATCAGCTCGACTTCGAAATCCCCTACACCGTCGAAGAACTCGATGCGGCCAAGGACGCGGTCCTCAAGGCCAACGGCTTCGAAAACGCCTATGTCCGCCCCGTCGCCTGGCGCGGCTCGGGCGAAGACATGGGTGTCTCATCGCTAAAAAACCCGGTCAGAACGGCGATCGCTTGTTGGGAGTGGGGCAACTATTACGGTGACGCGAAGTTCAAAGGTGCCAAGCTGGATATCAGCAAGTGGAAGCGCCCGTCGCCTGAGACGATCCCGCATTCGGCCAAGGCCGCAGGCCTTTATATGATCTGCACGCTCTCCAAGCACGCCGCCGAACGCAAAGGATGCTCGGACGCCATGATGTTCGACTACCGCGGCTATGTTGCCGAAGCGACCGGCGCGAACATCTTCTTCGTGAAGGACGGCGAAGTGCATACGCCAGACCCCGACTGCATCCTGAACGGCATCACGCGCCAGACCGTGATCGGCATGCTCAAAGAGCGTCAGGTCAAGGTCCACGAGCGCCACATCATGCCCGAGGAACTCGAAAGCTTCGAACAGTGCTGGCTCACAGGAACGGCCGCCGAGGTGACCCCGGTCGGACAGATCGGCGATTGGAACTTCGAGGTCGGCGCGCTGACCCGCGAAATCGCGGAAGGCTACGAAACCCTGGTCCGCTCCTGATCCGTGCAGAGAGGGGGCGCTGCCCCCGCTCCTTCGGAGCCCCCCGGGATATTTCCGGCCAGATGAAGGACGGCATCCGTGACTGATCTTGCAGCAATCGCGGCGGCCTTTCTTGTCGTCACCGTCACACCGGGACCGGCCAATATTGGTTGTGCCACGGTAGCCATGAAAGCAGGGCGTGGACCGGGCGTTCTTTTCGCCATCGGCCTGACCCTTGGCATGCTGGCTTGGGGGCTGGTCGCCATCACCGGCATGGGCGCAATCCTGCAAACCTCCGCCGTCGCGCTGGCCGCGTTAAAAATCGTCGGCGGCGCGTACCTGCTTTGGCTGGCCTACCAATCGGGGCGCGCCGCCCTCAAAGGCGAAGAGGCTGCGAAACGTGACCCGGGCAACGGGCTGTGGTTTCGCCGCGGGTTGTTTCTGAATCTTTCAAACCCCAAAGCCGTCATCGCGTGGATGGCTGCGCTGTCCATGGGATTTGCCGGTGGCGAAGGAACGGCACAGCTGATCGCGGCTTTCGTGATGTGCATGGCCATCGGCACGGCGAACTATTTCGCACACGCCCTGCTTTTTTCGTTACCCGGCGCCATGGCCGCCTACCGCCGCGCAGGGCGCTGGATCAACGGGGCGGTCGCGGCCCTATTCAGCGCTGGGGGCTTTGGCCTGATCCGCTCGGCGTTTGCGCGATAAGCGCCCTATCCAAAACGTCGCACCCGTTTTTGTCGACTTGTCCACAGGCAAAGCCAAACACGTCACCTTCGTGTTACAAAATCTCACTCTACTCGCGCGCGGCAAGGTTGCCATTAGCCACCCAGCAGGAGTGATCGATGAAAGACGTCAACCCCGAAGAATTGTCATTTGATGATTGGGACGAAAAGAATTTTCCCCGCCCTGAAGTTCAGGATTTCGACCGTGTCGTAGACCGCGCCATCTCGCGCCGTGGTTTCCTCGGCGGTGTTCTGGCCTTTGGTTCGGGTGCCGCTGTCATGGGCACGGGCGTGCTCAAAGGCACAACCGCCATGGCCCAGCAGATGTCGCGCTTTGCGTTTGACCAACTGCCACCGCAAACAGACGGCACCGTCCATGTGCCCGGCGGCTATAACTGGGATGTGCTTGTGCGTTGGGGCGATCCGTTGTTCTCGGACGCACCCGAATGGTCACCGACGGAGGGAATCCCGGTTGAAGGGTCGACCCGCGTCTTTGGCGAAAACACAGACGGGATGGAGTTGTTCCATCAAGGCGATACCGAGCTTCTGGTCGTGAACTCGGAATATACCAACCGCCGCACCAACCTGCCCGCAGACCGTGACGGCACGCCGGCCAACGCCGATGACGTTCTGCTCTTACAGAACTTCCAGGGCGTCAGCGTCATGGAAGTCACTTAAGGCTCGAGCGGCTGGGAAGTGGTCGTCGACAGCCCCTACAACCGCCGCATCCACCACAACACCGAGATGGTCATCGACGGCCCCGCTGCAGGTCATGACCTGTTGAAAACTGCCGCTGATCCGACCGGAACGGTCGCCCTTGGCACGCACAACAACTGCGGTTCGGGCCGCACGCCTTGGGGCACGTATCTGACCTGTGAAGAGAACTTCAACGGCTACTTCGGCTCGACCGCCGAAAGCCACGACGCTCTGCCAGAGGTCAACCAGGCCGGCTTTAAGCGCTACGGCGTGGGCATCGACGGCTGGGGTTATGACTATCACAAGTGGGACGCCCGCTATGATGTCTCCCAGAACCCGAACGAGCCGCACCGCCACGGCTATATCGTGGAAATCGACCCCTGGAACCCGGATGCAACGCCGGTCAAGCACACCGCTCTGGGTCGCTTCAAGCACGAGAACGCCGCTTATGCACTGACCCCCGAAGGTCAGGTCGTGGTCTACATGGGCGACGACGAACGTGGCGAGTACATGTACAAGTGGGTTTCCCGTGACATCTACGTCCCGGGCGGCGACACCTCGACGCTTCTGAGCGAAGGTCAGCTGTTTGTGGCCAAGTTCAACGACGATCAAACCGGCATCTGGATCCCGCTGACGCCCGAAGACACCGGCATGACCGAAGCCGAAATCGCGATCTTCACGCGTCAGGCCGGGACAGCCGTGTCCGCCACGACCATGGACCGTCCCGAATGGATCGCGGTCAACCCAACGGCGGTCGAGGCCTATTGCTGCCTCACCAACAACTCCCGCCGGGGCGCGCTCAACGACGATGGTACGGTCCGCACCAACGCCGCGGGTGAGCCAATGATCACCAACGGTCCCAACCCGCGTGACATCAATCGCTACGGTCAGATCGTGCGTTGGAAGCCGCATAATGACGACCACGGCGCGTCGACATTTGACTGGGATCTCTATGTCATGGTCGGCAACCCGAGCGTTCATACCGACGGCCTTTATGCCGGTACAGCGAACATGAACGAGGGCAACCTGTTCAACTCGCCCGATGGCATGATGATCGACTCGTCCGGCCTGATCTGGATCCAGACCGACGGCAACGACGACAACGAAGGCGACTTCCTTGGCAACGGCAACAACCAGATGCTGGCGGGTGACCCGATCACCGGCGAAATCCGCCGCTTCATGACGGGGCCGAACGGCTGTGAAGTCACCGGCCTCACATGGTCGGCCGACAAGCGCACGATGTTCGTCGGCATCCAGCATCCGGGCGCACCGTTCCCGGATGGCGAAGGATCGCTGCCGCGGTCTGCAATCATCACGATCAAGCGCGACGACGGCGCGCTCGTAGGCTGATCTTTCGAGAGAATCCTGCGCGACCCACGGGTCGCGCAGGGCATCACCATTTCGGGCCAGGGCGTTCTAGTCGCCCAGCCGCGATGCCTTGAAATCAATAAGGGCGTAGTCAACGTCATAGAGCTCTTTGATTTTGGCGACATGCGTCACCGACAAGTCCTTTGACGTGATCCTTTTCACCGATGTGTTCCTGTTTTTCAAAGATGAAGGCAAACTGGCCCGTTCTTGGATGCGGCTCCATTTGTCGTTCAGGTCGCGTAAGACGATGATGTCATCGACCAGACAGTTACCCTCATTAAAAAGAAAATCGCTCTGGGGCCTCAGAAACCAGAAGTCCCCTGAAAAAAAATCGTCAGATCCAAATACCTTTTGAGCGGGATCGGTGAGGGCGCGTTCCGTATCTTGCAGGTACTTGTCCAGAAGACCCGCGGTGTCTGCATCAGCACCACCCAAGCTCGCTTTGACGAACGACCGCTTGCGGATTTTGGGTCCCTGATAATTGAAAAACGAAACAAATCGCTCCACTGGATCTCGAACAGTGGCGAACTTGTAGTATGTATCGAAGTGTTCCGCCGTGGCGTACCGATACTTGACGTATTCATGAGCCGTCAAATGGGCAAGACGCCTCGGCCCAATGCGGGGTTGGTCATTGGAATGCAACAAAAGCGGCGCGCGTTGTTCCCAACTCAAACCGAGGTCCCTGAGGAACGCGTCCTCCACTGACTGTCCCCCGCATTTCGGCACGTGAACAAAAATGGTCGAATGATGGTGGGAAATCATCTTTTGGATCCGCTACTTGTCTGTCATCCGAGGCTAGCAGACCGGTACTAGCCCGACAATGTCGCCCCTAGAGCGCTTCGGCACCAAAACTGATATTTGACAATCCATGGTGGCTCTTGGACACGTGAGCATAGGTTGTCCCACTTCTATGCACGCGGTGGGGGGAAGTAGCGGCCACTTTTTTGAACGTAGCTTGCCACTTCCGGAAGGTGTCGATTGCAATCGGATGAATACTGGACACGTATGGGCACGCATGGGTGTGGCTACGAGGGTTGGCTTGTAGCTGACGTCATCCTCGATAGCGCGTGAACCATTTGATTGCGGATCTTCTTGTGAAAAGAAACGTGGGATCCGTTTTTTTCGACGGATAGCGCGATCGAATGCGTACAATTGAAAATCGCTTTGAAAGCAAATCGCATATGTCCATCAAACTCTCTCTGATCCTCGCTCTTGGGCTCGTGCACCCTGCCCTTGCTCAGTCGCCGGTTCGCGATATCTCAAACCGGCCGGTCGATGCGCATCATCTTGAGAACGCCATTGCCTCGCGGACGCTGACATGGCTCACAGGTAGCTCCGCCAACAACGACTACATCTCCGTCGGTCGCATGGCCAATTTTTTTGGCTTCGTGGCCCTGCGTGTCTCCAGCGGCCAGAGCGTGACCCGTTCTAACGTTGCAAATGACGCACTCACTGTTCTAACGGCCGAACAGCGCGAAACGCTGATTGCGCTCCTCGAAGAACAAAAGCCAGCCTACCAGATGACGCAATCGGCACGCTTCGCTCTAAACCGCGCCCTCGAAGGCATGTTGGTGGGCGATTCAATCGAACGCGACGCCTTTGTCGCAATGGGACGCGCATATGGAGCTGCCGAAGCAGAGCTGGGTCGCGTGATAGCTCAGCGACTTGGCGAAGTTGCCCAGACCCTAACGCGCCAACAACAGACAGCATTTGACGAGATTCGCACCGCCCACGCCGCCGGCCAAGGCCACCTCGTAGCCCGGGAACGCGTCCGACTTCGCCTTTCCCAAGAGGACAAACAGGAACTCGTCAACATCGCGGCACGCCTCATTAGCTGGACCACCGGCACCGAGGCCTTCAACGATTTCGAAGTCGTCGGAAAACCAAGCCAGCATTTTGGTTTCGTTAGCCTGCGCATCGCCTCCAACCACGGCGTTCAGCGCGGCGCAGTCG
>CAZWZG010000183.1:0-5408 GCA_964638245.1 uncultured Rhodobacterales bacterium
GTGCCCGATCATCTGGACGAACGTCGCACGGTTGCGCGGATCAGCCCGGACAAGGATGTTGATGGTTTGAGCGTCACCAACGCAGGCCTTCTGGCGACGGGCGGCAAGGCCTTGGTCAGTTGTACGCCGCTGGGGTGCCTGATGCTATTGCGGGACCGTCATGAAAGCCTGTCTGGCATGGATGCGGTTGTCATCGGTCGCTCGAACCTTTTCGGCAAGCCGATGGCGCAGCTTTTGCTTCGGGACAATTGCACTGTGACCATCGCCCATTCGCGCACCCGCGATCTGGAGGATGTGTGCAAACGGGCCGATATTCTGGTCGCAGCCGTTGGCCGCGCGGAGATGGTGCAGGGCAGCTGGGTCAAGCCGGGCGCGACCGTCATCGATGTGGGAATCACCCGTATCCCGCACCCAGACAAGCCCGGAAAGACACGACTTGTCGGGGATTGCCACTTCGACAGTTGCGCAGACGTGGCGGGCGCAATCACCCCGGTGCCGGGCGGCGTTGGGCCGATGACAATCGCCTGCCTTCTGGCCAATACGTTGACTGCCTGCTGCCGCGCCCATGGATTGCCCGAACCTGAGGGCTTGACCGCCTGACGCATTGTGCCCTCTTCTGGATGCAAAGGAGAGCGCCATGGCCAAACCCCGCAGCTACACCGGTGAAAAGATCGAAATCAGTTTCGAGATGGCCCGGTGCATCCATGCCCGGAACTGTTTTCTGAAACTTGGTCAGGTGTTTGATCCTGAACGGCGGCCTTGGGTTGATCCCGATGCGGCGTCACCCGACGAAATCGCTGCAATGATCCGGACCTGTCCGTCGGGCGCGCTGACGTATCGGCGTTTGGATGGTGTGGCGGACGAGGCGGCGCCAAGTTCAAACCGGTTGTCCATCGCTGAAAACGGGCCGAACGCGCTTCATGGCAATCTGACCGTGGATGGTCTGGACATGACGCGGGCCACGATTTGCCGCTGCGGGAAGTCAAAGAACATGCCCTATTGCGACTATTCCCATGTCGAGGCGGGCTTCAAGGCAACCGGAGAGCCGGAGCCATCGGGCAAAGATGCGCCGGGCGAAGATCCCGGCGCGCCGGTTCTGATCATTCCCCACGAAAACGGCCCTATCGAGGCGCAAGGGCCGCTTGAGATTACTTCGGGCACCGGCGCACGCCTGCATCGCGGAACACGCGCCTTCTTGTGTCGGTGCGGTCAGTCCAAGAACAAGCCGTTCTGCGATGGTTCCCACAAGGACGCGGGCTTTACTGCGCCAGGGCCCCGGAGCGCGTGAGCACTGGGACAGGCGTGACCCGCTCACCCGTCATCAACGCAATGACAGGGGGCTGAAACAGCGCCTGCAACACCGGAGCCGTGCATTTGAGGCCGCCTGTGTAAGTGCCAAAGGCGGGCAGGATCAGTCGATGACCGTCACAAAGAAATGCGGGGCGTGAAAAACTGCGCCCGCGCGCCTGGAGCTTTGCTTTTGGATGGTAATGCCCTGAAACCTCTGGGCTTTCCGGTGTCACGCCCGCCGCAATATGCCGAAAGACGATGCCCTTGTGCTGATACTCGACACGCGTCGTTCCCCCCAGATCCATCGGCCCTGGATCATGGTTTCCCTCGATCCAGACCCAAAGGCGGCCCGCTTGCAGGCGCGCCAGCCACAGACGCTCGTCCTCGCTCATGGCCGCGACGGCGGCACGATCATCAAAGCTGTCGCCCAGACAAATGACGGTCTTGGGGTGCGTGGCCGCAATCGCAGCGTCCAGCCGGGCCAGCGTGTCTTGCGTTTCGTAAGGCGGGATCATAGATCCGCCGAGACGTGCAATCCGTTCGGCCTTGCCCATGTGGAGGTCGGACACGCACAGCAAGCGCTCGGACTCCCACCACAGCGCGCCCGACGGCAAGGCCGTAAGCGTCTGATCTCCGAGCGTGAGCGCATGTCCGTTCATGGTTCGTTCACACATGATTTCGCGCGCATTGTCTAGGGGTCAAAGGTCGGAAAGACCCGCTGCAGCCATCAAGCGGTCTGCTTCCTCGGCAAGCAGGCGTTCGGTCGATTGGCCTTGTACCGGGAAGCGCCCCGCTTCGAGCAAAAGCGGCGCGGCGAGGGGCGAGATACGGTCGAGCGCGATGTGGTCGACCTTGCCGCCGGTGCGCGCCAGCATCTCTTCGATCCGCCCGAAATCGACCAGACCTTTCATCGCTTCTTCACGTGTGATGCGCAGCATCAAGTGGTCGGGATCGTATTTCATCAGCGTGTCGTAGAGAATGTCGGACGAAAACGTCGCCTGTTTGCCCGACCGCTGTTCGCCCGGAAGCTTGCGTTCCAGCATTCCCGCAATCGTGGCCGAGGCGCGGAACGTGCGTTTCATAACCTGATTACCCGCAAGCCATGTTTCAAAAGCGGACCGCAGATCGTTGGAGTCAAACAGTCTTTCGGGACCTTCAAATGGCTTCAGCCCCCAGATCAGAACGGCATAATCTGTGGAGACAAATCCGAGCGGTGCAAGATCCATTTCGTCCATGCGCTGGGTGACCAAAAGACCAAGCGTCTGCATCGCGTTCCGCCCCGCGAAACCATAGACGCAGGCGTATTCGCGACCCTGGTCGTGGAAGCTTTCGATGAGCAGGCGGTCGGCGCTTGGCATCCGGCTGACCTGCCGATGAAGCGCCAGCCAATCGGCCGTATGCGCGGGCAATTCGGGCCAGTCGGGCTGATGCAAGCGCGCAAGAATGCGTTTGCTGAGTTGCGTTGTGGTCGCGAATTTGGTGCCCCCGAAAACGGCGATTTTTGGGGTCTTCTTGGCGTCGGGCGTGACCTCGACGGTCATCTCACGCAGGCCTTCGTAGCGCACGATCTTGCCCCCGATGAGGAACGTATCGCCTGGGGTAAGGCCAGCAGCGAACGCTTCTTCGACCTCACCGAGCGGCTTGCCCCCGAAACGGTTTTTCTGGCGGACCTTGAGAAGGTCCGCGTCCTGAATTGTACCCAGCTGCGTGCGGATGCGTCGTGCGGCGCGCGGGTCGCGCAATCGCCAGTGACCGTTTTCGTCCTGCTTCAATCGCTGCCAGCGGTCATAGGCGCGCAAAGCGTATCCGCCGGTTGCGACCATATTCAGACAGTCATCAAAATCGTTTCGGGTCAGGGTGTTATAGCCGCCAGCTGATGTAACTTCAGCAAAAAGAGTATCCGCATCCACAGGCCCGGAACAGGCAGCGATCAGGATATGCTGGCACAGAACGTCCTTGGGCCCGGGGCCACGCGGATCACCGTCCAGATCGCGTTCCCGGACGGCTTCAAGCGCGGCAAGACACTCGACAACTTCAAACCGGTTTGCGGGCACAAGAAGCGCCTTGGACGGCGCGTTGTAGCGGTGGTTCGCGCGCCCGATCCGCTGAACAAGGCGTTTGACGTTCTTGGGTGCCCCAATCTGGATCACAAGGTCCACATCGCCCCAATCGATGCCAAGATCGAGCGAGCCCGTGCAAACAATTGCACGCAACTCCCCATTGGCCATCGCGGCTTCAACGCGGGCGCGGGTTTCGCGCGCCAGCGAGCCGTGGTGGATGCCGATCGGCATGTTCTCGGGGTTGTGGTCCCAAAGCGCGTGGAAAAAGATCTCGGCTTGCGCGCGCGTGTTGTGAAAGATCAGCGTCGTGTTGTGCTTGCGCACCTCGTCCATCACAGCGGCCATCGCGTATGTGCCACCACCGCCGGCCCAAGGCGGCGGGTCGGGCGTGGTCAGCATCCGGATGTCTGGCTCGGGGCCGGGATCAGCCTCGACGATGGTGCAAGGGTCGGGGTGCCGGGCGAGAAAACGTGCAAGCGCAGGCGGGTCTTCGACGGTTGCAGACAGTCCGACCCGGCGCAAATTCGGGCAAATCGTCTGGAGCCGCGAAAGCCCGAGAATCAGCTGATCGCCACGCTTTGATTCGGCCAGTGCGTGGATTTCATCCACAATGATTCGGGTAAGGCCGCGGAAGATTCGCGGCGCATCCTCGTAGCTGAGCAGAAGCGCCAGGCTTTCGGGCGTGGTCAGCAGGATATGCGGAGGATCGACCCGTTGGCGCTGTTTCTGGGTGTAGGTCGTGTCGCCTGTTCGGTCCTCGACGCGAATGTTCAGACCCATTTCGGCGATTGGAGTCGCAAGATTGCGTTTGATATCGGCTGCAAGCGCCTTGAGGGGCGAAATGTAGATTGTGTGCAAGCCAGGGGCCGGATCCCGGCCCAGTTCGACCAGCGTTGGTAGAAATCCTGCAAGCGTTTTACCGCCTCCGGTGGGTGCAACGAGCATGGTTGCAGGATTTTGCGCCTCCTCAAGCAAGGCCAACTGGTGCGGATGGACGTCCCATCCGCGCGTCTTGAACCAGTCCTGGAAAGTGTCGGGCAGTTGCATGGCTTGGGGACTATGCAGCGGTGGCGCATCCCGCGCCACGACTTTTCTCCCCAATTCGGACTGCGTCCGAATCGGGGTCCAAATTGATTCGCTGAGAAGGCCTGACGGCGTCAGGCCGGATCAGAGCGTTTGGCCGGTGGCAAAGGCCTCAAGGGCAAGCCGGGCCTGCGCCCGGTCCTTTGGACCCTTGACCCCTCTGCCCCCGGCGAAGGGTCAACCCGCGGTGATGCAGTATTCGCGGTGGTACTTGTCGATCATTTCCCCAAGCGCCGCCATGCGGCCCGGTTCGGGCAGGTCGTCAAAGCGAAGCCCATGGAAAAGGCGATCGCGGATGACGAAAGTGTCGATGTCTTCGCGCGTCGAAGGGCGATGCGGCGGACTTGGGTTCGAGCGCATCGCCAGCTCCGATTGCAGCCGGTTGGGCGGCCGCATTTCCATCAGCAGGACTTCCGAACTTTCCCCGATCGAAAACCACGGGATCTGGCTTTTTGCCCCCCGCTCTTTGATCGGGTTGTAGCCGCCAAGATCGATATGATGAACTGAATGGAGCGCGAGCCTATGCGCGCCCCAGTCCTTCCAAAAGAAGATCGTCATCTGGCAGTCGTTGATTTCGACCGCGTGGCGCATGGTGTCGGTTTGGTGTGCGCCAAGCGTTTCGATGAGCTCCGCCAAGTCACCCTTTGTGTCGTCCGCGCCAAAGACTGGCGCGGCGACAAGCGCAAGCGCGAAGGCGAGGCGCATCAGTGAACGATGGTTTCTTCTTTCACGAACATGTTCGCCCAAGCCCGGTCGATGAGCTCTGGTGACATCTGATATGGGATGCCTTCGAATTCGCAGATCGCGATCATCTGGTCGATCAGGAAGATCGGCTGATAGTTCGCATAGACGTTGTCGATTTCCGGATAGCGGTTCTTCATGAGGTGCACGAGTGTGTCCTCATCAAGCGGCATCTTCCGCTTCTTGGCGACCATGGCGAAGATCTTGAGATAGTCTTCCTGGTTCGGGCCGTCG
>CAZWZG010000184.1:0-5330 GCA_964638245.1 uncultured Rhodobacterales bacterium
AAATCAGCCTCAGCGGAATCCCATCGATTCAGATTTCAGGGACGGTGCTCTAGATCTGAAGCGTTCCAACGCTTGCACCACCGCAAACATAGAGTGTTTGCCCTGTGACAAAGCTGTTCTCGGGATCACAGAAAAACAGAAATGCGTTGGTGACGTCTTGAACAGTACCGATCCGTCCGACCGGAATCCGTTTGGCAAGGGCCTCTTGTTGAGCACTGTCTTTTTCGACGATACCCCAAAAGTTGTCCGTCAGAATTGGCCCCGGTGCCACGACGTTAACCGTAATTCCATGTGGCGCAAGCTCCAGCGCCCAGGTGCGCGCCATGCCGATCATCCCGGCTTTACTGGCGCTGTAGGCGGTGCGTATGGGTGCGCCCAAAGCAGCGCGGGACGCGTTGAACATGACGCGGCCAAACTGATTGGCCTTCATCGAAGGAAGCATGGCCTGCAACAGTGTCAGGGCCGAGCCAAGATGCAATTGCGCGAGCCCCGTGATGTCGGATGGCTTTGCGTCCTCAAGCAGGTTGGGCCAGATCAGACCCGCGTTGTGGATCAGATGGGTCACCCGGTGAGAATCCGCGACTTGCGCCGCTGCGTGTTCCACTGCTTTGGGATCAAGTAGATCGGTCTCGACTGAAGTAAGGTTAGCGTGGGAAAACTCCGGTGCGCTGCGGGCAATCGATATCACAGAATACCCTCGCTCTAGCAGCGCCTTGGCAAGGTCCGCACCGATGCCTTTATTCCCGCCCGTGATGAGTGCCGTGTACTGGCTCATGCATCCTCCACCAAAGCCAGCACGCGCAACGGGCTGCCCGTGCCATCTTTGATCTTTAGCGGTGCCGCAATCAGAATTGCGCCCGTGGCAGGCAGCTGATCGAGCCCTGACAAGCATTGCAGCCCGTATCGCCCTGAACCGTGCAGGTAATAGTGCGCAGGGTAAGGGGGCACGGCATGACTGCCTTGACCAGCATCTGTCCCAACGGTTTCAGTGCCAAAGCCCCGAATGTCGCGCTCCTCAATCAGAAACCTGATCGCGTCTGGGCCGGGGCCGGGCGAATGCGGCCCGTCTTCGCGCATATTCAGATATGCGGCCCCGCTGCGCTTGGACCAGTCGGTGCGCATCAAAACCCACGCGCGGGGTGGGATCGCACCATGTTTCTTTTCCCACTCCGTGATATCCTGAACCGACATCTCATAGTCTTCATCGGCATCTGACTGCGCCACGCAATTTATGACGACCACTGGACCAACGAAATCCTGCGCAGAGATCGCATCCACCGAATTGGACGGCAAATCACGCCCCGAAACCCAATGTGACGGCGCATCGAAATGCGTGCCCGTGTGTTCTGACAGAGAGATGTTGTGCCACTTCCACGCGGGTCCGCGATGATCATAGGCGCTGATTTCTTCCATCCGGAACCGGGCGCATTGGCCGAATTCCGGAGGCAAGATGATCACTGGGAAATCCGGGTCGAGTGTATGGGTCAGATCGACCACGCGCACATCACCGGATGCGAGGCCGGATACCAGTTCTGAAAGCGAACTCATGGCCCGTCCCCTCCAAACGTTAATTCGCGTTCAAGCACTTTTGGATCGCGCCGGAACCGCTCTCGAACGTCCTTTGCGATATCACCGCTCCATACGTCTTCGACACCGGCTTGCAGGCCTTTTAGGATGTCGCCCGCCAGCGACTCCGGCAGTATTTTGGGCGGCGGCAAGGTTTGAAACCAGTCTTCCTCGGGCGGGCCGGAAAACACGTTCATGACGCGCAATCCGGCGCTGCGAAACTCAGCACGCAGCGATTGGGAAAGCGAATAGGCAGCAGACTGGCTCGCCGCGAAAACACCGTAGTCTGGCGTGTTTGCCAAAGCTCCAATGTGAAGGAGGTTGACCCAAGCAACTGCAGAATTCACGCCATCGGTCGCCCTTGCGCACATGCCCGGTCCAAATGCTTGTGCCAGGCGCATCAGGCCGAAATAGTTTACATCCATCTCGTCGCGCGCAAAGCCCACATCGCCCCGCGTCAGAACGCCCCCGGCGCGAACGAACTTGGCGTTGTTGATCAGGATGTCGGTTTTGCCACCAATTTCGCCCGCCAGCGTTTGCACGGATTGTGTGTCGGTGACGTCAAGTGGCATCAGATCGACCCCAATTTCCTGCATCGGCGCGCGCGTTGGGTAAGGTCGCCAGGTTTCTGCCTCCCCCGCAAAGACAATTGCAGCACCCGCATCCAACAGCGCTTTGGCAATCGCAGGCGCATTCGGCGCGCGCGCATCGGTCAAAAGGATGCGGCGGTGTTTGGGGTCAGCGGTCAGCTCGCGCATCAGGGCGGTGTCCTCTTCATGTGGGGTCGGATCGCGTGGCATGGCCACCAACACGCCTTGTCCGGATCGATCCAGATGCGCGGCCAATCGAATAGGCGCGCGTACCGAGACGTCTTCGTGGATATGCGCCAAAATGACAGGACCTTCATTCATTTGAACCGTGCCCATGCGCCAGGGAATCCGCTCTCGATAGTAGAGCCTTGGTGATGTTTGAACCGTGGTTTCAGCAAGTAATTCCCCGGTCGGTGGCAGGTCTTGCCAGGGCATATCTGTTGACAGGCATTCAACACACGCATCTCGTGGCGGGTATTGCCAGGTTCGGCATTTGGTACAGCGTTGCAGCATCAAACGCCCTTCGGCGGCAGCAGCGGTGAGCCCAAGGGCGGCACGGCTGCGCATTTCCGGGGGACGCGTCGGGGAGACGCTGCGTTTTTGCGGGTTTTTCTTGGGCGGAGGAGAAAGCGGTGTCGTCACGCGCGCACCCCAGTTTCCAGAATGGCTGCGCTGGAACACAGGCCTCGGTCGTAGTTGATCATGCCAAACCCGCTAACAAGTGCGCGTTTGGCATCCGCGACCTGGGTCGCGTCGGCTTGCCCGGTGACCTGGCGTACTGCTTCGACCATACCGATGAACCCACCCGCCGCACCGGCCTGTCCGGCGCTCAGTTGCCCACCAGACGTGTTATGCGGAAAGCTGCCGTCGACAGTCAGACCGTGTTTCTGGACAAATGTTGGACCTTCTCCTTTTTCGCAGAACCCCAAATCCTCGAACTGCATCATCACGATGACCGGATAGTCATCGTAGGTCTGCATCAGATCAATGTCACCGGGTGTGCAGTTTGCCATCTCCCACAGCGTATCACGGTCCATGGTCCAGCCGCCGCGCATTTGGATCGGGTCGTCGTTGTGGGCGTTGTGCCTTTCGATGGCTGCGGAAAGCCGTGCAAACGGGATGTCGAGCTGCAATGCTTCATCTTCTGACATGACGAGAAAACACTCGGCGCCTGCGCAAGGCATGACGCAGTCAAAAAGCGCAATCGGGTCTGCAATTGGTCGCGCCTTGAGGTATTGTTCTAGCGACAATGGTTTCTTCATCACCGCGCGGGGGTTCTTGAGCGCGTTGTCGCGCTGAGCGACGCAGATCTTCCCAAAGTCTTCGCGGGTCGCGCCGTACTCAGACATGTATCGGTCGGTGAGCAACGCGAAATTCGCGTTTGGCCCGCCGTAGCCATAGGGATAGCTTGCATCCATCGCGAAGCGCGAAAAACTGGAGAGCAGCTGGCGGAAGCTATCGATGTGATTGGTGTCACCCGCAACACATGCCACGATATCCACATCACCCGCCTGTACGGCACGGGCTGCGCGTCGCAGTGCAACCCCTGCTGATGCGCCACCCATAGGTACGTGGTCAAGCCACCGGGGCGAGAGGCCTAGATGCTGAGTCAATCCGACAGCTGTGTCTGGGAACAGCGTGAAAGACGACACGGAAAACCCGTCAAGCGCGGATTTTCGGATGCCCGCGGCATCAAGAGAGCCTTTTAACGCGCGCGCGATCCAATGATGTGCCGTATCGATGGAATACCGCTGATATGGCGTTGAGAAAGGAGCCGCCAAAACAACGCCATCATACGGGGCAGGTTTGCGGCTCATGCAACTTGCCTTTTCTTGCGGTCTGTTACGCAAACTGTTTGGGGGTCATTCAATCGCGCAGCGGCCAATTCATTTAGCGCCTTGCGTTGAACCTTTTGCGTGCTTGTCAGGGGCAGCGTATCGACAAAAGCGATGTAGCCGGGAACCTTGTAATAGGCCATCTGAGACAACGCCCAGTCTGTAATCTGATGAGCGAGGTCTGTCGCGGGTTCGTCAACGACCAGACAGGCGAATACCTCATCTCCGCGGATCGTATCGGGCACGGCCGAGATACCCGCCGCGCGAATGGCCGGGTGGCGCATCAGGATGCTTTCGACCTCAACAGCAGCAATATTTTCACCAGATCGGCGGATCACGTTCTTTTTGCGATCCACAAAGGTGAACCGACCCTCGGTATCCTGTTTGACAAGATCGCCGGTGTGAAACCATCCGCCGTCCCAAGCCTCTGCAGTCGCCTCCAGGTTTTTGTAGTAATGCGAAAAGAACCCGCGCTTTGGCGTGTCGCCCGTGTGCCGCACCAGCAATTCTCCGGGGGTGTTGGGGGCAACCGTGTTGCCCGCATCATCCACGACTTTAGCTTCCACCCAACCCTTGGCTTTGCCCAAGGATGACTGGCCGACCAACCGGTTCGCATCGTTTGCAGCGATGACCGCACCAGCGCCAGTTTCGGTCATGGCCCAGGCTTCGATCAACGGAAATCCAAAACGGTCCTCGAACGCTTTTTGCAGTTTCGGATCGATCCCGGCACCGAACCCAAATCGCGCATTGTGTGCGGTGTCTGTCTTTGCCTCTGGCAAACCCATCAGGATGGATGGCATTACTCCCAGATAATGCAGGCATGTTGCGCGGCTGTTTTTGACATCGGACCACCAGGTTTTTGGATGGAACCTGTCCAACGGAATCAGACAACCGCCAACGGTCAACATCGCCATAAACGAATAGGCCATGGCGTTCATATGAAAGATCGGCAAAGGCGTGATCATCCGCTCGCCATCGTCGGTAAGGTTGGCCAATCCGCCCAGATCGGCATACCACTGCCCTGCCATCAGGAAATACGCGTTGGGAAGCACGCAGCCTTTCGGTTCGCCTGTTGTGCCAGAGGTATAAAGCACTGCCGCTTCGCGATCTTCTCCGTCCTGGTCTTCGGCAACGATTGCGTTTGCACGTGGGGGTGGCAAAGCGGCGTCTGGCGCCGCCACATCGACCGGCAATCCACTTTCGTCGATGGCGGCCATCAATTCGCCGATCCGGGACGGGATTGCAATCAAAAGCGTAGGTTCGGCATGCGCAATCAGGTAGCTCAACTCGGAAAGTCGCAGATCCGGATTAATCGGCACGATAGATGCGCCGATCTTGT
>CAZWZG010000185.1:0-5295 GCA_964638245.1 uncultured Rhodobacterales bacterium
CGGGCGAACGCGCCAGCATGCCCGCCAGCGCCGCGCGCCGCGCTTGTCCGCCCGAAGCCACTTCGGTCGCAACATCGGGATCAAAGCCTAGCCCCTCGCCCGCCCGTTCGACCTTGTAGAGATCCGCCGGGCCAAGACCCGAGGCGGCGAAATCCCCAAGCGTTGCAAACCCTGACATATCCGGCGCCTGTTCGAGCCGGGCCACCGTTATTCCTGGCCCAACAACGCGCGCCCCCCGGTCAGGCTCGATCACGCCATCCATGACCTTCATCAGGGTCGATTTGCCCGAGCCATTGCGCCCCACAAGCGCCAGCCGCTCGCCGGTCTGCAGGGTTAGGTCAAGACCATCGAAAACCGGATCACCGCCGAAGGTGAGCGAGATATCCGAGAGTTGCAAAAGGGGTGTGCGAGCCATGCCTTGCGCTATGGGGATGCCGCCCGAGCGTCAAGCCCTCCCGGCGTGGACCGTTTTCAGCAAAGAGCGCCGATAAGTATCCGGGATCGTATCAACCTCCAGAGCTGTGAAGACCACGAGCGTCCCGAGATCAGGGTCCGGCACCGCGAACGGTGCCACCCGCGCGCCGAGTGACAAGTAAGCGCGCAGAAGTGAAGGGAACGCTTTAAGCGCTGAAACATCCGGCTCTCCTTGCATGAATTCAACAGAGCACGAGCCAGCGGGCAAAACCGTCGCAATGGTCTGATCCGACGCCAGAACATGCGCAAACGCCGCTTCGTATTGCGCCCCATCCAGCCCCGGCAAGCTTGTACATCCAAAAATCATGTCTGCGTCAGACGCCACCGCCCAATCCACCAGCAGTGCCATGGCAGATCGTAGCACATCAGGATCACGAACCTTTGGGTCCACGCAAAAGCGACCGAACTCGATCAACGCTCCCCGCCGGGATTCAAACCGCGAAAGATCAAAGTACTGCGCCGAATACCCCTGATCGATGGTCACCGCCGTTTCAAAAAGTCGCGCCCGAAAGCAACCCAATAGAGCACCCGTTGTGGCATCCTCAACGATCCCGTGTCGGAAGCCCGCATCAAAAGCGTCTTCATCATTGCCGCCACCGCGAAATACGCGCCCCCGCAGGGCCATCACCGCGTCCATATCCTCGGGCTCTGCAAACCGGGCCCGCAGGCGAGGTTCTCCCATGGATGTGATCCCTGTTGCAAAAGACTTGAGGCCACTGCCCCTCAGCCATACATCATGGCCAAGGCGCGGTGACGCGCAAGGCGTTGAAAAAGGGGAAAGACATGGACAAGGTCGTCAAATCAGAAGCCGAATGGAAAGCCGAGCTTTCGGACCTCGCCTACAAGGTCATGCGCAAGCACGGCACAGAGCGCGCTTTCACCCATGACAATTTTCCCAAGGAACCAGGTACGTATAAATGCGTGGGATGTGGCACGCCGCTCTTTGAGCAGGACGCGAAATTCGACAGCGGCACCGGCTGGCCCTCCTTTTACGAACCCTCAGACCCAGAGATGGTCGGCGAAAAGGAAGACCGCAGTTTCTTCATGCGCCGCACCGAAGTGCACTGCAATCGCTGCGACAGTCATTTGGGACACGTCTTTCCCGACGGCCCACGGCCAACTGGCCTGCGCTACTGCATCAATGGGGTCGCGTTGAACTTTGTCCCCGAAGCGGAAGAAGCGTCTGAGAACTAGCTATCGTCGAAGAAGTCCGCTGGGTTGAAGTTACCGAGGTTACCGAAGAGCTGGCGGATGAAGCCGATACCTGCGCGGTTGTCCTCGGTAACGCGGCGGTTCAGGACGACGACCTGACCATCCTCGAGCCCAAAGCGCTCGATGTTGGAGACAAATCCGTCCTCATCATAGGAGACCGCCACGACTTCGCGGTCGACCTCAACTGGGGCACGATAAAGCCGGGTCTCATAGGTGGACTTCACATAGTACCAACCGCTTGACGAAAGGATACCTGCCGACGATGGCCGGCCAGCAATGGACGCCACGGTTTCGCGCGTGTCCCGGCCAACTTCGATCCGGGCGAGTTCGTCTTCTGTCGGCACATAGCCGTGGTTGTCGACAAGCGTCGAACAGGCCGCCAACGCGAGTACTGCAAGACCAAGGCAAATGCCCAAGATACGCCGGATCATGAATTCTGCCCCTCTTGCCACCCTATTGGCCTTGGACTATCCGCTTACCCCATTGCGACAAGGACGATCAAGCATTCCATGACGACCTCTTCCCAGACACATCTGCGACTGGCAGGACTTGCGCGCAACGCGCCCAATTCGTTCCTGATTGAGCCTGATGGAAATGCGCGGGCGATGCTGGCGCGTGAGCTGGGCATTTTGGGCGTCAAGAAGTTGCGGTTTGAAGGGATGTTGTCACCCGAAGGCAAGACCGACTGGCATCTGAAGGCGCGCCTTGGTGCAACGGTAGTTCAGCCCTGTGTCGCGACGCTCGAGCCGGTGACGACGCGCATCGAAGAAGACGTCAGCCGCGCCTATGTTGCCGCCTATGAAGAACCCGAGGGCGGTGTCGAGCAGGAAATGCCCGAGGATGATACGGTTGATCCGCTTCCTGCGACGCTCGACCTGAACCGGGTCATGGCAGAGGCTTTGGCGCTCGGCCTGCCCGCCTATCCGCGCGCGGATGGGACGGAGCCGCTCGATACCCAGGTTGCCGCGCCCGGTGTCGCTCCGCTAACCGATGACGACGTCAAACCGTTTGCTGGACTGGCCAGCCTTCGCGACAAACTGTCCGGCGACAAGGACAGCTAGGGCAGCACCAAAAATTCCGCGCATTTTCCCTTGCGCAATCAAAGATTCGCAGTATTTTGCGCCCCTTCCGAACAGTTCGGGTTGGACAAGTTGCGCGCGACCCTCTAAGAGCGCGCTTCAAATGCAATGACGGGCCGATAGGCCATAGCTTGAGTGAGGTTAGGACATGGCTGTCCCTCAGAATAAAGTCACCAAATCGCGCCGCAACATGCGCCGTGCGCATGATGCACTGGTGGCAGGCAACCCAGCGGAATGCCCCAACTGTGGCGAACTGAAGCGTCCGCACCACGTTTGTGCGTCCTGCGGTCACTACGATGGCCGTGAGGTTGTTGTGGCTGCCGACGAAATTGATCTCGACGAAGACGCTGCATAAGTGATCATCGCGGCCCACTCATCGGGCCTTGATCGGGAAGGCGGGTCATGACGAACCCTCCCTCTTCCAAGAGCGGTATGAAAGTGATCTCGGTTGACGCAATGGGCGGCGACCGGGGGCCTGCGGCTGTGATCGCGGGCATGGAAGCGTCTGCCAAGAAAAACCCTGACATCAGTTTTCTCGTGCACGGCCCGAAGGCCGAGCTTGAGCCTCTGGTCGCCAAACGCCGCCTGCTGCAAGGGCGCTGCGATATCTGCGATGCACCAGATGTCGTGACCATGGACGCCAAACCCTCTTGGGTGATGCGCAACGGCGAAGGCTCGTCGATGTGGTCGGCAATTGAGGCTGTACGCGACAAGCGCGCGGACGTGGCCGTGTCTTGCGGCAACACCGGCGCGCTTATGGCCGTCTCGATGATCCGTCTGCGCAAACTGCCCGGTGTCACGCGCCCCGCCATTGCGTGCCTTTGGCCATCGCGCAATCCGGTGGGTTTCAACGTCATGCTGGACGCTGGCGCCGACATTCGCGCCTATCCCGGCGACCTTCTGCAGTACGCGCTGATGGGTGTTTCTTATGCGCGCAACGGGCTGGAGCTTGAGCGCCCGCGCGTCGGCCTGCTGAACGTCGGCACGGAAGAGCATAAAGGCAGGACCGAACTCCACGAAGCCCACGAACTTATTGAAGCCGCCGCTGATGACGCCGAGTTCGAGTTCGTTGGCTACGTCGAGGGCAACGACATGCCTGGCGATCGCGTCGATGTCATTGTCACGGATGGGTTCACCGGCAACATCGCGCTCAAAACCGGCGAAGGCACCGCGCGCCTGATCGGCGACTTCCTGCGCCAGGCCTTCAAGGCCACGCCCGCCTCGCGATTCGCCTCCGTCTTGGCCTGGACCTCGCTACGCCGCCTCAACAAGCGCATTGACCCGCGTCGTGTGAACGGCGGCGTCTTCCTCGGGTTGAACGGCACGGTCATCAAATCCCACGGCTCGGCGGACGCCACCGGTATGTCCGCAGCCATCAAGCTGGCCTACAAGCTGGCCGAATCGGGCTTCAACGAACGCCTCGCCGCACGGGTTGCATCGGTCAGCCCGGTCCGTCAGGATGCCGCCAACAAATAGGTGGGAAACAGGCACCAAAAATGACAATACGCGCCATCGTGCGGGGGGTGGGACATTACCTTCCGGAACGAGTCGTCCCCAATTCCGAATTCGAAGCAACGGTCGACACGTCTGACGAGTGGATTCGTTCGCGCAGCGGCATCGAACGGCGCCATTTCGCCGCCGAAGGCGAAACCACATCCTCGATGGCCGCAAAGGCCGCCGAACGCGCGCTGGCCAAGGCAGGCCTTCAACCTGATGACATCGACGCGCTGATTGTTGCCACATCGACCGCAGATCTGACCTTTCCGTCCGCTGCCACCATGGTGCAAGCCGAACTTGGCATGACGAAGGGCTTTGCCTTTGACGTCCAGGCCGTCTGCGCGGGGTTTGTCTTTGCGCTCGCCAACGCCAACGCACTGATCGCGTCGGGACAGGCCAAGCGCGCGCTCGTCATCGGCGCCGAAACCTTCTCGCGCCTCATGGATTGGAGCGACCGGAGCACCTGCGTGCTATTTGGGGATGGTGCCGGAGCGCTCGTTTTGGAAGCTGCCCAAGGCACAGGCGCGAACAGTGATCGCGGCATCCTTGCCACCGACCTCAACTCCGACGGACGGCACAAGGATATCCTATATGTCGACGGCGGCGTCTCGACCCATACGACGGGCTATTTGCGCATGGAAGGCAAAGAGGTCTTCCGCCACGCGGTCGAAAAACTCGCCGCGACAGCGCACGCCGCCTTGGACAAACTTGATCTGACCGGCGACGACGTTGACTGGATCGTGCCCCATCAGGCGAACTTGCGCATCATCAAAGGCACTGCGCAACGTATGGGCGTTCCCATGGAACGCGTTGTCGTGACCGTTCAGGACCACGGCAATACCTCCGCGGCATCTATCCCGCTTGCCTTGTCGGTGGCCGATGATCAGGGCCTTCTGAAGGAAGGTCAGCTGATTGTCACCGAAGCCATCGGTGGTGGCCTTGCCTGGGGGGCCGTCGCCCTACGCTGGTGAGCAATTCAAGGCTTATCCACAAGCCCTTGATATTGACTCGGAAAATCCCCTGCCCCATGCTG
>CAZWZG010000186.1:0-5265 GCA_964638245.1 uncultured Rhodobacterales bacterium
CATCCCGGTGCTGTCGCGGCGTGGGAAGAAGCAGGCTACACTCTGCCCGATTGCGCCAAGCCGTAATTTGACACCTCTGACCGGGCGCGTCCTGCGCCCGGTCTGCCTTTTCCGAGGGATGCCATGACGGATGCGACCGCGCAGACGCCCGAGAAAAAAGATATCGGGTTGAAGGTCCTTTACGTGTTGTCGGTCGCGATGGTACTTATCGGGCTGATCAACGCGACCCCCGGTATTCCGGGATACGACGCGCTAGCCGCACGCATCACGGGCGAGTCCGGTGCGCAGTTCCGCAAGTTTCCGTTCGAATGGTTTTACCCGTTCTTCTTTGCGCTGATGATGTTGATCGTCGCGCTCAAGCATTCCATGTGGCGCGACTGGAAAGAGAAATCGCCGACGCGCCGAAAGCTTGGCCTTTTCATGGACTTGGCACTTGTCCTGATGGCCTTCACCGTCTCGTTTACCTATCTCGTTGAAATCGAATCCGTGTGCGCCATTGACCGGATCACCGGGGATCGCGAACGCCTTATCAACGAAAGCCTCGAAGCCGCCAAAGCCTTTAGCGAAAGCCTTGGCCTGCCCGCGCCCACAACGGTCGAAGACCCCCAATGCGTGAACACCACGGGCGGCTGGCTCGTCGCCATTGTCGGCCTCGCGATCATTGTTTTCCTTGCCTACAACGTCAAAGTCTGGGGCCTGCCGCTGGTCATCGTGGCGATCCTGATCTCGGCCTACACGATCATCACGGTGCTGGTCTGGTACTGGTACGGTGTTGAGGGCATCAACAAGTACTTCGTGACCAAACTCGCGGGTGAGCCGCGTATGCTGGCCGATGGTAGACCAAGGGTACATGACATTCTGGTCAACAACTCTTCGGGCATGCTCGGGCGGTTCATGGACATCGTTCTGAACACGATCTTCCCCTACCTCGTGCTCGGCTCTCTCTTCGGGACATCCGCCGGGGGACGATCGCTGATCAAGCTGGCGTTCCGCTGGACACGCCACCTGCGCGGTGGCCCGGCGCACGCCGCGATCGTGTCGTCGGCGATGTTCGGCACGATTTCGGGCGGTCCGATTGTAAATGTCCTATCCACCGGGGTTCTGACGATCCCGATGATGGTAAAACGTGGGTTTTCCAAGGTGTTCGCCGGCGGTGTTGAAGCGGCTGCTTCGTCGGGCGGATCGATCATGCCACCTGTCATGGGGGTTGCCGCCTTTGTCTTGGCCTCCCTCACCTCTGTTCCTTATTCCAGCGTTATTATTGCCGCCGTCATTCCGGCGGGCGCTTATTTCTTCTGCCTGTTCCTGTCGGCGGTCTTTCAGTCGCGAAAGCAGGGAATCACGGCCATCGGTGAGGTCACCGAAGACATGATCCTCGTGCGGCAGGATTTCTTCAATCTGGCCATGATCTTTGGGCCGATCCTGCTGATCCTTGTCCTCCTTCTGACGGGCAAGGACGGTGTCGGCTGCGGCCTACTGGGCGGGATCCTTGGCGCGGAACGTACGTTTATCGATGGCACCTGTCAGGTGCAGAGCCTCAGCTGGTTCCTGCAGGCTGTCCAGAACGCGGCCGGATCCGCGGGCGCCGCGGGCTGGTGGGCAGTCATGCTCTTGCTTGGGTTGTTGTTCTTGGACCCAGAGGTGCGCGCCAAGCCGATGAAGATCATCGATGGGCTGTCAGGCGCGGGCGTGCTGATCGCAACGCTTTACCTGATGTTCCTTGCCGTCTCGATCATCGACTTCTGCCTGTCCTTCACTGGCCTGCCGGTATTCCTGTCGCTGGACGTTCTGGCCTGGCTCAACAGCCTTGGGCTGGGGGGAGAAGGCTCGGCAACGCTGTTCCAGTTCATCGCGCTCTTGATGACCATGCTGCTGGCGATCCTGCTTGGCATGGGCATGCCCGCCGTCCCGGCCTACATCAACGCGGCCCTTTTGATGGGGCCTGTGCTGGCTGGCTTGGGCCTGTCGCTTTTCACAGCGCACATGTTCATCTTCTACTTTGCGGTCGCCTCGGCCATCACGCCGCCCGTGGCGCTGGCGGCCTTTGCGGCAGCGACGATCACCAAGGCCGAGCCAATGGCAACGGCGTTCTCGGCGGTGAAGTCCGGCATTGTGATGTTCATCGTGCCGTTTGTCTTTGCCTTCTATCCAGAACTTTTGCTCATCGAAGCCGCCATCATCGACCCGCAGGCCAGCGGCGGCACAACCTATCTTCCGGGCTATGACGGCGTCGTGCACATCGGCGCGTTGGCGCTGTTCCTCGCCCGCTTTGTCTTTGCGCTTTACCTCTTGTCGTCTGCTTTGGCCGGGTTCGACCGCATCGCTCTGCCCCGCTGGGAAATCGCCGCGCGACTGGCTTTGGCGGTCCTCGTCCTGATGAAGGCAGAGACGATCTGGATCACGGCCGTCGCAGTTGCTGTCGGTTTGCTCGTCTTACAGTTCCGGGCCGGTCGAGCGGAAGCCGCGGCGTCCTAAAGCACCCTACTCGGCCGCAACATCTCCGCAGCTACAGGCGCTGCCGTAATGCTTTTCGCGCGAGGTCTTGCCAATGCCGGGGTTGAACGTGTTCGTCGGGTCCATCGCCTTGTAGTGGTTCACAAGCGCGGGCTTGGCCTCGTAAAGGTGGCCCACGTTGTGTTCGGCCGGGTACTCCGCGCCGCGCTGATCCAGAAGCGCCAGCATCTTGGCTTTGAGCCCCTTCACATCGGTGCCTTTCTTGACCGCATAGTCCTGATGGAAGACGTGGCAGAAGAAGTGTCCGTAGTAGAGCTTGGCGACGATGTCTTTTTCGATCTCGGCGGGCAGTGTTTCGAACCAGTCAAGATCATTGCGGCGCAGCGCGATGTCGAGCGCGATTGTATCGCCGATTTCGTGAGGGCGAACCGCTTGCATCCGCACAGCCGCACCGGCGGCGGCAAAGCGGTTGAGCATCGCCTTTTTGGCCTCATGGGCATCGCAGAGGAACCAGCCCTCTGATCCCAGAACGTCATCGAGGATGGCCGAGGTCGCATCGGCCGTTGCACCCGACACTTTCAGGATCAGATGGTGCTCGAACCGATCGCGGAACCGCATCATCCGACGCGGCAAGGCTTCGGGTAGTAGCCGCGACAGCCCTTGCATCGCGTGGTCGACAAGGTTCTTGGGCAGGAACGGCAGCTTATTCAGACGGGCGTCCAGCGCGCCCTTCATCGCAAAGAAAAGCGGCAGACGATCGGTCCCGAACCAGTGGATCATCAACAGCGTGTCTTTGCCGTAGCGCCTTGAAATATCGTAGCATTCGCGGTGCATATATTCGCCGCTTACCGGCAATTCGTCGAGGTCCGTCAGAAGGCGACGCCGTAGCTCCGTCAGATCCGCTGTGTCATTGGTGCCGACGTAGAACACCTTCTCGCCAGTTTCGGTCGGGTATGTGTCAAGGCGAACCGCAAAGACCGCCAGCTTGCCCGCGCAACCCGAAGCTTCATACAGACCGTTCGGATCGGCGTTGAACCGCGCCGGGGTGGCGGCGTCGACATCGACGACCTTGTCGGCATAGCCATCCTGGCTGGCCTTGCCCGCGCTGTGGCTGACTGCATCTTCGGGGATGTCGCCGCGATCCAGTCGCCCGAGGATTTCTTCCGGCGAATTGCCCAAGTCGATCCCGAGGTGGTTGCGCAGTTCCAGCCGTCCGTCTTCCGTGATCGCGGCAAAGAGCGACAACTCGGTATAGGCCGGGCCGCGCCGCACCAGCGAACCGCCAGAGTTGTTACATACGCCCCCAAGGATCGACGCTCCGATGCAAGACGATCCGATCACCGAATGAGGCTCACGCCCGATGGGCTTCAGCATCTTTTCGAGGCTGAAGAGCGTCCCCCCGGGGTGGCTCACAATCTGCTGACCCCCGTCAAGCAGATGGATCTTGTCCATGCGCAGCGTCGATAGGATGACGACGTCCCGGTCATAGGTGCCCTTGGGGGTGGACCCCTCGGTCAGGCCGGTGTTGGCCGCCTGAAGGATCAGGATCGTATCCGCCTCGACGCAGGCCTTGAGCACCTCCCACATTTCCAGAAGCGTGCCCGGCACCACGACCGCGATCGCCTCCCCCTCGCCCGAGCGGAAGCCCTTGCGATAGCGTTCGGTGGATTTTGAGTCGGTCAGCACATGGCGCCGTCCGACGATATCCTTGAACGATTGGATGAGCTGATCGCGGTTCATGGGTTAGGCTCCTCAGTAGGCTACCGAGGGTAGCCATGTGGTCAGCTGTGGCAAGAGAAAGACCACTGCCAAGCCGATCAGCTGCAGGATAACAAAGGGAATGACGCCTTTGTAGATGTCACCGAGCCGCACGCCTTCGGGGGCCACGCCCTTGAGGTAGAAGAGCGAGAAGCCGACCGGTGGTGTCAGAAAGCTGGTCTGCAGCGTGACCGCCACAAGGATCACGAACCAGATCAGCACCGGCTCATCCAGACCAAAGCCCGGCACGTCGATCCCAAGGCCATTCACGATAGGACGCATGAGCGGCAGGATGATCAGCGTGATCTCGATCCAGTCAAGGACGAAGCCCAGAAGGAACACGATCCCGAGGATGAACATCACGGTTCCATAGGGGCCGAAACCGGTCGAGCTGACCATGTGTTCAATCAACTCGTCGCCGCCCAGCTCGCGCAGGACAAAGCTGAACACCGTCGCGCCAAGGAAGATCGCGAAGATGTAGGCCGTGGTGTTGAAGGTGGCTTTCAGCACGTTGACCGTCTTGGCCCAAGTCAGCTTGCCGTAAGCGATGGCCAGCACGGTCGCGCCCAAGGCGCCGATGCCCGAAGCTTCGGTGGGTGTCGTGATGCCCGCAAAGATCGAACCGAGTACGGCCAAGATCAGACCCATGGGCGGCAAAACCGCGATCATGACGTCCTTGACGGCGGCCCAATCGGGGGCTGTTGCGCCTTCGGGGACGGGTGCGGATTTCGGGCTCATCAGAGCGACGATGAAGATGTAGCCGAGATAGATGGCGCCGAGAAGCATGCCCGGAATGGCGGCGGCCATGAAGAGGTCCCCGACCGACAAGGCCATCTGGTCGGCCATGATCACAAGCATGATCGACGGCGGGATCAGGATGCCGAGCGTGCCTGCCGAGGCGACCACGCCGGTGGCCAGCGTCTTGGAGTACTTGTGCTGCACCATCGCGGGGAGCGACAGGACACCCAGAAGCACGACGGAGGCGCCGACGATGCCCGTGGAGGCCGCAAGGATGATCCCGATCAGCGTAACCGTGACGGCCAGACCACCCCG
>CAZWZG010000187.1:0-4986 GCA_964638245.1 uncultured Rhodobacterales bacterium
TTCCGCGCCCAGGTAGAGCGCCGCATCTCCGGCGCACTGACCGAGGACGAATTCAAGCCATTGCGCCTCATGAACGGTCTTTACCTGCAATTGCACGCCTACATGCTGCGCGTCGCGATCCCCTATGGCACGCTGGATTCTGCCAAAATGCGCCAGCTCGCCATGATCGCCGATCGCTGGGACAAGGGCTATGGCCATTTCACCACGCGCCAGAACATCCAGTACAACTGGCCGAAACTCGAAGATGTCCCGGACATGCTCGACGCGTTGGCCGAGGTCGAGATGCACGCAATCCAGACGTCGGGCAACACGATCCGCAACGTGACCGCGGACCATTTCGCTGGCGCCGCGGCGGACGAAATCGAAGACCCCCGCCCCGTTGCTGAGCTTCTGCGCCAATGGTCCACCGACCATCCAGAGTTCCAGTTCCTGCCGCGTAAGTTCAAGATCGCGGTTACCGGCTCTCCCAACGACCGAGCCGTCACCAAGGCGCATGACATCGGCCTGCGCATGATTCGCAATGATGCGAATCAGCCCGGATTTGAGGTCATCGTCGGCGGCGGATTGGGGCGCACGCCGATGATCGGCAAGGTCATTCGCGACTTCCTCCCCAAGGACGATCTGCTGCCCTATTGCGAGGCCATCGTCGCCGTCTACAACCGGCTCGGCCGACGTGACAACAAGTACAAGGCGCGCATCAAAATCACCGTTCACGAGAACGGGTTGGACAAAATGCAGGAGCTGGTCGAAGCAGAATTCGAACGCATCCGGGCGAAATTCACCGGGGTCGACCGGGAATTCCTTGCACAAATCGAACAATCTTTCGCTGCACCGGCTTTTTTGACCAAAGGCACGGAAAACTACGATGCCGAGCGTCGCGCGAACTCCGCTTTCCGGTCCTGGAGCGATACGAACCTGACCGAACATCGGGCTCCGGGCTACGCCATAGTCTCGATTTCTTTGAAGGCCCATGGCGCCACGCCGGGCGATGCATCGTCCGAACAAATGCGCACCATCGCAGACCTCGCCGAGCGCTTTGGCCATGACGAGATTCGAATCAGTCATGAGCAGAACGTCATCCTGCCCCATGTCCACAAATCGCACCTGCCCGAGATCTATGCCGTCCTGCGCGAAGTCGGACTGGCCACGGCGAACATCGGTCTGATCTCGGACATCATCGCTTGCCCCGGCATGGACTACTGCGCGCTGGCCACGGCCCGCTCGATCCCGATTGCGCAGGAAATCGCGACCCGCTTTGACGAGCTGAAGCTCGAGCATGAAATAGGCGATCTCAAGATCAAGATTTCGGGCTGCATCAACGCCTGCGGGCACCACCACGTCGGACACATTGGCATTCTTGGCCTCGACCGCGCGGGCGTCGAAAACTATCAGATCACGCTTGGCGGCGACGGCACCGAAACCGCGTCCGTTGGTGAACGCGCTGGCCCCGGCTTTTCTGCCGAAGAAATCGTGCCTGCCATCGAACGCCTGATCGACGCCTACCTACAGGTCCGCGAAAGCCGCGATGAGGCGTTCCTAGACACTTATCGCCGCCTCGGCATGGCCCCGTTCAAGGCCGCCCTTTACCCCGAGGCCAAGGCCCATGCCGCTTGAGGCACCCCTCCCCAGCGCGCGCGAGCGTGCTGCCGAGCTGAATCACCGCTACCGCCACCACGCGGTCGCGGACATTCTCGGCCACGCGCTTGCCGATGCTACGGTCGGGCGCGTCGCGCTGGTGTCCAGCTTTGGCGCGGAATCGGTTGTGCTTTTGCACCTGCTCAGCCGTGCGGACCGGACAACGCCGGTTTTGTTCCTAGAGACGGGCTTTCTTTTTGAAGAAACGCTGGCATATCAGATCGAGTTGACCGAGCGCCTTAGCCTGACCGACGTTCGCCGCCTGACGCCGCCCGAGAACAGCCCAAGACCACAAGATGGCCTCGACACCTGCTGCGCGGCCCGAAAGATTGCGCCCCTCAACGCGGCTTTGTCCGAGTTCGACGCCTGGATCACAGGACGCAAGCGCTTTCAAAGCACGGATCGCGCCGATCTTCCCTTGTTCGAAGCCGCCGACAATCGCATCAAGATCAACCCGCTGGCGAAATGGTCGCCCGACGACCTGTCCGACTACATGATCAACAACCGTCTGCCGCGCCACCCGCTGGTCGCCAAAGGGTATCCATCCATTGGATGCGCGCCCTGTACCTCACCCGTCGCAAAGGATGAGGATCCGCGCGCAGGGCGCTGGCGTAAAACAACAAAAACCGAATGTGGTATTCATTTTGAAAACGGGCGCATTCAGCGTCCTCGTCACAAGGAACCGGTGCAATGAGCATCCTCGTCCAAGACACAGGCTTCAGCAACGACGACTGGAACCAGCCGATCTATGCGCTCGACGCCCTGCCCGCGAACACGCCCAATACGCCCTATGCCATCGACGTCTCATCGGACGCCGAACCGCGCGATCTGGCTGAACATCTGGACACGGTGGCCATGGTCCGCGTGGATTTCCCGAGCTTCGCCGACGGACGCGGTTTCACCATCGCGCGGCAATTGCGCGACATGGGCTTTTCCGGTCGCCTGCGCGCACGGGGCCACGTTATCTCCGACCAATACGGGATGGCGCGCCGCTCCGGCTTTGACGAGGTCGAAATCAGCCACGATCTGGCCGAGCGTCAGCCCGAGCCCGAATGGCTCCGCCGCGCCAACTGGCAATCCCACGACTATCAGTCGCGCCTCCGGGGCTAGCCCTTTTCCAAGACCACCGCTAAGACAGGACCGGGGTGTAAGCCCCGCATGACAGTTATGACCGAGCTTCGACCCGTGACAGACGCCACACCCGTCAAAACCCTTCCCGACGCCCAGACGGTAACGTCCGTCCAGCACTGGACCGACCGCCTGTTTTCCTTCCGCGTGACCCGCCCGGCTTCCTTGCGCTTTCGCTCGGGCGAATTCGTCATGATTGGCCTGATGGGCGACCCGGATCCCAAAACCGGCAAGCAAAAACCGCTTCTGCGCGCATACTCCATCGCCTCGCCTGCTTGGGACGAAGAGCTCGAGTTCTACTCGATCAAGGTTCAGGATGGTCCGCTGACGTCAAAGCTGCAGCACATCCAGCCCGGCGACCAGATCATCCTGCGCCCCAAACCTGTCGGCACGCTCGTCCACGACGCGCTGACACCGGCAAAACGGCTCTGGTTCTTTGCCACTGGCACGGGATTCGCCCCCTTCGCCTCGCTTTTGCGCGAGCCCGAAACCTTTGAGCGGTTCGAGAAGGTTATCGTCACGCACACCTGTCGGGACGTTGCCGAACTTGAATATGGCAAGCGCCTGATCGCAGAGCTTCGTGAAGACGAGATCATGCAAGAGCTTCTGGGTGAGGATTTCTCGGACAAGCTGATCTATTACCCCACCACCACCCGCGAAGAGAGCCCCGTGATGGGCCGGATCACCGATCGCCTGACATCCGGCGCAGTTTTCGAGGATCTGGGCATCTCGCCGATCAATGTAAGCGATGACCGCGCCATGGTCTGTGGCTCGATGGGGTTGAACACGGATATGAAGACGATCCTAGAAGGCTTCGGCCTTCGCGAAGGCGCCAACTCCGATCCAGCCGAGTACGTGGTCGAAAAGGCCTTCGTGGGCTAAGAAACGCGGGCCCGCATACCGGGCCCGCGCCTTGATATCAGTTTCCGGTCACGGCGTCGGTTGCGCTTTGCAACGCCTCGCCAACTGCGCTTTCCGTTGCATCTTCAACCGCTTGCGTCGCCGCATCCGTCGCAGCATCGGCCGCATCCCCTGCAGTTTCGGTTGTCGCGTCAACGGCATCGCTTGCAGTGTCAGTTGCGGCATCGACCGCATCTCCTGCTGCCTGGGTCGTCGCATCCACAGCGTCGCCCGCAGCATCTGCCGCGCTATCGGTACCGTTGCCCAGCAAACCGTCGGTAACGTTCTGCAACGCCTCATTGGCCGCGTTCGTCGCATCCTCAACAGCTTCATTCACTGCCTCCGTTGCGTCTTCGACCACGCCTTCAACAGTCTCTTCGACCGCTGTAACCGCATCTTCGACCGCCTCGTTGGCGTCTTCGACCAAAGCCTCCGCAGCTTCTTCAACGGCATCCGCCGCCTCGGTCGTTTCTTCGACGACGGTCTCTTCAACCGCCTCCGGTGCTAACGTCTCGGCCGTTTCGTCAGCGGATTGGGTGTAATAGTAGTACCCCCCGCCTGCAGCCGCCAAAACCACCAGTGCAATAATCACACCTTTCATTACGCTCACCCATTCTGGTTGTTGTTGATGTCGCTCACCTATGGTGTCACCTCGGGAAGTTCCAGATTTGACGCCGCGTGAAGCGGAAACGGGCGGAATTGGGCCTACGGGACACGCCCTTTGCGGCAAAGCATCGCCCGGTTGAACTTCGCCCCCTTTGCCCTTACCTTGCAGCCACGCTGAAACAGCAACAACAAAAAGGACTTGAGCCATAGCTCGCAGACCCCACAACGCCCCGCCGGTGCGTGAAACCGGCCCTCGCGTGAACGATCGTATCCGCGTCAACGAAATTCGACTGATCGGTGCCGAAGGTGAAAACGTCGGTGTCGTGACCCCCAGACAAGGCATGATGATGGCCGAAGAAGCCGGCCTCGACTTGGTAGAGATTTCTCCCAACGCGAACCCGCCTGTCTGCAAAATCATGGACTTTGGGAAGTTCAAATACGAACAGCAAAAGCGTGAAAGCGAAGCGCGCAAGAAGCAGAAGACAATCGAAGTCAAAGAGGTGAAGTTCCGCCCGAACACGGACACCCATGACTACGACGTCAAAATGCGCAACGTCTTCCGGTTCCTGGAAGCCGGCGACAAGGTCAAAGTGACCTTGCGCTTTCGGGGACGCGAAATGGCGCACCAGAACCTGGGGCGCGAACTGCTTGAGCGGGTCGCCGAGGACATCCGGGAATTGGGCAAAGTCGAAAACATGCCCAAGATGGAAGGCCGCC
>CAZWZG010000188.1:0-4960 GCA_964638245.1 uncultured Rhodobacterales bacterium
CATGAACCGCTTGCGCGACCGGATCACGCTGCGCACCGATGGTGGTCTGCGGACCGGTCGTGACATTGTCATGGCCGCGATGATGGGGGCCGAGGAATACGGCATCGGCACCGCCGCGCTGATCGCGATGGGCTGCATTATGGTCCGCCAGTGTCAGTCGAACACATGTCCGGTGGGCGTGTGTACGCAGGACGAGGCGTTGCGGGATAAGTTCACCGGTAATGCCGACAAGGTCGTCAACCTGATCACCTTCTATGCGCAAGAGGTTCGCGAAATCCTCGCTTCTATCGGTGCGCGCTCGCTCGATGAGGTGATTGGCCGGGCTGACTTGCTGACGCAGGTCAGCCGGGGTGCGGCGCATCTGGATGACCTCGACCTGAACCCGCTGTTGATCACCGTCGATGGCGCGCACGAGATCGTCTACAACCGCGATCGCGAGCGCAATGCCGTGCCGGACACGCTGGACGCTGAAATTGTGCGCGATGCGGCGCGGTTCCTTGAGGACGGCGAAAAGATGCAGCTGTCCTACGCCGTGCGCAACACACATCGGACCATCGGCACACGCACCTCCAGTCATATCGTCCGCAAGTTCGGCATGCGCAACTCGCTGCAACCCGATCACCTGACGGTCAAACTGTCGGGGTCTGCGGGGCAATCGCTGGGGGCCTTTGCGGCGCCTGGGCTCAAGCTCGAAGTGTCGGGTGATGCTAATGACTATGTGGGCAAAGGGTTGTCTGGGGGCATGATCGTCGTGCGTCCGCCGATGGCAAGCCCGCTCGTGGCCGCGCAGAACACTATCATCGGCAACACGGTTCTTTACGGTGCAACGGGTGGTAAACTGTTCGCAGCCGGTCGGGCCGGGGAACGCTTTGCCGTGCGAAACTCGGGAGCCAGCGTTGTGGTCGAAGGCTGTGGGTCGAACGGGTGTGAATACATGACCGGCGGCACAGCTGTGATCCTTGGGAGCATCGGGCCGAACTTCGGCGCGGGCATGACCGGCGGTATGGCCTATCTCTATGACCCCGAGGGCGAGGCCGAGGTTCTGATGAACATGGAAACCCTTGTAATCGGTCCCGTCACCCACCCCCATTGGCTGGGTCAGCTGGAAGCTCTTCTGGAGCAGCACCTTGAAGAAACAGGCAGCCAAAGGGCGGGTGAGATCCTGCGCCATTGGGATGAGACCCGCGGCCACTTCCTTCAGGTTTGCCCGCGCGAGATGCTGGACAAGCTGCCCCATCCGCTTGGATTCGAAGCGACAAAAGTGCCGGCGGAATAGTGCGGGCCGAAGGCATCGAGCGAGCATCCGTCGTCTGGCTTGCCTCGTCGAGGTTGTTCGTCTATCTGACTTTGGGTCGCGCCTAGTGAGGTTTGCAGGATGGATTTTGTAACCTACGAGAGCAGGGACGCTGACGCGATCGGAATCAAGCTGCTTGTCCTGAGCCTTCAACGGCACGAGCCGACTTCAAAGTTGTGGTTTGTTGCTAAGGAGGGTCAGGATGATCTTGTTGCTTGGCTAAAAACCCGTCCAAACACAGAGGTCATTTCAGGATTTGACCCCGGCGCAACGGGTTGGAATATCAAGCCCTCGATAATGCTCCACTTTCTTGATTTGGGCTTCAAACGACCAACCTGGATCGACTCAGACATCATTCTGTACGCACCCATAAGGCACTACTTCGATGGGGCGCCCGATGATCTGTTTATTTTGACGCAAGAGCGCGAGACTGCGAGCGTGGCAGGCATGCTTGCTCGAACGCGCGCACTAAACCTCGAGCCCGGAAACCGACGCCAAGATCCCACAATCAATAGCTGCATTCTTTCGTTGACGGAGTGTCACAGAGCACTTCTGAAAGCGTGGTTAAAGCTCACCAACAACCCGGACTTCATCGAAGCACAGGCCAAACCTTTCGATCAACGACCATTCCACTATGCAGGAGGACAAGGTCTTCTTGCCGCCCTGCTGGCATCAAAAGAATTCGACGCTGTTTCGATACGGTTGTTAATGTCGGGCGCAGACATAGCCCATTGTCACACGAACGACAGCTTCTCGCTCAGGGACAGGTTGGCCAACTTCTGGAAGGGCGCACCTCCGCTCGTACACGCGCAGGGTCGAAAACCTTGGCGTAGCCACGCGCAGGGTATGATGTCAATTGCGCTTCATCCGTATCGTTTTGTTGCTAAGCAGTATCTTGGTGCTTTGCCTGACGATGAACTCCAGTGGACGGATTGGAGTGACGATCCATGGGTCGTGCGTTTGTCCATTGCGTTGTTTCGCGGAAACGCCAGCATGTCCGGATTCCTTGTCACCGCCGCAAGCATTCTTCGCCAATCATTGAAACGCTCTGCGCGAAGGCGGTCGAGTCCCTAGTCGAATTCTAGTCCTTTCTTACGATCATTTTCGGCAACAAGAAAACCTCGTGCGAAGCCTCTTCTGAGTCGGTGAATCCAGAAGTTCTGTGGCCCTGTCGTCAATTTTCAGCCTTTTTCATTTTCCAAGGATCTTGCATCGGTAGTATTCTTGGCACGTTTGTCACATTAGACTGGGACGAGTTTAGGGGCGCTCAAAGAAGCTAGGCCCTTGGTGAACAAAGAGTTGGGAGAAAAACGTTTGGATTTTGTGTGCTTTGAAAACCGCCAAAGCGATTTCATCGCAGTCAAGCTTTTGGTTCTGAGTTTGCAGAAACACGCCCCGGACGCTCAGTTCCACTTTGTTTTACAAGATCCCTCTTCGTCCTTGCATTCTTGGCTGCGAAAGCAGCCAAATGTCATAGTTCACAATGATATCGGCCCTACCGCTGGCTCCTACGACATCAAACCTGAGATTTTGTTGGCTTTTCTGGACAAAGAATTTGAGCGTATCACTTGGATTGACTCAGATATTATTCTTTGTAACGCGCTCCCAAAACGCCTGACCGATCTTTCATTCGATGAAATGCTGCTCACGCAGGAATGGCTGGGCGTTCGCAAAACGGGTCTAGTATCAAGGACAGTTGCGCTTGGGCTGGAGACCGGAGAGAACGTCAAAAACGTGACGATCAACTCCGGTATTGTCTCGGTCACAAACAAGCACCGAGATTTGCTCAAAGCTTGGCAGACGTGGCTGGCTACACCTGCCTATCGAGAAGCACAAACCAGACCAAAGTCGGAAAGGTCCATCGCGTTCAAGACCGATCAAGAGGTTTTGGCTGGTCTGCTGGGCTCGAAGCAGTATTCAGATACGAAAATTCAACTGATGCGAACACCAGACGAAATTTGCCAGTGCTTGTTCCCCAGAACCTATCCACCGTTCAAACGCATGGCGCATGCAGTCTTTGGCGCTCCATCCTTTGTTCATGCCCTAGGAAGCGAGAAACCATGGAGGGAAGAGGATCGGCGGGAACTGGAAATGCAGATTCATCCCTATAGGCTATTTGCCCGAGGCTATGCGACAAAGCTAGGTGAACACGAAACTGTCTGGCTCAAAGACTCGAGTCCCAAAGCGAAGCGTCTGGAATCGTTGGCATTTGGTAATGCTTGCCTTGTTGGGTTACTGCATTCGTTGCAAGGCAAAGGACCTGCTCCTTTTGCCCTACTTCGGAGATCGAAAAGATGGCTCTTCGGATAGATAGGGGGTCCGTACGGAAACTTGACAGCGAACGAATCCTCACGGGTAGGGCTTGAACCCCAGCGCCGGTCAATCAAAGGGGCAGCCTTGGCAAAACGCACGGCAAAGACTAAGGGCAAATCACGGGCATCTGCACGCTTGCGTGGTCCGCTGCTTTGGCGGATTGTCGTCGCAGTTTGGCGCCGACCTTGGTTTGAGGAATTGCGGCGTTGGTTCCGGTTGGCGTTGGCTGGCTGCATTGCACTTGTGCTTTTGCTGGTTGGCCTCTTTTCGATCCTTCCACCGCCAACGACGCCTTACATCGTGGCCGAAGGCATGGGCCTTGGGGGCATCAAACGCGACTGGGTCCCTATCGAGGACATGTCACCGGTGCTGGCTCGTTCGGTCGTAGCGGCAGAGGATGCAAATTTCTGCCTGCATTGGGGCTTTGACCTTGATCAGATCCAGGCGGCCATCGAAGACGGCGCCACGCGCGGCGCGTCCACCTTGACCCAGCAAACCGCAAAGAACGTGTTCCTGTGGCAGGGGCGTAGCTGGTTCCGCAAGTTTCTTGAAACGGCGATCACCCCGGTGATCGAGATCGTCTGGTCCAAACGGCGCATCGTCGAGGTCTACCTGAACGTGGCTGAATTCGACTCGGGTGTGTTCGGTGCGGAGGCGGCCGCACAGCACTACTTCGGCAAACCCGCAGCGGATCTGACTGCACGCGAAGCGGCGCGCCTTGCCGCTGTTCTCCCCAATCCCAAAGAGCGCTCGGCAAGCCGCCCGTCCAGTTTCGTTCAGCGCCGCGCGGCCTCCATTGCTGATGGCGCGGCCACGATCGCTGCGGATGGACGCGCGGCCTGTTTCGAGCGCTGACAAGGCTCTTCATCTGGACAGAAATATCCCGGGGGAGCCGCGCAGCGGCGGGGGCAGAGCCCCCTCCAACGTTGTCCGGGAGTTGCATCCCTTAAATACACAAGGCATTGAAGGAGTATGCTTCAAGTCGTGTGCAGATCATGATCCGTCTCTACCACGTTCCCCTCTCGCCTTTTTGCCGCAAGGTTCGCCTGTCCCTGGCCGAAAAGAAGATCGAGGTTGAACTGGTTGAAGAGCGCTACTGGGAAGAGGACCATGATTTTTTGCGCAGGAACCCGGCAGGCAAGGTGCCGGTGCTCAAAATCGACGGCCATACGCTGAGCGAAAGCGCGGCGATTTGCGAATACATCGAAGAGACGCACCCCGAGCCGCGACTGATGCCAAAGGACTCAGGCGAAAAACACGAGGTGCGAAGGCTCGTGGCGTGGTTTGATGACAAGTTTCATCAAGAGGTCACGTCCAAGCTTCTCTACGAGCGGGTCAACAAGAAGGTCCAGA
>CAZWZG010000189.1:0-4918 GCA_964638245.1 uncultured Rhodobacterales bacterium
CATCATCGACACGAGGTTCTTGCCGATGTCATGGATGTCGCCTTTGACGGTCCCGATCACCATTTTGCCCATGCGCGGCGCGCCGGTTTCGGCCAGAAGCGGTTTCAGGATCGACATGCCCGCCTTCATCGCGTTTGCCGCAAGAAGAACCTCGGGCACAAACAGGATGCCATCACGGAAATCCTGACCAACGATTGTCATACCGGCAACGAGCGCTTCGGTCAAAACCCGGTAGGGTTCCCAGCCGCGACCCAGAAGAATGTCGACGCCTTCTTCGATTTCTTCTTTTAGCCCGTCGTAGAGGTCGTCGTGCATCTGCAAGACAAGCTCTTCGTCATTCAATTCGCTCAGGACGATATCATCTTCTTGATCGGACATGGTCGTGCACTCCAATAGACCCAAGCAGCAAGCGGGCGATACTTCGTGATAAAATGGCGGGCAAGAGTGACTTTTCAATGAGCGACATCGGATGTCTCGTAACCGACTGATGACGTGATGGTTTTCCGATTTTCTTGCATTTGTTCGCTAAATGTTCTCTTTTTGCCGGATGGATGATGTCAGGGGTGCAAAAGGGCGGGGTGCGATCAGCAATGCTGCTGGTCGCTACGAGGTTCACCGCTCGGAAGCGGTTGATGACGGCTGGTATCAGGATGACGTGCCACCGCTACGGACCAACGTGTCGATCGAAAGGCCCCGCTCGGTCATCACAAAGAACACATCGCCGGACTTGAGCTTTGATCGCTCGATCAATCCTTATCGCGGGTGTGAGCATGGTTGTGTTTACTGCTTTGCGCGCCCCAGCCATGCCTGGCTCGGGCTGTCGCCCGGCCTTGATTTCGAAACAGAGCTGATTGCGCGACCCGGGTCTGCGGAAGTTCTGGAGCGGGAGCTTGCCAAGCCGTCCTATCGCCCGAAGGTCATCGCGATCGGCACCAACACCGACCCTTATCAGCCGATCGAGAAAGACTACCGGGTTATGCGTGGCGTTTTGGAGGTGCTTGAAGCCCATCAACACCCGGTCGCCGTGACAACAAAAGGAACGCTGATCGAGCGGGACATTGATATCCTGTCTCGGATGGCACAGCGCGGTCTGGCCCGCGTCGGGTTTACGGTCACAACGCTGGATCGCGACGTTTCGCGAAAGATGGAGCCACGCGTGCCCACCCCTGCTCGTCGCCTGGAATCGATCCGGCGTCTCACCGAGGCGGGCATCCCCGTGCGCGTCATGGTGTCTCCGGTGGTTCCCGCACTCACAGATCACGAAATGGAAGCGATCCTAGAGGCCGCGGCGACAGCCGGCGCCGATGCGGCCAGCTGGGTAATGCTGCGTTTGCCGCTGGAAGTGTCGCCGATCTTCCGGGAATGGGTCGAAGAGGCGTTTCCCGACCGGGCCGCGCGCATCATGGGACGCGTACGCGACCTCCATGGTGGCAAGGATTACGTGTCGGATTGGGGGCGGCGGATGCGGGGCGAGGGGCCGTTTGCCGAGCTTATGGCGCATCGCTTTAAGTTGGCCTGCAAGCGCTTTGGTTTGACCGAAAACGCCCCAAACCTTCGCGCCGATCTATTTGCCGTGCCACCCAAGGCCGGAGATCAGCTCTCTCTGTTTTAGTTTTGGTCATATTGGCGAACGAGGCTAGGCTCGATTTATTGAAAACTTGAACAGGTTTGTCTCATGCAATTTACCCACTCCGTGGCCCGGATTGCCGTTTGGAATCTGGGACTTTTCTATCCGGCAACACCCGAAAAACTTGAGAACCAGGTTGAAGGCCTGTCCTTTTTGGATGCCGAGTTTGCGTGCCTCGTCGAGGTCAATCCGATCGGCTACATCGACGATCTGATCGAGGGGCTGGCAGCCAAGGGCCTCGATTACTCGGCCAAGATTCTGCAACAGCCAAACAGCCACCAGAACATCGGGTTCATCCATAAGGCCGGGGTCGAGGTGGCGAACCTGCAATTGCTGGAAGGCTCGGAAGGCGACTACGACAACGGGCGCCTCGCGATTTCCTGTGATGTCACGATCGGCGAATTGGAGGTGCATGTGATCGGCGTGCATCTGAAGTCCAGCCGGGATGGACGGTCACAGGCATTGCGCGACAGTCAGTGCCGCTGGATGGGGGACCATATCACGGAGTTGAAAGAAGCACCGGGTGGGACGGCGCGCACTATCCTTCTGATGGGTGATTTCAATATGATCCCAGGGCAGGATGTGTCGAACTTTCACCATCTGGGTGGGGCTGATGTTATGGATTTTCTGAGTTCATGGGATCTGCAGGACCGGTTCAGCCATATTCTGGAAGGCGGGCCTGCGAACCTTCTGGACGGCTTTGCGATCAGTCGGACGCCCATTACCCGGCGGCCCTATATTCGTGGATCGCTCCGGCTATTTCCGATGCATTGGACCATGGGTATGGGGCGCGAGAGCTTCCGCGAACGGGTTTCCGACCACTTGCCCTTTATTGCGTCGTTCAAGCTCAACGACGTCTAGGTTCCATTTTGCAATCAGCCGCGGCGACGTCTGCGTCTTTGAGGTGCAGCGTCGTCTGGACCGGTCCCGTCGGAAGCCGATGAAAAGCCGCCAAGTTTTGCCGTGATTTCATCAAGGCTTGGGCGCGGGCCGCGCTCGCGCGTCTCAAGCGCTTCGCGCATCTTTGCCAAATGCTCGGGCGTCGTTCCGCAGCATCCGCCAATGATCGTCGCCCCGCTATCACGGGCCAAAACGGCGTAATCGGCCATAAGGTCAGGTGTGCCGTCATAGTGGATATGGCCATCGACGTATTTCGGGATGCCTGCGTTGCCTTTGGCAATGACAGGACGTTCAGAGCCTTGCGCCGCGAACCCTTGTACGGTGCGCAGAAGATCCGAGGCACCAACCCCGCAATTGGCACCGAAGGCAGCAGGTGGGTTCTCGTAGGTTTCGACCAATGCGGCGAGACTTGCTGATGTGACGCCCATCATCGTGCGACCAGCGGTGTCGAAACTCATCGTGCCGCACCACGGCATGTCGGCAAGACGCGCGGCCTCAGCGGCGGCGGCGTATTCCTCGATGGCTGAAATGGTCTCGACCCAGAGCACATCCGCGCCGCCTTCTTTCAGCCCTTCAGCCTGTTCATGGAACAACTCGACCGCGATTTCGTGGGTGAGCGCGCCCATAGGGGCCATGATTTCTCCCGTTGGCCCGATAGACCCGGCAACAATGACCAAACGCCCCGAGGCATCCGCCACGTCCCGACCGATTGCAGCCCCAGCTTTGTTCAATTCGCGCACACGCGATTGACCGTCATGGAGCTTCAACCGGGAGGCGTTGCCGCCGAACGTGTTGGTCAGGAATAGATCGCTGCCTGCATCCACCGCGCCCTTGTAAAGCGCATGGATTTTCTCAGGACTGTCGACGTTCCAGAATTCCGGTGCATCACCCGACGACAACCCCATGTTGAAAAGGTTCGTTCCCGTCGCGCCATCTGCGAGAATCCAGTCTCGTGACGCCAGCATATCGCCAAGCGGATGAGCCATTCGAGCACTCCAAAGGTTGATGGGCTGCCATGGCAGCTTGGGCGCGTTTACGCAAACGCGAATTGCTCAAGATTTTCATGAGCCGCGCTCATGGAGCGTTGCTTAGGCTTCGTCGACCAGCTGCGCTTTGGCTTCAACCATCTTTTCGGCAAAAACGGTGCGGATCGTGTCTTCGCTCGCAAGATCGCCAAGGTCGGCAACAAGCTTGCGAATGACATCTTCATGCCCGGCTTCTTCGAAATCTGCCTTTACGACCTCTTTGGCATATTCGGCCGCGCTGTCGCCGGTTTTCCCCATCAAATCAGCTGCCCAAAGGCCCACAAGGCGGTTGCGCCGCGCTTCGGCCTTGAATTGCATCTCGGCGTCGTGGGCAAACTTGTTTTCGAATGCGTTTTCGCGGTCTTCGAAGGTCGACATGGGGCTGAACTCCTTGCTCGGGGCGTTTCACTCCATATGCCCATTCAATCTTGCCTTGCCAAGAGCAGTGGCGCGCCTTTCGCTTGTTCCAACGCTGAAGTTGGCCTATAGCCACGGGCCTTATCCGTATGCACGGATTCCGCGATTGAGAGGTCAGCATGGCGCGCCGCAAGAAGGTCTACGAGGGAAAAGCGAAAATCCTCTACGAAGGCACCGAGCCGGGGACGCTTATCCAGTACTTCAAGGATGACGCGACGGCGTTCAATGCCGAGAAAAAAGACGTCATCGAAGGCAAGGGCGTGTTGAACAACCGCCTGAGCGAGTTCTTCATGAAAGGGCTGGGTCAGATCGGTGTGCCAACCCATTTCATCAAGCGCATCAACATGCGTGAGCAGTTGATCCGCTCGGTCGAGATCATCCCGCTGGAAGTGATCGTGCGCAATTTCGCCGCCGGAAGCCTGTCGACGCGCCTTGGGATTGCCGAAGGCACCGCTTTGCCGCGTCCGATTGTCGAATTTTGCTACAAGGACGATGCGCTTGGCGATCCGTTGGTCTCCGAAGAGCACATCATTGCCTTCGGCTGGGCCTCACAGCAGGATCTGGACGACATGCTGGCCTTGGCTCTGCGGGTGAATGATTTCATGTCAGGCTGCATGATGGCGGTCGGCATCCAGCTGGTCGATTTCAAGATCGAGATCGGCCGGATCTGGGATGGCGATTATCAGCGGCTTATCGTGGCTGACGAGATCAGCCCGGACAGCTGTCGGCTCTGGGACGTGGAAACAGGTCGCAAGCTCGACAAGGATGTGTTCCGGCGCGATTTGGGTAATCTGGCCGATGCATATACCGAAGTCGCGCGGCGGCTTGGGGTCTTGCCAGCGAATGCAGCCGGGATGACCAAACCGACATTGATCAACTGAAGACACCGGGGGGCCAGCCCCCCGGACCCCCCGGGATATTTGCGGGCCTTTGGAGGGGGATTTGAGAA
>CAZWZG010000190.1:0-4905 GCA_964638245.1 uncultured Rhodobacterales bacterium
CAAGACCACTGCACTGGCCATGGACAAGACCGGCACGATCACCATGGGCGAGCCCGAGGTGGCGGCGGTGCATCCGCTGGGCAAAGCATCGGCGCAAGATCTGATGACCCTCGCCGCGGGGCTCGAGGCACGTTCCTCGCATCCCTTGGCGCGTGCCATTCTCGCGCGGGCAGAAGCCGACGGCATCAATGTGTCCGCCGCGGAAGACACCCGAACCGTTCCCGGTAGGGGACTTGAAGGACGCACAGACGGCCGGTCGATCTGGCTAGGGTCGGACCGGTTTGCCGAGGAGAAGGGTTTCGGCGACGCCATTCCGAAGGATTTGCGCGACCGCATCGAAGGGGCTGGCAGCACCCTTGTTGCCGTGGGCGACGACACCGGCGTGACCGGCATCCTTGAATTGCGCGACCGTATCCGCCCCGACGCCAAGGGCATCGTGGCACAGCTCCACGCGCAAGGCGTGAAGACCATCGTCATGCTGACGGGCGACAACGAGCGGACAGCGCGCGCTGTTGCCGCCGAGGTCGGCATCGACGAGGTCCGTGCCGAGCTTCTGCCCGAAGACAAGGTGACAGCCATCGAAGAACTGGTCGAAACGCATGACATGGTGGCCATGATCGGCGACGGGGTGAACGACGCCCCCGCCATGGCGCGCGCGCATTACGCCATCGCGATGGGTGCTGTTGGTTCGGACGCGGCAATCGAGACGGCGGATATTGCCCTGATGACCGACGACCTCGGCAAGGTGCCTTGGCTGATCGGTCATTCGCGCCGGACAATGTCGATTATCCATCAGAACATCGGTATTTCCTTGGCGACCAAGGGCGTTTTCGTTGTCGCTACCGCGTTCGGACTGGCATCGATGTGGGGCGCTATTGCAGCCGACGTAGGAGTGTCATTGCTGGTGGTGGCCAACGCCCTGCGCCTGCTTAACAGCCAAGAGGCCAAGGCGCCGCCGTCCGGCGGTGAACAGGTTGGCGAAGGCTTGGCCAAAGGGGCGCTGGCACATGGTCATTGAACTGGGAGAACCCGGAAAGGAGCCGAGACGAGACATGAGCGTGAAGGGCAGGATGATGTGTCCGGTTTGCGAGGTGCCCTTGAGCATGACCGACCGCCAGGGGATCGAGATCGACTTCTGTCCCGATTGCCGGGGTGTCTGGCTCGACCGGGGCGAACTGGACAAGATCATCGAGCGTTCGGCACCCGATGTGGCGCCTCAGCGGGTGCCTGAGCCGCGCGGCTACGACGATGATCGCGGCTACCGGCGCCGAAAGCACGGCGGCGGCGACGGCAAGCACGGCTATCGGCGCAAATCCTGGCTTCACGAGTTGTTCGACTAAGGCTTGCCGTGGCCTCCCTGCCGGTCGCCCTCAAGGCGCTGCGGTAGGCCCGCAAGCCATTCAGCGGTGAGCAGGTTGGTCCAGAGATGGCAAAGGCCGCGCTTGCCCACGGACATTGATCACGCAGCATTTGCAAGGTAACGTAATGTCCATATCAGACCTCACGAAAGAGGCATCGAGCAGTGAAAACCATCCGATTTCCCCGCCGCGCCGTCCTGTTGGGCGGGTTGGCAGCGTTTTTGTCTGGCTGTGCCAGCAAGTTCCGCAGCTATGGCGGACCCGAGGTGACCCGTGTTCGGCTTTACAAGGGGCAGCGTTTGCTTGTTCTGGACGGAGCCGATCGCGTATTGCAAACCTATCCGGTCGGGCTGGGTTTCGCTCCTGAGGGTCACAAGCAATTCGAGGGAGACGGCCGGACCCCTGAGGGCGCTTACGTAGTCGATAAGCGCAACCCCGACAGTACGTATCATCTTTCGGTTGGCATCTCCTATCCGAATGAGGCCGACATAGCCTTCGCTGAAGCGCAGGGCCTTTCCCCCGGCGGCGACATCTTCATCCATGGTACTCCACGCCCAGGGATCGACCCAACGGATGTCCGCGACTGGACAGCTGGCTGCATCGCGGTCACAGATCGGCAGATCGAGGACATCTATGCAATGGTGAAAGACGGAACACCGATCGACATCTACGCCTGATGGGAGGAGATGATCTTCCGTCAGATCAGGAAAATCGTCGGCACAGGGCCACGTTGATCACTTCGATGGCGATCACGGCCAAAGTGACGCTCGCCGCCGTGGGCCAGCGCAAGCACCCGGTACGCGTAAGGACACTACAATATGTGTCCAGCCGTGGCAGTGGCGAAACAGGCGGGCCCTAGCGGAGAAGAATGCGTCTGGTCTCATGTCGAATTCAATCTATCCGAGGGCATAGACGATGGTCATGACGGTAATCATGACAACCATGAACATGGAGAATGCGCCAAGGGCGAGCGTACGGCCCATGTCCCGGTTCGGCTTCTCTACTTTCAGACGCAGTTCCTCCGCGGTTTCCGGAAACTCGAGCGCCGCCGCATTCGATTGGCGCATCAGGTCGTAGCGGGACGTCCAGCGCCGTTCCTCCGCCGCGTTCCAGCCGTTCAGCACCAGAATGATTGCCGCGATGAGAACCATCGACGACGGGACCCAGATTACGTAGCCACCGATTGTCTCGTCAGCCAGGGCGCGAAGTCGACCACCGCTCGCTGCGATGATTTCTGATCCATAGAGGGGCACCTCCTTGAGCGTTGTCAGGGAGCCCAGAAGGATGTTGGAAACGACCACCAGGAACCCTGACATCAGCCGAGCGCCGCGCCGCGCTCCTTCAGGCGGATCACGCAGATCGAACAGCATAGCAAAGTACCAAAGCCCAGCAAGCACCATAGACAGATGTGCCAGCGCTTCCATCGCCGCAATACGTTGTGTAAGGGCGTAGATCATCGGGATCTGCCAGACGAAAAGCGCACCAATCAACAAGGAGGTGGCAGATGCAGGAAGCGCCAAGAATCGCGGTATGCGCGCACGCCTAATCGCGGCAAGGCGTCGGCGCCCTTCCCTTTTCAATCCGGCTTGAAGGCCAAGCCAGGGCTGAGAAACCGCGATAAGAAGCGGTCCTACCAGTCGCAGAAGAAGATGCTCGACCTGATGTACCGAAAACAGACTGTGCCCCAATGGCGCGAGCGGCCCATTCGTCGCGACGAGGACGGCTGCGAGGCCGACAAAGAAGGCGGTTCGACGCCAACCAGAAACCCTTCCGAGACAGCGAGCGTGTATTTTGAGCCCACGCAAAAACAGCCATACTGTAAGACCGACAACAATGAGCGACACCGGTGACAGCACATAGCCGAAAGGGTCGTAAAGGAAGAAGAAGTTCGTGATCATTCGCTCTGGCCCTCGCTCATCCGAGGGTTGTCGGAGGTAGCCGGTGTGAGCCGCGAGATCCCGGAAGCGCCGCCACGGGCCAGTGACAGATCGGTCGACATGGCGAGGTATTCGCCTTGTATCCACGAGGGAAAGAGATTGTCGTAGAATCGAGATAGCGGATGTCCCGACTGTCCGGCGGGCGTGATGTAGTATGATCCCGCTGCTTCCGATATCGACATGACCGCCTGAAAATTGCTTCCGGCACTCACAAGGAATGGACGGTCTTCTTCAACACCAAATGATGTCAAGAATTGCGTAAACGGATCGCCTGAAATCGGCGCTTGAAGGGACAGCAGGTCGGTCAGCAACCCACGTGAACTGATCGGCGACCACTGCATGTCCAATCTATGCTCCTCCCCCCAGGTCCACGTCGAGGGATCGCGCCCATATCGATCGACCAGCCAGCCAAGGGCATCATCCAGGGCCACGCGAACCTGCTCCTCGCATGTCTCGCGAGGTGAGGATAGGCGGATGTCGCACCAGATTGCGCTACCGCGACGATCGCTGAGTACCGCATAAAGAAAGTTCGGGTTCGGACGGGTCCAGAGTTGCTGCGCTGCCGGAAATTCGTCTTTCAAAATGCGCTGCTGCAAAGCCCGGAGCCAAGTCCAGAACAGCAGAGGTTCCGGTGAATAGCGATCCATGTCGCCATTCCACGACGCAAGCCTGTCCAGTAGTTCACGACGAAGGTCGTTCGCATCGGTGCCTTCGATGCTGTCTCTGGACTGCACGAACCAAAGCTCCTTCGCCATCAGGGGCAGCAGGGTTCGCGCCACGGTACTTACGGTGTCCCTTTGAACACCGATGGCGCCTTCAGTCGAGAAGATCGATTGCCGCGCTTCAAGCTCCGCCAGTCGAATGTCGCGAAATGACAACGCTCGTTCGGCTTCCTCTTTTGGCCATCGGGCAACGGTCTCTCGGTCAATGGCCAATGCCTCCATGCCTTTCGGCAACATGTCTGCGGCAACTCCGATGGCATCGGTCGCGTCGGCCGAACGCGTGAACAGCTCCAGCATCGTCAGGAAACCTGCCGCCTGCACGGGTGACGGCCCCCTTGGTGCCTCCTCGTCTGGCACGGGAAATGACCGGAAGGCCCAGGCGACGCGCGTATTGCGACCGACAATAACGAAAGGTACGCCCGGCATCGTGGCCCCTATGGCCGGCCCTGTCGAAAACTGAAGATCGGCGAGATACCATTCCGAGGGCAGCGACAGGGAACCGCTGATATCGGCGGCGAGAATTGGTGTCCCGGCAGCGGTTCGGTCACCGTCTATCGCCCATGCATCGAGGCGCTGCTGCGGATCAGTCGCAAATAGTTCGAGCACTTTTGGTCGATCCGACGGTATAATTGCACTTGATAAGCTCGGCGTTCCTTTCCGTGCGCTTTCCGGTCGCAGGCCATTCAGGAAAGACCGGGCAATCCTCAGGCTATCGCCAGGTGTCCAGGCATCGATCGACCGTTCGTCTGCGATCAACAGTTCCGGCGAGCCTCTGCCGCGCCCTCCCGCCGACACCAGCTCGAGCCACGCATTGACGCCGGCGGCATAGGATTCGAGCGCGTCTGAGACCGCTGGCGCAACGGACAATGTCTCATCGGATGGCCAAGA
>CAZWZG010000191.1:0-4880 GCA_964638245.1 uncultured Rhodobacterales bacterium
TACACTCTTTCGTTACCCGGCACCGTTGCTCCATGGAGTCCGGACTTTCCTCGAGGTCGAAACCCCGCGGCCATCCAGCCATCCGCGCGCGCACCTTCTAGCCGCTGAAGCACCGTGCGCGCAACACCCGGCGTGCGCTGAGCGTTGCGTGCCTTTCGCGTCGCCGTTAACCGCGCAAAACAAGGGAAAAGGTGCGAAAACGGCGTGTCGGTATCGCGTCGGCATGACGTCGGTATCACGTCGGTGCGCCTTGGGCCCAGGCTGGCACACCCCACAAGCTCTGGTGCGCGCGCTCACACATATGAACGCTCCGTTAACTTCATCTGGACAGAAATATCCCGGGGGAGCCGCACAGCGGCGGGGGCAGAGCCCCCTACCCGGCCCGCCGCGCAAGACCCAGCTTGAACAACCGCGCCCAGTCGAATTTCGGCCCCGGGTCGATCTTGCGCCCAGGCGCCATGTCTTCGTGACCGATGACGGCCTCGGGGCCCAGCGCATAGCGCTTCAGGATATCGGCCACCAATGCGTCCAGCGTGTCCATGGCCGGGGCAGAGAACGGCGCGCATCCATCGTTATCGATCTCGATCCCGATGGAGCGGCTGTTCACGTCCTCGCGGCCCTGCCAGCTTCCCGCGCCAGCGTGCCAGGCGCGTTCCGCTTCATCGACAAGCTGATACAGCGTGCCGTCCTTTGCGATCAGGTAGTGGGATGAGACTTCTGCAACAGGATCACAAAGCCGCTCAAGCGCGGCTTCGGCGCTGGCCATGGCCGTGTAGTGCAGGACGATCAATTCGACCTCGGCGCCGCCTTTGCGCGGGCCGAAGTTCGGGCTTGGCCGCCAGATGGGGGTCAATTTGCCCGGCTTTAGTTGGATCTGGCGGCGCGGAACGGTGCGGGATCCCAAAAACAGGCAAAGCCGTCGCCATCGGGATCGACGCCGCGCCGGTCACGCTCGGGGCCGCCGTCTTTGAGGAAGGCCAATTGCGCCTGATCAGCGGAGCCATAGCGACCGCAGTTACGCGTAAAGCGCGCTGCGCCGCCGATTGACGAGCGCTGATACAGCTGTTCGCCGACGCGGTTCGTTGTCGACAGGGCGAAGGCGACGATGTTGGGTTCACCCGACCCCGGGCGCGTTGGAAGCGCTTCGGGCTGCACCACTTCGTATTCCTCGGCCAACCGTTCAAGCCGTTCGCGATCGCTTTCGATGGTCTCGCGGTTCGAGACGGCATCAAAGTCCTGTTCGTCCGAAATACCGGGATTTCCGCCGGGGCGGACAGGTCGCTGGTTGGGCAAAGTGACATTCCCTGCCGTTTCGTCGCCGATCACGGGGCCACCGGGCACCGGATCACCGGCCGATTCGGCGTCCCGCGCGGTGCGCGCTTCTAGGGTTGTGGGGTCGTCAAAGCCAACGCCCTGAACCACATCATCGGGCGCTTCGGGCGCACATGCGACCAGAGCCAGCGTTGCCAGGAGAAGAGAAATTCGCGTCATGTGCCTGCCCAAACGTTTGCTTTTTTCGCAGCTTACCACCATTTCGCAGGCTTGGAAACAAAACCGGCCGCCTGCTCAAGCGCGTAGGCGGTGTTCAGAAGGTCGCCTTCTTCCCAGGGCCGCCCGATCAGCTGCAGCCCCATGGGCAGGCCGTCCTTGTCCGTGCCGGTAGGCACCGCGATGCCGGGCAGACCGGCAAGATTGACCGTCACGGTGAAGACGTCGTTGAGGTACATCTGCACCGGGTCGTCTTGCGGCTGGCCCAGTGGGAAGGCTGCGGACGGCGTGGCGGGCGTCAGGATCGCATCGACGCCCGTTGCAAAGACATCATCGAAGTCCTTTTTGATCAACGCGCGCACTTTTCGGGCGCGGTTGTAATACGCGTCATAGAAGCCTGCGGACAGCACGTAGGTGCCAATCATCACGCGCCGCTGCACCTCGGCCCCGAAGCCTTCGGCGCGCGTTTTCTCGTACATGTCGGTGATGTTTTCGCCCTTTTCGAGCGTGGCGCGATGGCCGTAGCGGACCCCGTCATAGCGCGCGAGGTTCGAAGACGCTTCGGCGGGAGCGATTACGTAGTAGGCCGGCAGGGCGTATTTCGTATGGGGCAGCGACACATCGACGATTTTCGCGCCCGCGTCTTCCAGCATCTTGCGCCCTTCGGCCCAAAGCGCCTCGATCTCGTCGGCCATACCGTCCATGCGGTATTCCTTGGGGATGGCGATGGTCTTGCCTCGGATATCGCCGGTGAGCATGGCTTCGAAATTGGGCACCTCAAGCTCGGCGGATGTAGAATCCTTGGGATCGTGCCCGGCCATGGCTTCGAGCATGATCGCGGCATCGCGCACCGATTTCGTCATCGGTCCGGCCTGATCGAGCGAGGAGGCAAAGGCGATGATCCCCCAGCGCGACACGCGTCCATAAGTCGGCTTCAGCCCGGTGATCCCAACAAGCGCGGCGGGTTGGCGGATCGAGCCGCCAGTGTCGGTGCCCGTGGCCGCAAGACAGAGGTCGGAAGAGACCGCTGACGCAGACCCGCCCGAGGATCCGCCTGGGGTCAGAGCGACGCCATCGGCCTTTTTCCAGGGGTTCACGGCGTTGCCGTAGGTCGAGGTTTCATTGGAGCTGCCCATGGCGAATTCGTCCATGTTCAGCTTGCCCAGCATCACCGTTCCCGCTTCGAAGAGCTGGGTGGTGACGGTGGATTCATATTCCGGTTTGAAGCCGCCGAGGATCGCCGAGGCGGCCTGGCTTGGCACGCCCCTGGTGCAAAAGAGATCCTTGATGCCAACGGGCAGACCACACATGTCGGGCGCATCGCCCGTGGCGATCCGCGCGTCTGCGGCGCGGGCTTGGTCGCGTGCGAGATCGGGCGTGTGGTGGACAAACGCCCCCAACTGACCCGCGCCTTCGATTTCCGTGAGGCAGGCTTCGGTCAGTTCCAGCGAGGTGTAGTCGCCCTTGCGCAATCCATCGCGGGCCTCCGCGAGGCCAAGTTTCGTCAGCTCACGCATTATTCGACCACCTTTGGCACGGCAAAAAACCCTTCGCGCGCGTCGGGCGCGTTTTTGAGAACCTTGTCGGGCTGGTCGCCATCGGTCACCACATCCTCCCGCCGTTTCAGGCGCATGGGTGTGACCGACACCATCGGTTCGACCCCGTCCACGTCGACTTCCTGCAATTGCTCGATGAACCCCAGAATGGCGTTGAATTCGCCGGCAAGGCTGTCGAGCGCCTCTTCCTCGACCCGGATCCGGGCAAGGTGGGCGACGCGGCGCGCGGTTTCGCGATCAATGGACATGGAACGGTTGCCTCGTTTGACTGACCGGCCTGACCTAGCGCCCTCGGCGGGCGGGTTCAAGCCGCTCGCACATGGCGATCATAGACAAGGACCAGCCAGCCCAGCGTGATGCCGTTCAGAATGTGCCAGACGAAATGAGTGCCAAGCGGGAAGGCGTCGCAAAACGGCATGTCGAGGGAACGCACGGTGATTGAAACCGACAGGAGCGCGGCCGCGATCAGAAGGCCGCGCCCGGCGGGTTGTGGCCGAATCAGCCAACCGTAGATCGCGATCAGAAGGGCGATGCCCCAGTAAGCGTTGGAGACGTTGAAGAACGGCAGCGCGTTGAAGGCCATGGTCGTGACGACGATGTAAGGGAAGAACAGGATCGGGGCGGCCCATGGGAACGGCCAGCGCAGCAAGTCGCGGGTCGCAAAATAGAGGTAGGCCAGCGTGAAGACCGCGATCGCGCCCACATCGACGGCCGAACCCCATTGGGTGGCGAAGGTGTGGTAGAGGAAGCTTCCGATCCCGACCGCACCTACCAGCGCCGCCAAGAGGCGCCCGCGCCCGCCGACCATGGGCCAGACGATGAGTGCAGCGATCAAAAATGCGGCATTCGTGATCGCGTTGACCGGTTCGGCCCAAAAGCCGGGTTCGAGCCGCTCGCAAAAAATGTCGATGTAGCCGGACCAGTCCATGCGCGTTAAACTGAGAACTATCGGGGAATGGTCAATGGAGGACGTTGCGTTGAAGATCACATGGCTTGGACATTCTGGCTTTCGGATCGAAATTGCGGGTGAGGTTTTGCTGATTGACCCTTGGATGACCGGAAACCCGGTCTTTCCGCCCGATGCGCGGGCGGCGGCGGTTGAGGGGGCTACGCATATTCTGTTGACCCACGGGCATGGGGATCATGCCGGGGATGCTGTGGCGTTGGCCAAGGACCTCTCTGTGCCGGTGGTCGGCATTTACGACCTGATGAGCCATTGGGAAGCGGCCGAAGGGATATCCGTGATCGGGTTCAATAAAGGCGGCACGGTGCAGTTGGGCGATGTGGCCGTCACGATGGTGAATGCGAGCCATTCGTCGTCTGTCGGGACCGAACATGGGCCGATGTACGCGGGTGCGGAAGCGGGATTCATGATACAGGGCGAAGGGCACACGATCTATGTCTCGGGCGACACAGATATCATGGCCGATATGGCCTGGATGGGCGAATACCACGCGCCCGATATCGGCATCCTGTGCGCGGGTGGCCATTTTACGATGGACATGAAGGGCGCGGCCTGGGCGGCCAAGAAGTACTTCGACTTCAAAACGGTGATCCCCTGCCACTACAAAACCTTCCCGCTTTTGGAACAGTCAGCGGACGCGATGAAAGCTGCACTGCCCGGGGTGGATGTGATTGAGCCCGAAGTGATGGTGGCGATTGAGATCTAAGGCTGGGGGCTCTGCCGCCGCCGCTGTGCGGCTCCCCCGGGATATTTCTGTCCAGATGAAGAGCGCTAGCGCCGCGCGACAAAGAACTCTTTGAGCAAGGCGGCGCAGTCTGCCTCGGCAATTCCGTCATAAACTTCGGGCGCATGGTGTGCCTGGGGGTGGCTGA